>JAQTUK010000084.1 GCA_028710285.1 Methylacidiphilaceae bacterium | reverse complement strand
GTCCTTGGAAAACGGACTGATTCTCGCCGCCGCCGGCGCCAAAGGAATGCCGCTGGTCGTGGAAATCAGCGTGGCGTTTGCGGTGCTGATCGCCTTCATCGTGATCGGCGTCTTCCTTTTCCGAATCCGGGAGCGGTTTGACACGATCGACATCCTGGTCGTCGACCGATTCCGCGGAGAAAGACGATGAGCCGCCTCCCCTTCGATCCGACCATCTGGTCTCTCGTGATCCCGGCGGCATCCGCTCTCTTCCTGACGTTCCTCCGGGACTGGCGGCTGGCGGCGCGAATCAACGTCCTGGCGTGCTTCCTCTCGTTCTGCCTCGCTCTCTCCCTCCTTGTGGTCCCGAGGGAGGAACCGGGTCGCTATCTCATGGTCGATGATCTCAACGTCGTTTTCCTCGTCCTCAACGCCTTCGTCGGCTTTACCACGAGCCTCTTCAGCGCGGGATACATCGAGCACGAAATCGAGATTGGCCGGCTCACTCCACGACTCCTCCGCTTTTACCATGCCATGTATCAGTTCCTCCTCTTCGGGATGACGCTTGCCCTCTTTGCCAACAATATCGGGGTCCTCTGGGCTTCGGTGGAGACGGCTACCCTCACCACGGTTCTGATGGTGGGGATCTATCGAACTGCCGAAGCGATCGAGGCTTCCTGGAAGTATATGATGCTGAGCAGCGTTGCGATCGCCTTAGCGCTTTTCGGAACGACGCTGACCTATATGGCGGCCCGCCAGGCGGTTGGAGAAGGGGCGGAGGCGATGCGCTGGAGCTCCCTTTTTCGTCATGCGGCGACACTCGATCCGTCGCTGCTCAATCTCGCCTTTCTTTTCGTGCTCTTGGGATATGGAACCAAGGTTGGCCTCTTTCCGCTTCACGCGTGGCTGCCCGACGCCCACGCGGAAGGGCCGACTCCGATCTCCGCAGTGCTTTCGGGCCTGCTGCTGAACGTCGCGCTCTACTCCGTGATTCGATTCAAGATGCTCCTGGCGGGCAACCCCCACGTCCTTCCCACGGGACCGATCCTGATCACCATGGGCCTGGCCACCGTTCTCTTCGCGGCGTTCATGCTCTACCGTCGCCGCGATATCAAGAGGCTCTTCGGCTATTCGTCAATCGAGCACATGGGCATCATTACTTTTGCCTTTGGGTTGGGGAATCCGCTCGCCAACTTTGCCGGGCTGCTCCACATGGCCCTCCATAGCCTCACCAAGTCCGGGATCTTTTTCATGGTCGGTCACATTTCCCAAGCCAAGGGCTCGCAAAAAATCGCGGATATCCGGGGGCTTACCGAAAGCCACCCTTTTCTCGGATGGGGGCTCCTCGCCGGAACCCTGGCGATCATCGGGATGCCTCCTTTCGGGATCTTCCTGAGCGAATTCCTGATCGTCAGCAGCGGTTTTTCCACCCATCCGTGGATGATCCTTCTCTTTCTTCTCGGCCTTCTCGTCGCCTTCTCGGGGCTCCTGCTCCGCGTTTCCGGCATGGCCTTGGGCAAGCCCAGCGGCCGCCAAGAACCGATCCGAGTGATCCCCCTGCCGTTTCTGATCCATATCCTCGCCGTGTTGGCTGCCGGCATTTTTCTCCCATCTGCCGTGGTCGGCTGGTTCCGTCAAACGGCGCAGCTCCTCCGGTAGCACCCCCTTTCGCCATGCCCAATTCTTCTCCGCGAGGCCTTCCTGACGCTTCCCAAGATTCTGATGCGTCGCCGCCGGGCACCCGCCCATCGCTGCCCGAACTCTTGCGGCGAGGCGACCCCGCCGAGCGCCATCGGCCTTGGCCTCGGGCGACTGTCGATGCTTCCCTCTGGCTGACGGCAAGCGAAGTCCTCGCCGCAGGGGGCTCTTCTCTCCTCGCTCTTTGGGGCGAGCCGAGCGGGGTTCAACTCTCCTTTCACGACGCGGCCACCGGAGAGGCCGGGGTGATGAGCCTCTCCTGTCCCGAAGGGCGATTCCCCTCGGTCGGCGGACGGCACCCTCCTGCCTTACGCCTGGAGAGGGCCATCCACGATCTCTTCGGACTCACAGCCGAAGAAAGTCCCGATTCGCGACCCTGGCTCGATCACGGGGCCTGGGAAATCCGCTTCCCCTTGGGGAAAGCCTCTCCTTCGAGCGGGCCAACCGCCTATCCTTTTCTTCCCGCGCAAGGGGAGGAGCTCCATCAAGTTCCTGTCGGCCCGGTCCATGCAGGCATCATCGAGCCCGGCCACTTTCGCTTCACGGCGGCGGGAGAAACCGTCGTCCGCCTAGAAGAGAGGCTTGGCTACGTCCATCGGGGAGTCGAAGGATTGCTCCGCGGAGCGGAAGTGGAGCATGCCGCCCAGTTGGCTGCGCGCATCTCCGGCGACACGACGGCCGCCTACTCCTCCGCCTTCGCCCAAGCCGTGGAAGCGGCGGCGGACGTCGAGGCCCCACCCTTGGCGCACTGGCTTCGCGCTCTCTGTGTCGAGATCGAGCGGGTAGCCAACCATCTCGGGGACATCGGAGCGATCTGCAACGATGCGGCTTTCGCCCGAATGCACGCCTTTTGCGCCATTTTTCGGGAGAAGATGCTGCGCGCCGCCGACGGCTGCTTTGGCCACCGGCTCATGATGGATCAGATCGTTCCCGGCGGAATACGCACCGTACCCTCGGGAGAGGCGCTCCGGCGGCTCCGCGGGATCTCCGAAGAGATCGCCGGCTCCCTTCCCGAGATCCTGCACGTTTACGAGACCACTCCCTCGCTCCAAGATCGGGTGGTCGGCACCGGGGTGCTTCCCCGGGCTCTGGCAAGCCAATACGCCTGCGGAGGGGTCGTCGGGCGGGCTTCCGGGCGACTCTTCGATGCTCGTTGCCATCTCGCCTATCCGCCCTATGCGAGCTTGCGCTTCTCCGTTCCCGTCCGGGAAGAGGGAGACGTCGACGCCCGGATCTCCATTCGGCTCCGCGAAATCGAGCAGAGCCTCGGCCTCATTCAACAGATCAGCGACGGCCTACCGGAAGGCCCCGCCTCAAGACCCTTGCGGCAAGAGCGAGTCGTTCCCGGCGAAGGGGTTGCGCTCGTGGAAGGTTTTCGTGGGGACATCTTCGCCTGGGTCCGGCTCGACGAGCGGGCCCGCGTTGAACGCTGTCATTTCCGGGATCCGTCCTGGTTCCAATGGCCCCTGCTGGAAGCGGCGATTCATGGAAACATCATCGCCGACTTCCCGCTCTGCAATAAATCCTTCAACTGCTCGTATTCCGGCCATGACCTCTGATCCATCCCGCGCCTCCTCTTCCCCCCGTCCTCGCCGCCCCACGCTTTTCGGCTTGATCGGCTCGGATCTCACCGAGCCCCCTCCGCCCGTCGAGGAAGCGATTGTTCGAGACCTCTGCCTCCGGGTCGAGGAAGGAGCGAGGTACCGGCTCGGACGAAGCCTCGCGCTCCGGCTCGTCGACGCGGGCTCCTGCAACGGCTGTGAGCTCGAGCTCCACGCACTGCAAAATCCCTTTTACGATCTAGAACGGTTCGGGCTCCGCTTCGTCGCCTCGCCCCGACACGCGGACGTCCTGCTGGTTAGCGGCACGGTGACACGAAACATGCGGGAAGCACTCGAACGCACTTATCATGCGATCCCCGACCCGAAATGGGTAGTGGCGGTGGGAGATTGCGCCGTTACCGGCGGTCTCTTTTCGGAAAGCTATGCCTGCGTCGGACCGGCAAGAGCCGTCGTTCCGGTCGACCTGACGATTCCCGGTTGCCCGCCGCGGCCGCAGGCGCTCCTGGCCGGCCTGCTCGCCCTCTTGGAAAGCATGGGGAAAGCACGCCGTGCGTGAGCCGGAAGCGGAGAGCCGCGGGCAAAGCCTGATCGACCTCCGAGCGGCCAAGGACGCAAAGGAGCGGAGATTGGCAAAAGAAAAAGCTTGGCGTGAGGCCCATGGATCGCAATGGTGGCGATCCTCGCCAGGAGAAAGACCCTTCGGTGGAATCGCATAGAGCACTTCTTTTTGACGGCCAGGGTGCCCAGGAGGTGGGCATGGGGAAAGACCTGTACGAGATCGATCCCGACGTGCGCCGCCTTTACGAGGAGGCGGAGCGGGTGCTCCGGATGCCGCTCCGTTCGCTGAGCTTTGCCGGCCCTGCGGAAGCCTTGACGGAAACCATCGCCGCTCAGCCCGCTCTTTTCGTCCATGGCTTTGCGCTCTTCACCTTCCTCCTCAAACGCCTCCCGGCTTTCCCGTTTTCCGCGGTCGCCGGGCTTTCCTTAGGCGAGATCACGGCCCACGCCGTAGCGGGTACCTTTTCTTTCCACGATGGGCTCCGGCTGGTGCGAACACGAGCCGCGGCGATCCAAAAGGCCGCGGGGGACTTTCCCGGCTCCATGGTCGCCCTGATCGGGGCAGATCGAAACGCGGCGGAGGAGATCACCCGCGAGGCCGGGGTGGATATCGCCAACTACAATGCGCCCGGGCAAATCGTGCTCTCCGGAACGCGCCAAGGGTTGAGTCTCGTCCCGGAACTGGCCCGCAAACGGAATGTGCGCAAGGTCGTCCCCTTGGATGTTTCGGGGGCGTTTCATTCCCGACTCATGCGTAAGGCGGCCGAGGAGTTGGAAACCTTTCTCCAAGACTTTCCCCTGGAAATTCCGCGTGTCCCCGTCTATTCGAATTACCTGGGGCGACCCTTGCAGGAACGGGAGGAGATCCGCCGAAGCCTGGCCGACCAGGTGACGGGCTCCGTACGGTGGGAGGATTGCATCCGGAGAATGCTCGATTGCCGCATTCATCAGTTCGTCGAACTCGGCCCTCGCCCGATTCTCGTCGGCTTGCTGCGCCGGATCGACCCCCAGGCCAACGGAATCGCCCTGGCAACCGTTCAGGATCTACAATCTCATGAGCACGAACTTACTCCGTAGCAAGGTCGCCGTCGTGACCGGCGCCAGCCGCGGCATCGGCAAAGCCATTGCCCTCCGACTGGGGCAGATGGGGGCGGCCGTCGCCTGTGTCAGCCGCAAGGCATCGGATGCGGAAGCAACGGCGGCGGAAATCATCGGCTTCGGAGGGAAGGCGAAGGGTTATGGAACGGACGTCCGCCTCACGCAAGCGGTAGACGAAACGAGCCGAAGCATTCTCCGTGATTTCGGACAGGTGGATATCCTGGTGAACAACGCAGGAATCACCCGGGACGGGCTGGCCGTCCGGATGTCCGACGAGGACTGGGATCTAGTCCTGGACACCAATCTCAAGGGTGCCTTCTTATGGATCCGTGCCTATAGCCGTCACTTTCTCGAACGCCGTACCGGAAAAATCGTAAATATATCATCGGTGTCGGGCCTCATGGGAAATCCAGGACAAGCCAATTACTCCTCGTCGAAGGCGGGATTGATCGGCTTGACCAAGTCCATCGCTCGAGAGCTTGCTTCCCGAGGCATTACCGCCAATGCCGTCTGCCCCGGCTTCATCGAGACCGACATGACCAGGAACCTGCCCGAGAAGGCCCGCGCCAAGCTGCTTGAAGAGATCCCGCTGAGACGCTTCGGCCAGGCCGAGGAGGTAGCCGGACTCGTCGCCTTCCTCTGCGGGCCCGAATCGAATTACATCACCGGGCAGGTTTTCGTCGTCGATGGCGGGCTTCTGGCTTGACCCGGCCCTCGGAAATAGCGACGAGAGGATGGCGCGTGAATGACAATGGAAAGGGAAGAAGAGACCGGCCCGCAATGGGCTCTGTCACCTGGAGGATCTTGGATGGAGAATCTGGTTTCCCGCCATTCCGGTGACTTTTTGGTTGCCAAATCACGATTCCGTTCCTAACTAGCCTCGAACTCGAAGGAGACTGGATATTATGGCAGAGAAGAAATCGATCGAAGAACGCGTAAAAGAAATGATTGTCGAACAGCTCGGCGTCAATCCGGAGCAGGTGACGGCCAAGGCCAAGTTTATCGAGGATCTCGGGGCCGACTCCCTGGACACGGTGGAGCTGGTCATGGCCTTTGAGGAAGAATTTAACGTCGAAGTTCCGGACGAAGAGGCGGAAAAGCTGCAAACCGTGGGCGACGTCATCCGATACATTGAAGAGCACGTGGAGGAAGAAAGCTAAGACCGTGATCCTCCCTCGCGATTCCGATCGGCTCTCCTTGGGTTCCCGGCTCCCGTTTCTCGCATGACGCGCCGGGTCGTGGTTACAGGGTTCGGGGCCGTGGCTCCGAACGGCAGCGACGCAGGCTCCCTCTGGGAAAGCGTGCGAAACGGCCGAAGTGGCATCGGCCGCGTGACGGCCTTCGATACGACGGGCTACGACTGCCTTATCGCGGGCGAAGTTCGCGGCCTCGACCTGAGTCAGGCATTTCGAAATCCGAAGGAAGCTCGGCGGGCCGACCGGTATTCTCAACTGGCGATGACGGCCGCCAAGGAGGCGGTGCGCCGCTCGGGGCTGGTCATCGAAAACGATGACCCCTCCCGGATCGGAGTGATCGTCGGCTCGGGTATCGGAGGGCTGAAAACCCTTGAGGATCAGCACACCGTGCTGCTGCAAAAGGGCCCCAAGCGGACGTCGCCTCTCATGATCCCGATGATGATCACCAACATGGCTTCGGGAATGATTGCGATCGAGTTCGGTTGCCAGGGACCGAATTTTTGCGTGGTCACCGCCTGCGCAACGGCGGCTCATTGCATCGGGGAAGCCTGGCGCCTGATCCGCGATCACGAGGCGGAAGTCATCCTCGCCGGCGGACGCGAGGCTGCGGTCGTTCCACTGGGGTTCTCCGGGTTGTCCAACCTGAAGGCCCTGAGCCTTCGCAATGACGATCCGCAAAAGGCGTCCCGGCCGTTCGATCGGGACCGAGACGGCTTCGTCTTGAGCGAGGGAGCGGGAATCGTGGTGCTGGAGGAGCTCGAGCACGCCAAGAAACGGGGCGCTCCAATCCTGGGAGAGATCATCGGCTACGGGCTTTCCGCCGATGCTTCTCATATCACCGCCCCTGATCCCAACGGGCGCTGCGCCGCGCGAGCGATGATCGCCGCACTCAAGCGCGCCGGGAAAAGTCCGGAGGAGATCGACTACATCAACGCCCACGCAACCTCGACCCAGCAAGGCGATCTCTGCGAAGCCCTGGCCATCCAGAGTGTCTTTGGCCCTCACACGAAGAATGTCCCCGTCAGCGCCACCAAGTCGATGACCGGACACTGCCTGGGAGCCGCCGGAGCGGTGGAGCTCATCCTCTGCCTGCAAGCCTTGGCGGACCAACTGATCCCTCCGACAATCAACCTGGACAATCCGGACCCGGCGTGCAATCTTCACCATGTTCCTCACCAGGCAAGAGAAAGCGCGCTGCGGGTGGCGATGAGCAACTCCTTCGGCTTCGGCGGACACAACGCTTCCCTGGTCGTGGCAAAGTTCGAATAGAAAGACAAGATCGTACCATGAAGGCAACTATCCACCCCGAGTATGGGGAGACCACGATGACCTGCGCCTGCGGGGCCGTTTATCATACTCGATCCACCAAGAACCGGCTTCGGCTGGGAATCTGCTCTTCCTGCCATCCCCTCTTTACGGGACAGCAGAAGCTCGTAGACACGGCGGGAAGGGTGGAAAAGTTCATGCGCCGCTTTGGAAACAAGATGCCGGACATGGCAGCAAGCGCTTCCAAAACGGCCAAGAAGATCAAGAAATAGCGTCCGCTCGCCACATCGTCCTTGCTTCCGCTCCTGAACGAGCGCAAAGACGCAGGCTCATTCCTTGTCGGGCTTCTCTATGGACCTGAGCGGCTACGTCTCTCATCTGCGCGAGCGATACCACGAGCTCGAGCAGATCCTCTCCCAAGGCGAGATCTATGCCCAGCCTGGGCGGGCCGCTGAGCTCACCCGCGAGCATGCCCGCTTGAAGGAGGTTTTCGCGCAGCATGGGCTTTGGGTCTCCGCTCAGGAGAAGGTCACGTCGCTCGAAGCCCTGCTCCAGGAATCGGAAGATCCCGAGATTCACCAACTGGCGGAGGAGGAACTGGTCCAAGCGCGACAAGCGGTGCGGGACGCACATCGGCAACTTTTATTGGCGGTCTTGCCGGGAGACGAAAACGAGTCTCGGGACACCATGCTGGAAATTCGAGCGGGCACAGGCGGGGACGAAGCCGCTCTCTTCGCGGCGGACCTCTACCGCATGTACAGCCGCTATGCGGAAAAGCGTGGCTGGCGGCTTGCTCCCATCAGTCTTGCTCCCAGCGAGCTAGGAGGCCTAAAGGAGATCATCGCGGAGATCTCGGGCGAAGGAGCCTACCGCCAGCTCCGCTTCGAAAGCGGAGTACACAGGGTTCAACGGGTTCCGGCCACCGAATCGCAAGGACGGGTTCACACATCGACGGCGACGGTGGCCGTCCTACCGGAGGCAGAGGAAGTCGACGTCGTCCTCAAGCCGGAGGAGCTCAGAATTGAGGTCTGTCGAGCAGGAGGTCCCGGAGGTCAGGGGGTCAACACCACCGATTCCGCCGTCCAAGTTCTCCACATTCCCACCGGGCTGATCGTCCGCTGCCAGGAGGGCCGATCGCAGATCAAGAATCGAGAAAAGGCGATCACGATTCTGCGGACTCGACTCCTCGCGCAAAGACAGCAGGAAGAGCGGGCGCGCCTCTCTTCGGAACGACGAAGTCTCATCGGCAGCGGAGACCGTCATGAGAAAATCCGCACCTACAATTTTCCGCAGGATCGAGTTACCGACCACCGAATCCCGGTGACCTTCCATGGCTTGGCTTCCGTTTTGGAAGGGAATATCGAACCGCTCCTCGAAGTCTTAGCGGAGAAGGAGATGGAAGCGCGCCTTGCCGTGGAGGAGGCGGCCGCTCCTTCCCCTCGCGCAGCATCGTGACCCGGCTCGGACTACTGCGTCAGACGATTGACCGGCTGACCCGGGCTGCTGCCGAATCTCCCCGTAGCACGGCGCAATGGCTCTTGGCGGAAGCGCTCCAGGTCCCCCCGCTCTCGCTCTATACGGAGCCAGACGAGCCGCTCCCTCCCGACTGCCTCCGCCGAGTCGAAACATGGACCGCTCGTTGCGCGGAGGGTGAACCTCTCGCCTACGTGCTGGGATCTGTCGAATTTGCCGGTCAGCGCTTCCGAGTTACGCCCGCTACGCTCATCCCTCGACCCGAGACCGAGCTCTTGTGGGAGGTCGCCACCCGACTCGTGGAGATCCTTCCTCCCGGCCCGATTCTCGACGTCGGGACCGGTTGTGGAGCCCTGGCCGTCTCTCTCGCGCGCAGAGCACCCGGACGCCATGTCTACGGCTCGGACATCGATCCGTCCGCCCTCGCCGTTGCCGAGACCAACGCGCAGGGCTTGGCGAATCTTTCCCTTTATCGAGCGGACCTGCTGAGGCCCATGCCGGAAGCGGCATTTGCCTTGATCGTCGCCAATCTTCCCTATATTCCGACGAGCGCTCTGGCTCAACTGCCGAAAAATGTACAACATGAGCCCCGCAAGGCGCTGGACGGGGGCCCCGATGGATTGCTTCTCATCCGCTCGCTGATCACCCAGGCGGCCGGGCGTTGCCGCGCGCTCGCGCTGGAGGTGGGCGACCATCAGGCCGATCCGGTGCGCGAACTTCTCGAGGAAGCTGGATTTCCCCGATCGAGGTCGCTACAAGACCTTTCGGGGATGGATCGCATCGTCGTCGGGGAATCTGATGGATAAATTTGCCATTCGTGGAGGAAACCCTCTTCGGGGATCCATTCCCATCAGCGGTTCCAAAAACTCCTCCCTTCCCATTCTTGCCGCGACTCTCCTGACGCGGGAGCGGTGCGTTCTCCATCGAGTGCCGGATCTGAGCGACATCCGCACCATGCTCGACATCTTGCGCTATCTCGGCGCGGAGGTGTCGTTTTCCCATGGTACAGTGGTCGTGGAGGCACGGAAGATCGCGTGGGAAGCGCCGTACGATTTAGTCCGCCGGATGCGCGCCTCGGTTTGCGTCCTTGGCCCGCTCCTCGCCCGTTGCGGTCGAACCAAAGTTTCCCTGCCCGGAGGATGCGTGATCGGCGACCGTCCGATCGATCTCCATCTCCGGGGACTGGAAGCGCTGGGGAGCCGGATCACCCTTGCGAAGGGATACGTCGTCGCCGAAACCCACGGCCTCGTGGGATCTCGGCTTTCCCTTCAAGGCCCTCACGGGTCGACGGTTCTGGGAACGGACAATGTAATGATGGCCGCGTCCCTTGCGCGCGGAACCACCCTCATCGAGCACGCCGCCTCCGAACCCGAAGTGAGCGATCTGGCGACCTTCCTCCGCTCCATGGGAGCACGGATTCGGGGAGAAGGTACAGGGCGCCTGGAGATCGAAGGGGTCGATCAACTCCATGGTGCGGAGCACACGGTCGTCTCGGATCGAATCGAGGCGGGAACCTTTGCGGTGGCGGCGGCGATCACCAGAGGCGACGTATGGCTCGAAGAGGCTCCGGCCGAGCATATGCAGAGCACGCTCTCCGCGTTGCGGGAAGCCGGGGTCTCCGTGGAGGTGGAGAAGAAGGGTCTTCGCGTGCGGGCGACCGATCCTTTGCGTCCGTTCCGGCTAAGGACGGGCACCTATCCGGGCTTCCCGACCGACATGCAGGCACAGTTTTGCGCGTTGGCCGCGACCGTTCCCGGCCGCAGCGAGCTTTCGGACGACATCTTTCCCAATCGCTTTATGCACAT
>JAQTUK010000083.1 GCA_028710285.1 Methylacidiphilaceae bacterium | reverse complement strand
CCCGACATAGAGCCTGGGCGTGGAGGGCTCGACCACCGATTCGAACATCGGCGCCTCGCTCTTCGGCGGCGGGCTGGCGACCTTCCGCGGCTCGCGATCCCGCTCGCGCTCCCGCACCGCCCCAAGACGGGCTGGAGGTGGCGGCGGTTGCTGCCGCTTGCCGAAAAGCCCTTGGAAAAAGGCCTGGACTTTCTCGCCGAAGGAGAGCTCGCGCGGCGGCTCCGGCGGCCTTTCCCGGCCTCCTCGCCTTCTGGACCGTGGGTCTCGCCTGCGATAACGCCCGAAGTTTCTGGATGATGAAGGATCCTGACTCATGATGAACTGTCCGTTGGTGGAAGGACTCCTGATCCGGATGCCCGATCGGAGCAAGGAGCCGGAATGGGTCTCTTCCTGGTTGTTTCGTTTGGTTCGCACACCCGGTTCTCTCTCGAGGGCTTCCCTTCTCGACCGGCAGCAATCCGCCCTTCCGAGCGGACGCGGACAGACCGGCGGAAGCCGAAGGCCGAATGAAGCGAAGAGCGCTCTGGCTGCTCCGCAGCCAATGGATACAGAGGAGCGCCGCATGGGCGGCGTCGCTGAGCGCCTGGAAAATGGAAGCTGATTTTCCCGCGGAGCCGATCGATCGTTTCCCCGGCCCCATCCGGGAGGAGCGATCCTCTGACCCAGCGGCGATTTCCTCTTCCACGCGCAGAACTTCTTTGTTTCCGTCTCGTTATTGAGAACTCTGCTCTACAGGATAGGCGATTGCCCCAAGGACGCAACGAATTTTCCCGCAGGCGAAGCGAAGAGCGCTCCGCTTTTCAGAAAAGCGCCTGGTCGGCCTCTCCCGCCGCACCGACGGTCATGCGAAACGGTGGAACGCCGACGACGATGGACCTCCCGCCATCGTCTCGGCCGAAGTAGGCCCCTTCGGCCATCGTGGTCCGGCGATAGAGATGATAGCTCGAGTAGCGGAATTTTCCGCCGGGGGGGAGCTCGGGAAACGATCCGACGATCCCTTCGCCCTCGATCACCACCTTTTCCCCGGTCTCCTGCTCGGTCAGAACCCATTTTCTCCCCTGGAGCCGGATGGTCCGGTCACTCCCGTTACGGATGCTGAGGTAATATTGACAGACGAGCGGGCGATCGCCTCCCTCCTCCGACGCCGTACGAAAACGGAGCTGCTCGATCTTGACCTCCAATCCAGGGACGGTTTGCGGGGTGGAAGAGGCTTTCATTTCTCTGTCCGAGAGAAGCCAAACGTACATAGACTAGATCCGTTTTTCTCCTTTGGCAAGGTCCCCGGATGAACTCTTACCCTCCCGGCTCTCTTCCCGTGGCGCTGACGATCGCTGGCTCTGACTCGAGCGCCGGAGCCGGCATTCAAGCCGATCTCAAGGCCTTCTCCGCCTTTCACACCTATGGGGCCACCGCGATCACCGCGATCGTCGCCGAGCATCCCGGCAGGGTGCTGGCGATTTCCGCCGTCACTCCCTCCCTGGTCGGCAGCCAAATCGCGGCCGTCTTCGACGCACTCCCGGTCGCCGCCGTCAAAACAGGCATGCTCTACCGTCCCGAAATCGTGCGAGAAGCGGCGGCCCGCCTCTCCAATCTCGGCTCCGGCTTGCCGCTGGTGGTCGATCCCGTGCTCTTTGCTTCCTGCGGCGACCCTCTTTCCGCCCGAGACACCCTCGCCGCTCTCGGCGAATCCCTCTTCCCGCTCGCCCGGCTGGTGACCCCGAACCTGGGCGAAGCGGAGCTTCTGCTGGGACAGCCGCTCCAATCCCCGGGCGATCTCGCCGACGCGGCCCTGGCGCTCGCGGAGCGGTTCGGGGTTCCCTTCCTCCTCAAGGGCGGTCATCTCCCAGGAGAGTCGGCGGTCGATGTCCTCGCCGAAGGCGGGGTCCTCCGGTCTTTTGCCGCTCCGCGCGTCCCGGGAGCGAATCCCCACGGGACCGGCTGCACGCTCTCCGCCGCGATTACCGCCCGCCTCGCCTGGGGAGACTCGCTCGTCTGCGCCATCGGCACAGCCAAACGGTGGCTCTCCTCCCTTCTGCCGCGGACGCTCCGCTTCGGACCCTACGCGTTCCTTCCCTTGCCGGAGCCGGGGCAGCTACCACCCCTCCGTGACTAGCGTCACCACCCGCTTGGCGAAGTCCTGAGCCACCCAGGGCATCACCTGCCGCTGGGCCTCCGGCATGTTGATCTGGGTAAAGTAGAAGCTCGATCCCGAGACCCCCACCCCGTTGAGCGTCTTGCGCCCGAGCTTCCGGTTCACGAGCGTCGCGCTCCCGATGAGGACGAACCGGTATTCGGCGGTCGTGAGCGGGTCGAGCAGCTCTGGACGGATGGGAATCCGGGCAAAATCGGTCAGAGTGACGTCGAGCTCCGCATCCGCCTCCCCAGGGCCGACCGTGCGCAGGCTTCCATCGGTGTCGAAGGCCTGGATGATCTCGTTGGTGACCATCGATTGGAGCTGGGGGACGATCGTCTTGTTGCGCACCGTCGGGATCCAGATAGTGCGAAGTCCGTGCATCTGCTTGCCGCCGATCGTGCCAAGACGGTAGCCCCCGGAGCAGCCCGTCAGAGCGGTGAGGAGCAAGAGCAGAAGCAGCCAGGAGCGTCCGATCCCTGGCGCTTTCGACCCACCCCTCACGGACCGCTCGCTCCTGTGCCTCCGCCAGGAGCTCCTGGCGCCGCCGGAAGAGATGAGACTCCCTCTGGGGAGCCAGCATCCGCGGTCCCGGTGGAAGGCAGGCCGAGGTCCTTTGCCACCATGGGACGGAGCAGCTTCAGCTTCTGCTCCGCGATCCTTCCCTGCTCGGACTCGGGGTTCTGCCGGATCACGTCGCTGTAATAGATGAAAGCGGCCTTGTAGTTCTTCGTCTTCTCGTAAAAGGTGGCGATATTGAAGCTGCCGAGCGTGGCCCGCTTCTTCAGCAGGGCGAGATGCTCCCGTGCGGCCGCCACCTTGTCTCCCAGCGGATAGCGGACGATATAATCTTCGAACGCTTCCATCGCCTTCTCCCCCGAGCTCTGGTCGTAGGCCGTGGCCAGGGCGGAAACGTACCAGGTGTAGCCCAGCTGGTATTGGGCGTCGTCGGCCAGCTCCGAGGTCGGGTACTTGTCGAGGATCCGGCTGAAGGCCGCAATCGCCGCCGAGTAGTTCTTCTCGTTGGTCCTCGCCAGCCCGAGTTGAAACTCCGCGATCGGGGCCAGTCGGCCATAGGGAGCGGCACGGATGATCGATTCGTAGATCCCGACCGCGATCTTCATGGAGGGTCCGAAGGGCACCCCGAGCAGCCGCTGCGGCTCGCCCGCCAGGTAAAGATTGCCGATGGCCAGCTTCCGCTCGAGCGCCTGCTCAAAAAAGGAGCTCGCCGGATACTTTTGGATCATCTTGTCGTAGGCTTTGTCGGCTTTAAGAAAGTCACCCCGCTTTTCCAAGCATTCGGCCATCCGGAACTGTGCCTCGGGAGCAAAGAAGGAGTAGGGCCAGCGGCGCACCAGGACGGTATATGCTTGCAGGGCGTGATCGTAGTCCTTGGCGTCAAATAACTTCTTCCCTAGTGCGAGCTGGTCGCGCGAGCTCGAAGCCGATAGCCCGGCTCCCGTGCTCTCGTCGGTCCAGCCCTCTCCCGGCCGCCAGACAAGCGGAGCGTAGAGCCGCCCAGGCACCATCCCGAGAAGAAGAAGGGCAAATAGCAGCCGCCGAATCAACACCGTTAGCGGGAAGCCTAGCCTCCTTGGAGCCACTGGTCAAGGGGCGCTGCCCGCGAGCCCCTCCTGCCGCCCACGGAGGATTTCCTCGACTTCCCGCTGGTCGAGCCGATTGGATTCCGCTAAGATCGGGGCGGTTTGGGAAATGGGATAGGATTTCCGGCGGATCCGGAGTTCGTGTGATTTCGCCACCCGGAAGCCCGCGGGAAAGTCGCGGCGGCAGGAGGGAAGGAATCGCGGCTGCCGCGGGATCCGTGGAGCAAGTAGGATGAGAACGCCATGACCTCGCGCACGCCAACCCCCCGTCCGTCCTCTCGGTCTCGACCTTTCGCCAGCGGCAAGCGGACCCGCGGCGGGCGCAAAAGGCCCACCTCCGAGCCTCCCGTCGATCCTACCCTCGCGCTCGAACCGGCGATGGGCGCGGCAGCGGAGCGGGCGAGCTCCGTATCGATCGACCCACCTTCCCAAGGTTTCTTGGCACCCGCAGCCGGATCGGACGCCCTTCGGCTCTTCCTGGCTCCCCGCGGGCCGAACTCTCTCTTCGCCTACTGGAATTGGCCCGAGGAGCGCCTCGCGCAAGCTGCCCGGGCGGCCGACGACGGCTGCCTCCTGCTCCGCCTCCACCGAGCCGACGGGAGCCTCCGCGAGGAGCATGCTCTTCCCCCCGGTTGCCGCAACTGGTACTTTTCCCTCCCCGAAGAGGGAGAGTCCTTCTCGGTCGAGCTGGGCACCTACCAGACCCAGGGAACCCGGCGAACCTTCCTCCCGCTGGGCTCATCCCAACCGGTCGCGCTGCCTCGCTTCGCGCCTTCCGAACGCACCGATTGCACTCTGGTGACCCTTCCGCCGGGGGTTCCTTTCCGTCAGCTGGCCCGAGAGCTCCTCCCCGTCACCCATCCGGGGGAGCAGCTCGCCGAGACCCTGGCTCGAGTCCAGGGCGAACCCCAGGAAGGCCTCCCCCCCGCCGCGCCCGATCTCTTCTCCCGGTGGACAGGCTCCTGGGCCGAGGGACAGGCAGCCGGCAGCTTTGGGGGCAGCCCATCGAGCTTCGGCCTCTTCTCCTGGCCCGGTTCTTTCCCCTGGCCAGCCTCGCTTGCCGCTTGGCCGGGTTCAGCAGTTCCCGCGTGGCCCAGCTCCTGGATGGGCTGGCCGGGAAGCTTCGCCTGGCCCGCGTCCTGGGTCTCCAGCCCCATGGGCGCCGCCTGGGCTGTTCCTCCCGGAGTCGGACGGGAGCGAGGCTTTTTCCTCCATGTCAACGCGGAGCTCATCCTCTACGGGGGAACCGATCCCCAAGCGCAGGTCGCCGTCCTCGGCCAGCCGATCACGCTGCAGCCCGACGGGACCTTCCGGTACCACTTCCTCCTGCCGGACGGGAACTTCCGCATCCCGATCGAGGCCGTGTCGCCCGACAAGGTGGAGACCCGCAGCGCGACCCTCTCCTTCCTCCGACAGAGCCAATATCAAGGAAAGGTCGATGCCACGGCACAGCCACCTCTCCCGCCGGAGCCTCTGGGCCGCATCGCCGGCTGAAGCTTCGCAAAACAGGAGCGCGGAAACGACCGAGGATGGAATCGCGCCGTGGAACCTCGAGGCTACCTAGCGATTCTTCTGCACGGGCATCTGCCCTTCGTCCGGCATCCCGAGCATGAGGAGTTCTTCGAGGAGGACTGGCTCTTCGAAGCCATCAGCGAATGCTACCTCCCCCTCCTCTCGGTTCTCGAGGGGCTTCTCCGGGACGGGATTGACTTTCGTCTGACCCTCTCCCTCTCCCCTACCCTCTGCGCCATGCTGGGGGATCCCCTTCTCCAGAGGCGCTACACGACTCACCTCGAGCGGCTGCTCGAGCTGGCCTGCCGCGAGTCGGACCGCACGCTCTTCTCTCCCCCCTTCCACCATCTGGCCCGCTTCTACCGGATCAAGCTTGAGGAGACCCATGAGGCCTACGTCGACCGCTACCGGGCCGATCTCCTGGGGGCCTTCCGGCGGATCGCCCAGACGGGGAAGCTCGAGCTCATCAGTTGCGGGGCGACCCATGGCTATCTTCCGCTCCTCTCCGAAACCCCCGAAGCGGTCCGCGCCCAGGTCCTCATCGCCCGCGACTCCCACCAAGCGCTCTTCGGAAGGGGTCCCAAGGGCTTCTGGCTTCCCGAATGCGCGTACTATCCGGGTGTCGAGACCTACCTCCAGGAAGCCGAGATCCGCTGGTTTGTCGTCGATAGCCACGGCCTCCTCTTTGCCGACCCCCGCCCCCAACTGGGCTTCTTCGCACCGGTCTACACTCCCTGGGGCCCTGCGGCCTTCGCCCGCGACGTCGACTCGAGCCGCGAGGTCTGGAGCGCTTCCGAGGGCTACCCGGGCGACTTCGATTACCGCGAGTTCTACCGGGACATCGGCTTCGAGCTCGACTACGACTATCTGCGCCCCTACATCCTTCCGACCGGGGAGCGAAAGTTTCTCGGGATGAAATACTATCGGATTACGGGGAGCTCCCCGGACAAGGAGCCCTACTCCCCGGAAGCAGCCCGAGCCAAGGCGGCCCTCCATGCCGAGGACTTCTTGTCCAAGCGTCGGAACCAGGTCGCCTCCCTCCGGGAGCAGGGCTTCGGCCTTCCCCCGATCGTACTCTCCCCCTACGATGCCGAGCTCTTCGGCCACTGGTGGTACGAGGGACCCCAGTTCCTCGACTTCCTCTTTCGGGGAATGGCGGGGGATCCCATGGCCCTCTCCCCGATCACCCCCAGCGAGTACCTGGAGCGCCACCCGACCCAGCAGCTGGCCCGCCCCGCCGCCTCCTCCTGGGGATGGCGAGGCCACTCCGAGGTCTGGCTCGGCGGGGAGAACGATTGGATCTACCCCCAGCTCCATGGGGGCGCCCGCCGCCTGGTTACCCAGGCCAAGCGCTATGCCTCCCACCGCAGGCCGCCTCAGCGGCTCCTCCGCCAAGCCGCCCGCGAGCTTCTCTTGGCTCAAGCGAGCGACTGGGCCTTTCTCATGAAGACCGGCTCCGCCTCGGCCTACGCGAGGCGCCGCACCGAAACCCACCTTTTCCGGCTCAACACCCTCTGCGGCCAGCTCGAGGATCATTCCCCCGACTTCGCCTTCCTCGACGAATGCGAATGGCGAGACAACCTCTTCCCGGATCTCAACTGGCGTTACTTCGCCTAAACGCCTCTCCGGCCCTTGCCATCGGAACGGTTTTCGCCTACAAAATCCAAGAGCAGCCTCACTGCCGCGTGGTGCAATTGGTAGCACACCAGACTCTGGATCTGGGTGTTCTAGGTTCGAGTCCTAGCGCGGCAGCCACTTTCTTCCTCGGGACAGCCTTCACGACCGGTACGGCGCAGCGCGCGAGATGCATTCCGCGCGCCTTCCGTTGGGACCGTCGCCAACCAAGAGGACGAGCGGAGCCACGACCACGTCCAAACGTCCTGACTCCTCTTATAGACATCCCTCGTCCCTCTCGCGCTTGCCGAGTCGTCGGAGCGCTCCGCTGTCAATGGCGGTTTCGGGGAATCCCATTCCCAGGTTCTTTTCTAAAAACAGCGAAGAAACAGACCCGTCCAGGCCATCGCAAGGTCCAGGGGTTTTAACAGTTCTCTTGCAATCTATCTAAATCTATGTAAATACCATCAATATGGAAAGGTTTGTTGGCATAGGCGAGGCGGCGGCGGCGCTGGGTGTGTCGATCACGACGCTGCGCCGATGGGAGGCCGAAGGGCACCTGAGCGCCGAGCATACGCCCGGCGGACATCGGCGCTACGATTTGGCCAAGCTGCGGCCTGAACAATTCCGGGCCGATCGTGGAGCCATGCGCAAGACCATCGCCTATGCGCGCGTCTCCAGTCACGACCAGAAGGACGACCTCGAACGTCAGAAGCAGGTTCTTGAACTGTATTGCGCACGGCAGGGCTGGACGTTCGAGGTCATTGCCGACCTTGGCTCCGGCATGAATTACCACAAAAAAGGCCTTAAAAAGTTGCTGGCGGCGATCATCGACGGCTCCGTCGGGCGGCTTGTAATCTCCCACAAGGACCGGCTGCTGCGCTTCGGCGCGGAACTTGTCTTTGCCATCTGTGAGGCCAAGAACGTCGAGGTGGTCATCATCAATCAGGGCGAGGACACGACCTTCGAGGAAGACCTTGCGAAAGACGTGCTGGAGATCATCACCGTGTTCTCCGCCCGGCTTTACGGCGCGCGCTCGCACAAGAACCAGAAGCTGCTGGATGGCGTGAAGCAGGCGGTGGAGGCGTCGCAATGCTGATCGCCCACCGGATTGCCCTGGACCCGACGAACGCCCAGCGAACCTATTTCGCCCGCGCATCTGGCGTGGCGCGCTTTGCTTGGAACTGGGCGCTGGCGGAGTGGCGGCGGCAATATGCAGCGCGCAAGGATGACCAAAGCCTGCCACAGCCAACGGACGCCTCTCTTCGCCGCCAGTTGAACAGCCTCAAGCGCGAACAATTCCCGTGGATGTTCGACGTGACGAAGTGCGCGGCGCAGGAGGCGATTATCGACCTTGGCGCGGGCTTTCGGTCGTTCTTCGAGAAGCGCGGACGCTATCCCCGATTCAAGAAGAAGGGCGGGCATGACAGCTTCTGCGCCGCCAACGAGGCCGGAACGTTCCGCGCCGACGGCAAAAGGATTAAGCTGCCGGTGATCGGTTGGGTGCGGATGCGCGAGGCAATTCGGTTCACCGGCAAGCTGAAGCGTGTCACGGTCTCCCGCGAGGCCGACCGCTGGTTTGTCAGCGTGATGGTCGAGACGGACGACATCAAGCCGGTCGAACAACCATGCGCCGCTGTCGGCGTCGATCTCGGCGTCGCCACGCTGGCGACATTGAGCACGGGCAAGGCGATTGCTGGCCCGAAGGCGCATAAAACGCTCTTGAAACGCCTACGCCGGACAAGCCGGGCGCTGTCCCGCAAGCGCAAAGGTTCGGCCAACAGGCGCAAGGCTCGGGCGAAGCTGGCGCGGCTGCATAGCCGCATCGCCAACATCCGCCGCGACGCGACGCATAAGGCCACCACAA
The DNA here is from genome assembly GCA_028710285.1 of Methylacidiphilaceae bacterium. Taxonomy (GTDB): domain Bacteria; phylum Verrucomicrobiota; class Verrucomicrobiia; order Methylacidiphilales; family Methylacidiphilaceae; genus Methylacidimicrobium. The sequence goes on along the minus strand of JAQTUK010000083.1, from coordinate 1,985 downwards.
TGCTGGTGAAGACCTACCGCCGCATCGGCATCGAGGACCTGAACGTGCGCGGCATGGCCCGTAATCGTCATCTTGCCCGTTCGATCATGGATGGCGGATTTTCCGAGTTCCGACGCCAGCTTGATTATAAGGCGCGGTTTTACGGCGCGACGGTGGTTGTCGCGGATCGCTGGTTCCCATCGAGCAAGACCTGTTCTTGCTGCGGTTCGGTCAAGGCCGAACTGGCGCTGTCGCAGCGGCTGTTTCAGTGCGACGACTGTGGATATGAGGCCCGGCGCGATCTCAACGCAGCCCGGAACCTCGAAAACTTGGCCGCAAGCTCTGCGGTCTCAGCCTGTGGAGAGGAACGCTCTGGCGCGGTTCGCAAGAGCCGCGTGAAACGAGCCTCGGCGAAGCAGGAACCAGACACCAAAGCTGCTGCATAGCTTTAATCAGCTATAGGTAGAGTTGGATAGGTTCTGGAGAGCGGTTCGGATGTTTCCTCTTGGCGAATCCTCCCCTTGGCGCAGACGAAAGAATCGCGGCTAGGTGATCGAGACCACCAGGACCACCGTCTCACCCGCGGTACAGCCCAAGCCGAGAAGAAAGAGCCAGTCCGCTAGCCGCTCCCAGAAGCCGGAACTCTTTCCCGAGCGCAAGGCCAGGTAGGAGGCAACCGTTGCGCCCAGGAAGAACATGATGGTGAAGCCAACGACGTCTTCCATGAGAGAACGGGCGGATCCGGTCTTCCAGAATCCCTGGATCAGACCGAGCGTGACGAAAGAGAAGCCGAGCATTCGGGAAGCCGAGGAAAGAATGTGCTGCGCCATGCCGGAGGCTAACCAAATCCGGGAGATCGTCCTAGCCAACTCGAGCCCGGCTTCTCCCCACCCAACTGGGTACATCCGGCTTCGCCTCAGCCTCTCGAGATTTGGTTCGCTTCGCTGCCCGCAGGGATCTCCCTTAGGGGACGGGCTCCTTTGCTCCCGGGGTGAAACCATGGCTTCCCGTGCCGAGAAGGCGGTGGCTAACCGGCTTCTCCATACCCGTGCGCACCAGTCCGTGTCTTGCCCCAGAACGACCGGTAAACCATGATGGTGTAAAGGACGATTAGGGCAAAGCCCACCCCGAACCAGCCTAAGCCAGCGGCCAGGGCCGCCGGCGCCGCTCCGGAGTTCGCGATCGTCAGATTCGAAGAAGGATCGAGCGAAGAGATCAGCAGGTTCGGATAGAGCCCAAAGGCGGTAGACAACAGGGAGGCAAGGAGAAAGAGAGCAGAGGAGGCGAAGCAGAGCCACTCCTCGCCCTTTTGGAAGGCAATCCTCTTCCCCACCCAGAACACCAGGGCGAGACCAGGGAAGAGCAGAGCCCAGGACTCCTCCCCATACCGGCGAACGACTTGGGGTTGGAGGAATACGGCGACCCCGAGAGTGAGCAGGACTAAGATCCCTTCGAGGGGAAAGAGCCGGCGGAAGGCGCGTTTGGCCTTTTCCTGGAGGGGGCCCTCCGTTTTCCAGATCAGGTAGGAAGCTCCGTGAGCCGCCAGGCTCAGGATCGCGAGCCCGCTGAAAAGCAGAGTGGCCACGTCGAGAACCCCGTGCTGCCTGCCGGGAAGGAAATAGGTCCAAAGCGGCAGGAAGAAGTCGCCCGCGGAGTCGATCGGCACGCCGCACACGAGGTTGCCAAGGAGTCCGCCCAGGATCGCCGCCGCGAGGAGGCTCGAGAGAAAAAAGAGACCGTCCCAAAAGTTTCGCCAGAGGGCGCTGGAGAGCTGGGAGCGGACCTCCAGGGAGAGACCTCGCAAGATCAATACCCAGAGAAAGATCGTGACCGCCAGATAGAATCCGCTCAGGGCGCTGGCATAGGCCTTCGGGAAAGCAAAGAACAGGAGCCCTCCGCCGGCGATGAGCCAGACCTCGTTCCCATCCCAGACGGGCCCGATCGACTCGATCAAAGTCCGCCGCTCTCGATCCTCCTTCGCGATCCAGGGCAAGCGAATCCCCGCC
>JAQTUK010000082.1 GCA_028710285.1 Methylacidiphilaceae bacterium | reverse complement strand
AGACCCGCTCTATGCCCATCGGAGCATTTCCCGGGACCGAACCGATCGCTGGGAGATCGAGCTCGCCCATTCTGGGACGACGACCGCCGCCCAGCTTCAGAACGACTACGCCGACTGGGTCGGCCGTTACGTCGATCTCGACCATCCCGAAAAGCGGGCGGTCTGGAAGAGCTGGAAGGAGACCGTGGAGCTGCTGCAGACCGATCCGGCTGCGTTGCGGGATCGGCTCGATTGGGTTGCCAAGAGGTCGCTGCTGGAGACCTTTCGCGAGGAGCAGAAGCTTTCGTGGGATGATCCCTGGCTCCAGAGCGTCGACCTGGAGTATCATCTGATCGACCGGGATCGGGGCCTTTATTATGCGTTGGAATCGGCGGGAGAGATCTCCCGAATCTCCCGCGAGGAGGACATCTACCGGGCGATCCAACAGCCGCCCAACGCCTCACGCGCCTACGTCCGGGGGAAGTGCATCCAGAAATTTGCCCGAGACTTGGTCAACGTTCAGTGGGACTACGTTGCTTTCCGCTGGCAGGGACACACCTATCGGCTTGAGCTCTCCTCGGCCTTTCCGGGCGTCGACTTGGAGCGCTACTGCGAGGTGATCGATCGGGCGCAATTCGTTTCCGATATGATCGAGGAGTTGAAGCTGGAGCCGATCAGCGGTTAAATTTAACAAAACCCAGGAGGGCTATGCTGATGCCAGAACAAGTACAGAAGACTCACCCGGTTGTTCCCGGTCCAGGACCGGGAGGAGATGGACCGGGACCTAGGGCGCCGAGGGTGGAGCGGCCCAACACCGAAGAAATCATGAAGCGCATGCGCAAGGTCGATCCCGATCAGGCGAAGCGCTACCGGCAGCGGACCGGGGAGTAGGAAGGTGGAGACCATCGGCGTCTCTTCCGGGGCGCAGACCGGCGATTTTTTTGCCGTCCTCCGGTCGAGGAACCTTCTTTTTCCGGAAGGAAAGCAGGCGGTGGCCGGGGCTGGTTCACTGCCCGTCCCGGAATCGACGACCGTCCTCGGTTTTCACTATCGGGACGGAGTGATCGTGGCGGGAGATCGGCGAGCCACCATGGGGCACACGGTCATTTACGACCGGGCTGACAAGGTGATCGAGATCGATCGCTTCACGGTCATGGCGATCGCCGGCGCTCCGGCGACCGCGTACGAGATCGCTCGAGTTCTCCAGCACTCCTTCGAGTACTACCGGCGGAGCCAGCTTCAGTCCTTATCGTTGGATGCGAAGGTGCGCATGGTCGGAAAGCTTCTCAAGGAGAACCTCGCCCTAACCCTTCAAGGGGTCGGGGTCGTGGTTCCCGTTCTGGCGCTGGTCGATCCTCTGGGGAAGGGGAGTCCGAAGATCTTCTTTTACGATGCCTTGGGTGCGCAATTCGAGGCCGTCGACTTCGCGGTTTCGGGCTCCGGATCGCCCGCGGCTCGCAGCGTCCTCCAATACCTGAACCGGTGGAGCGGATCTCCCCCGGCACAGCGCACCGAAGAGGAGGCGATCGCCCTGGCCTTGCAGCTTTTGGATGTAGCGGCGGAATCCGATACCGCTACGGGAGGGATCGATCGGCGGACGAGGATCTATCCCCAGGTTACGGTGGTTGGGAAAACCGGGGTCAGGTCCATCTCCGAAGCGCAGGTGAGCCGTCTGCTCCCGACGGCGGCTTAATGCCTTCCCCATTCGGTTCGCAGAGTCCGCTGGCGGAAGAGGCGAAAGAGGGGGGCGTTGCCGCTCGCGGCGTCTGCGCAGATTCTTGCCGGAAGAGAGCGGCCAGGGGGACGTCCGAGTTCTGAGTCGCCCGTGTGGCGGAGCGGAAAGGGAAGAGAGATCGAAAAGCCCGAGAAACGGGGCCGTAACGGCGGGAAACGACGAACGTTCATTTGCATTGAACTGCGCCAGGGTGCTGGTAGGCTTTCGGCTTTCCTTTCCCTTTTGGCAAAAGCCGTTCGAGGTCCAGCGCGACCCGGGGAGAGGGGATAAATGCTGCGAGGAAGAGACCAAGCGTGATCGAGGAACCTTATCGATGGTTGGAAGCGGTCCAAAACCGGCGCGAGTACATCGAGGATCAGCTTCGAGGCGCCGCCCCCGTGGTCGCCGTTAGCGGAGAGCCGGGCATTCTTATGCTCGCCGGGCTGGCGCCCACTCCGAAGATTTTCGAGATCTACGACCATCTGGCTCTAGGAGCCGTGGGCCATCCCGCCGACTTGGAGAAGATACGGCAAACCGCGATCGAGGCGGCGCACGTCGAAGGATTTTCGAGGTCTCGGGCCGACGTGAGCGCGCGAAGAATCGTAAGTTATGGGTTGGCAGGCGCCCTCAAAAGCGCCTTCGAGCAGATCTTCGCCGCGCCTCTGCTCTTCCGGGGAGTTCTCGTGGAACTGGGAAGCTCGCCCGCCGCGGATCAGGGATGGCTTCTCGAATATGACGGCGGCTATGCCGGGGTGGAGCGAGAGCAGATGCCGCGCGGAGTTCTGCTCGGCGCGCGCAAAGACCTTTCCTCGCGCTGGCGGGAAGAGAGCCGAAAGTCCCCGCCTCCCTCGGGCAAAAGCTGGAAGGATCTGGCGCAGCACGCTGCGCGGGTGCTCGCCTGGGCTGCCCAGGAAAATGAGGAAAAGCGTGTCCCTTGGGCGGAATTTACACCGCCGAAGGAATGGATCGATTCCAACGGGAGCGACCGATTCGAGGTCGGAGCGCTCTCCCGGGAAGCTGCCGCCGCAGGCGGCCCCGCGTTTCTCGTCCCGGAGGCCCAGCAGCTAGGATGGGCGGGGGAAAAGGAGTAGGAGATGCGGCGGATCGCAGGCCTGGAAACAGAATATGGCTGCCTTTCGCAGCGAACCATGGAGAGTCCCCCGGTGCCGGAGCGCGTCCGGGACCATCTCTTTTATCGAGAGCGCATCGGCCTCATCGATGTCCACGACCGGGATTACGACGAACCTGCGGGCAACGGCGGGTTTCTGTTTAACGGAGGGCGGCTCTATGTCGACATGGGGCATATCGAGTATTGCACCGCCGAGTGCCTTTCCCTGGCAGACCTGCTCGCTTCGGACCAGGCGGGGGAACGCCTTCTGCAGCAGGCCCTGATCGACTTGGGCATCACTGGGGAAGCGGCCTTCATCAAGAACAACATCGATCACTACACGGGCGCAACCTTTGGCTGCCACGAGAATTATCTGCTCCAGCGGGACGCCCCCCTGACTCAAAGCAACGTCGATGCGCTGCTCGCCTTTCTGGCCGTCCGAGGGCTGATGGTCGGAGCCGGCCGGGTCGGGACGGTGATGGTCCCTCGAGGGATTGACCGGGGTGCCCGAACGCGGGCGCTGCCGTTTCAAGTGATGCAGCGCGCCGATTACATTCAGACCGAGATCTACGAATGGGTCCAGTTCAACCGGGCGCTGATCAATGCCCGGGACGAGCCTTTGGGAGATCCTTGTCGCTTCCGTCGCTTCCACCTTCTTCTTGGGGACTCGAACATGCTTCCGTTTTCGCAAGCCCTCAAAGTCGGAAGCACCTCCCTCGTCCTCGACCTCTTGGAGGCGGATCGGATGCCTCACGTCGCCCTGGCCGACCCTGTGCGCGCGATGCACCAGATTTCGCACTGCCCGGATGGACCGTGGCTGATCGAATTGTCCGACGGAAGGAGATGGACGGCGGTGGAGCTTCTGGAACACTTCCTGGCTGCCACGAGCCGGGTGGACCTGGAAGAGGACCAAGACAGCCTGTGGACCCGGCTCGCATGGGAAGAGGTCTTGCGCGGGCTGCGCGGGGATACCGATGCCCTTTTGGGGAAAGTCGACTGGATCACCAAGCGGCATCTGCTCGAACTCTTTCGGACCCAGGAAGGGGTCCGCTGGGATGACCCCTGGATGGAGAGCCTCGATCTCGAATACCATAATCTGAACGAAAAGCGGAGCTTGGCGGGCCTGCTGCCCCACCCTTCACTCGAGGATCTCGGCCTCCCCGGCTTGGGAGAGCAGGATCTGCGGCAAGAAGCTCCCCGGAGCACCAGGGCCTACGCGCGCAGCCAACTCATGAGGAAGCTGGCCGCGGGCAAGATCTCGTACGTGATCGATTGGGACTACGTTCAGGTCGGTAACAGCGGATACTACTCCTTGGAAGATCCCTTTGTCAGCGCGGTGCCCCCGAAGGCGGAGCTGCCGGGCCTATGCGAGGATCTGGAGCTTCGCTCGAAATGAGACGGGCTTCCGAAGCGGTTCCTCCCCATGCTTGAACTACTCCAGAAAAAGCTCGAATCGGTTTTCCGCAACCTTCGCGGCTACGGGAAACTCTCGGAGTCCAACGTCGCCGATGCGCTCCGGGAGATCCGCCTGGCCCTTCTCGCCGCCGATGTCCACTATCCGGTGGCAAAGCAACTCTGCGAGGAGATTCAGAAGAAAGCCCTTGGGAAAGAGGCGCTGGCCGGTATCCGGCCGGGCGATCAATTCGTCAAGATCTTCCACGAGGAGCTCGTCCGTCTTCTGGGAGAGGGCGAGAGGGAGATCCGGCCGGAGCGACCTCTTCGGCTCCTTCTCTGCGGGCTCAACGGATCGGGGAAGACCACCACCGCGGCGAAGCTCGCCCTCTGGTTCCGAAAGCAGCGCCAGAAAGTGGCTCTCGTTGCGGGCGACCTCACTCGTCCTGCCGCTCGCGAGCAGCTCCAGCGGCTCGGCGAGCAGATCGAAGTCCCGGTCTACTCCTGGCCGGATGGAACGCCGATCGAAACGGTCGCTCGAGAAGGACGCGCCCGGGGCGAGCGCGAAGGCATGGACATCGTGATTTTCGATGCCGCCGGGCGGTTGGATGTCGATGCGGACCTCCTCGAGGAGCTTGCGGGTGTGGCCAGGCTTTGGGAGCCGGGGGAATCGCTTCTGGTCGTCGACGCCGCGACGGGACAGGTGGCGGTGAAGGTGGCGGAAGCCTTCGCGGCCAAGGTACCGCTCACCGGCTTGGTGCTGTCGAGGACCGACGGCGATGCGCGCGGGGGTGCCGCTCTCTCGATCCAACAGGTGACAGGCATCCCCATCAAGTTTTTAGGCGTGGGAGAGAAGCCCGACGCCTTGCAGACCTTCGTTCCCGAGCGATTCGTCGGGAGACTCTTGGGCATGGGGGACATCGTGGCGCTCGTCGATCGCGCGCAGGAGGAAATCGACGCCCAATCGATGGAGGAGATGGCCAAGAGGCTGAAGAGCAATGAATTCGGGCTTCAGGATTTTCTCGCCCAGCTTCGGCTGATGAAGCGGCTGGGACCGCTCGAGAACCTGCTGGCGCTCCTTCCCGGCTTTCCCGGCAAGGAGGCCGTAAAGGTGGATGAGAAGAAGATCAAGCAGATTGAGGCGATCATCCTCTCGATGACGCCGGGGGAACGGCGCCGGCCGACGATTCTCAATGGGCGGCGCCGGCTGAGAATCGCGCGGGGAAGCGGAACGCAGGTGAACGATGTCAATGATCTCTTGCGCAAGTTCGATTCGATGCGGAAGATGATGCGGCGGATTTCGAAAGGGGGACCGGGAAAGGGCTGGCCGAAGCTGGCGATTCCTCGTGCCCTGCGTGGATGAAGAGCAAAGGAGAAAGAGAGCAATATGGCAGTGGTAGTACGTTTGCGGAGGGAAGGGAGAAAAAACCGCCCCTTCTTTCGAATCGTCGTCGCGGATCGACGGGCCGCTCGGGACGGCAAGTTCTTGGAGGCGGTCGGAACCTACGATCCTCTCCTGAAAGAAGGCGGGGTACACGTAAAGCTCGACCGCGTCGAGTTTTGGAGAAACCAGGGAGCGCAACTGAGCGAAACCGTTGCGCGCATCGTGAGAACGGCTCCGAGCGAGCCAACGGACAAAGCGGTCGCTCCGGCAGTCTAGCCGGCCTCCTCGCACTCATGTCCCAGCGCCGTCGCCGTGCCCCGGGTGCGAAATGGGTGAAGGACGCGCGCTGACGGCTCTTGGGCGAGGGAGTCGTGCGGATCGACGTCATCACCTTGTTCCCCGGGCTGCTGGAAGCGGCGGCTCGAGAGAGCATCCTGAGCAGGGCGATCGAGAGCGGGAGGTTGATTTTCCGCACACACCAGCTTCGGGATTACGCCCACGATCGGCACAAGACCGTCGATGACCGTCCCTACGGAGGCGGGCCGGGGATGGTGCTCAAGTGCGAGCCGCTCGTCGAAGCGATCGAGACAGTGCAGGCCCTGGCGGAAACGGCGCCCGTCCGTCTTCTCTCTCCGGGAGGGCGAAGGTTCGATCAAGCCATGGCATGGGAATTGTCCCGTGCATCCCGGCTGATTTTCGTTTGCGGACACTACGAGGGAGTGGACCAGCGGGTCATCGATCATTGGATCGAGGAGGAGGTTTCGATCGGGGATTTCGTCGTGGCGAACGGAGCCGTGGCTGCTCTGGCGGTCGTGGATTCGGTCGTCCGGCTTCTTCCCGGCGTCCTCGGGAACGCAGAATCAGTATTGCATGAATCCTTCGAAGATGCTCTTCTAGAGGGTCCGCAATATACCCGGCCGGCGGTTTTCCAGGAATGGGCGGTGCCCGAAATCCTTCTGTCCGGAGATCACGCCGCGATTTTGCGCTGGCGGCGTCGCATGGCCGAGGAGAAGACGCGGCGCGTGAGAAAGGATTTGTGGGAGCGCAGAGGAAAAGGAGAGAGCGATGAACCTAATCGAGCGGATTGAGCAAGAGCAGCTCAAGAAAGAAATTCCCCGATTTGCGGTGGGCGACAGCGTGCGGGTCCATTCACGGATTCGAGAGGGCGACAAGGAGCGAGTTCAGGTCTTTCAGGGGATCGTGATCGGCAAGAAGGGACGCGGAATCAATGCGGCCTTCACCGTACGCCGCTTGAGTTACGGAGAAGGGATCGAGCGGATCTATCGGCTCCACTCTCCCTGGATCGAAAAGATCGAGGTGGAACGGAGTGCGAAGGTGCGCCGCGCCAAGCTCTACTACCTTCGCGGGAGGAAGGGCAAGGAAGCCGTTCTGGGACGGAAGTAATCCTCCGTTTCCATCCGCCCGTCCCTTTTTCTCTCCGGCGTTTGTTGCCGGAGAGTCGTCCCCCACGATACTGCTCCTGTGCGTAAGGAGGAGGCAATCCGCAAGGCCCGACCCGGGCGCAAAGGCGTTGATCGCCGGTTTGAGCGGCTCCTCGCCGTACAAGGCTTCACCCCCGCTGCGGGGATCGACGAGGTCGGTCGCGGATCGCTCGCGGGCCCCGTCATCGCGGCGGCGGTCGTTCTTCCTCTGCGGATTCGGCTCCATCCGTGGCTTGATGATTCCAAGCGGCTTGAGCCCCGACGACGTTCCGCCGTCTGCGACTGGATCGTGAACCTGCCCGGCGTCGCCTATGGAATCGGCCTGGCAAGCGCCCAGGAGGTGGACCGGTGGAACGTGCTCGCGGCGACGATGCTCGCGATGTCGCGGGCGGTTCTGGCGTTGCGGGAAAGCCCGGCGATCGTCCTGGTCGATGGGCGGGAGTCGCCTCCCCTGGAGATGCCCACCCGCGCCATCGTCGGCGGCGATGGCCGCTGTGCTTGCATCGCCGCAGCTTCCGTGCTAGCCAAGGTCACGCGGGACCGATGGCTGGAAGAGATCGACCGAGACCATCCGCGATTCGGCTTTGCGCGCCACAAGGGATATGGGACAGCCGACCATTGGGAAGCCTTGCGGCTCTACGGTGCCACTCCCTATCACAGACGGAGCTTTCTCGGACGGCTTTCGGAGGGAGGGATTCACGATCTTCCCTTGGACGGCGGGCGCGGGTAGCCCCGGTGGAGGCGAGTGAGCCCCATTCTGGAGCTCTTTCGGCGGCCCTGGCGCAGGAGCCGCGATCTCGGAAGATGGGGTGAGCGGGAAGCCGCCCGATTCCTACGCGGGAAGGGATACCGGATCCTCTTGCGCAACGTTCGGATCGGTGGGGGAGAGATCGACCTGGTCTGCCGGCAGAAGAACATTCTGGTCTTCGTTGAGGTAAAAACCCGAAGCTCCCTCCAGCACGGAGAGCCTGCGGAGGCCGTTGACGCCGGGAAGCGGGCCCGCCTGGTGAGAGCCGCCTACGCCTACCTCGAGGAGTTGGGACGCGACGACGTGGACTACCGCTTCGACATCGTCGAGGTGCTGGCCGAGGCCAAGGTCAAGCGGCGGATTCGTCTTCTCCCCGATGCTTTCGGGCCTCCATCGAACACCTGAGCGAGGCCTAACGCCAGGCTTGAAAGAGGTAGGGGAGCAGGAAGGCGGAAAAAAGCAGCATCAAGGCGAGCAGCGAGCCCACAAAGGCCTTTCTCCGCTCGCCGGCCGCGACGGCCTTCCAGACGACAACTGATCTCCAGAGCAAGAGGATCGAAAAGAGCGTGACCAGCAGCAGGGCCGTCGGCAATGCCCAGGCAGCGCCCCGCCGCGTCAGCACACCCAGGCAGATGGTGATGACGCCGAACCCGCCTCCGGTGTAGAGAGCGGTTTTTGCCTTCCGCGGGTTGGAGAGATAGCCGATGGTGCCCAGCGAGATCAGCCCTAGCCCATAGATGATCAGCCACCGGGCAACCTCTTTCATCGGATGTCCTGGGCCGAAAGTCCGACGGCTTGGCGGAGATCCGTCGAGGAAAGACCGTCGGAGAGCTTCCGCCGGAAGGAGGCGGTCAGCTCGGGAATTCCCAGCCCGGTCAGGGCGGAGACAAAAACCGGCTCTTCCCCTCCCGGCCGAGCGCGACGCAGGGCGGCTTTGCGCGCCGTCCGCAAATCGACCTTATTACCGACGACCAGAAACGGGCGTTCGGCCAAACCATGACCGTAGGCCTCCAGCTCCCGTCGCAAGAGGAGAAGGTCAGCCATGGGATCGGCCCCCGAGAGATCGAGCACCAGGAGCAAGAGCCGGCAGCGCTCGACGTGGCGAAGAAACTCGTCACCCAAGCCCTTCCCAAGATGGGCGTCTCGAATCAACCCGGGAATATCCGCGATCGTAAGCCGATGGCCATCGGGCCATTCGAGGACCCCGACGGATGGGGAAAGGGTCGTGAACGGATAGTTCGCTACCTTCGGCTCTGCGGAGGTGAGGCGGCGCAGCAGGCTCGATTTTCCCGCGTTGGGAAGACCGACGAGCCCGATGTCGGCCAGAAGCTTGAGCTCGAGGACGAACTGCCCGCTCTCTCCTGGTTTTCCAGGGTCGGCGCGACGGGGCGCCTGGTTTTGAGGACCGCGAAAATGCCAATTTCCCCATCCGCCCCGTCCTCCCCGGCAGAGCACGAAGCGATCGGTCGGCGGTGTGAGGTCGGCGACAAGGTCAAGAGCCGCATCGCGCGCGGGTAGAGGCAGCAGCTTGGAGCCTTGCTCGGGGTCGCTGCGGATGAGACTGACGACCGTTCCCGGAGGGACGGGCAGAACCAGGTCCTGGCCCTTTCGCCCCGTCTTTTTCGCTCCTGAGCCCGCCCGCCCGTTCTGAGCCAGTTGATGGGGCACGAAGAAGAGATGGGAGAGATCGTTGCGATGAGGGTCGACGACCAGTTGGACGTCCCCGCCTTTCCCGCCGTCGCCGCCGTCGGGACCGCCTTGGGGCTCGTAGGGAGCCCTCCGAAAGCTGACACATCCCCGTCCCCCGTCTCCCGCCTTGGCGAAGATCCTCACTCGATCGACAAACATTGGATTTTCCGTGCGCCTGTCCAACGCACAAGGAGAGAGTCTAGACCGAGTGTCTCTCCTGCCTAGGCAGGCTGCTCGGGTAGGACGTGAACCTTTCGGTTGCGGCGATCCCAATGCACGACGCCGTCAGCCAGGGCAAACAGCGTAAAGTCGCGGCCCTGCCCGACATGATTCCCTGGATGAAACCGCGTGCCCCGCTGCCGGATCAAAATGTTGCCGCTACGGACCCGTTGGCCTCCGTATCGCTTGACTCCCAAACGCTTGCTATTGCTGTCGCGCCCGTTGCGCGTGCTTCCTTGTCCTTTTTTATGTGCCATGATCGCCCTCTAGTCCGCTTTCTTGCCGATGGATAATTCGACCACGCGCACGCGAGCCAATCGCTGCCGATGCCCGACGGTCCGGTGGTACCCCTTCCGGCGACGATATCGGAAAGCCACGACTTTGGGGGCCCGGATCTCTTCCAGGACTTCCAAAACCGCCTTTGCTCCGGCGACACGGGGCGTTCCGACTTCGGTTCTTCCGTCGGTCTCGATGAGGAGGATCTCCTCGGTGGTCAACCTCTCTCCGGCGGAGATGCCCTTCTTCGGGAGCTCGATCTCGAGAATGGCCCCCTCTTCTGCGCGGTATTGTTTTCCGCCAGTCCGAATCACTGCAGTCATTAACCCTCCGATGAACTACCACCCATCCAGCAGCCCTTCCGGCGCGATCGATGGTTTCGGACTCGCATGCGCGAGCCCCGGGCGGTTCCCGGCCCAATCCATTTGAGCATGCCAAACCAAGCCCCTTGCGCTGCGGCCGGCAACTCGATGGGAAATCATAGGCGTTTAGGAGACGCTGTCCAGCACATAAGCGGCTTTGCCTCCTGGCCAGATCGCCGACGGGTGCGGGACCGGCCAATGGAGGGGGCGGGAGAAGCTCCCAATCCTGCCGGCGCAGAGACAAAGAATCCCCGCGGCGTCCCGGAGATCGCGGAAGAAAGTGTAAGGCATTTACAAAATTGATCTATCGCATAAGAACAATCAAATAGCATTATTTTATGGGAAGCCGTATAAGGAGAGGAAACGAGGCTGGGGGCGATGGAGAAGGCCTTCCGCCGCGGAAGAGCAACAGGAG
>JAQTUK010000081.1 GCA_028710285.1 Methylacidiphilaceae bacterium | reverse complement strand
TTTCTTTCCTGGTTGTAAATACGACTTGTTAACGCACTTTATACCAGGGAAAGGCGGCCTTTCCTATGCTCTTTACACGCTTTCTCGCTTCACGCTTCGGTCGGCCTTCGTGAGAAATGGCAGCTAGTCTCCCCGCGCCAAGCTGGCGGCAGGCCGAGCGCAAATGGAATGTATGCGTAACACCCGCGAAGCAAATCTCCGAGTCTGGAACGCGGAATACTCTTGGTCCGAGGATGGAGACGAATGGAAGGGCCAGGCTCGATTCTGCGGGGTTCCCTACTTCGAATGGAAGGCTTCGGTAGTGGAGCACCTGCTTGCGCCCGCGATCGCTCCTGGCGCCACGGTCCTGGAAATTGGTCCCGGGCATGGGCGCTGGACAGCCGAAATCCTTCCGCGATGCGGCCAGGCGATTCTCGTCGACCTATCGCCGAATTGCATCGAGCACTGTCGGCGGCGTTTTTCCAGTTTCCATCGTGTGGAATACCACGTCGGCGATGGCCAAAGTCTTTCCGGGGTTTCGACAGGCCAAGTCGATTTGGCCTGGTCCTTCGATGTGTTCGTCCACGTCGATCGAGTCTCTTTTTTGGGCTATCTTCAGGAGCTGGGGCGGGTTCTCCGGCCCGGGGGCTCGGCCGTGCTTCACCATGCGGGACGCCGCCACTGGGCTTTGGGGCTTTCCCTTCTTCGGGATCAGGGGACGCGCGGACGACGACTCTACCAGTGGCTTTCCATGGGGAGAATGCACGATGATGACGGATGGCGGTCGGACATTTCGGCATGGCTTGTCCGGAGAATGGCCCGCCATGCGGGTCTGCGGGTGATCCGCCAGATCCGCCGGTGGGGATCCGATCGACGGTACGGAGTGCCCCGCTATGGCGACTGGGTCACGTTCTTGGAACGGCCAGCCGGCTGAGCGCGCCGGACTTGGGACGCAGCGGCGTTGACGGGAGAGCGGACTCGGGCACCCGCGCGGGTGACGTTCTGCACAATGGTGGGGTTGTTGGGCTGGAGGAGGAAGGCGCGGCTGTAGGCTTGAAGAGCGTCGTGGGATCGGCCGAGCTTCTCGTAGGCGACGCCCAGGTTGTTCCATGCCTCGGCGTTTCCTGGCTGCCGCGTCAGCGCCATCCGGTAAGCCGAGGCGGCGTCCTGAAAGCGATTGAGCTCCCCGTAGACGATGCCGAGATTGTAGGAGGCTGCACCGCCCGGCAGCAACCGGGACGCCTTTTCGAAGGCCGGAAGGGCCTGGGCGTGGTGGTTGAGGTGTTCCTCTTCCGCCCCTAGGGCGAACCAGGCTGCCGGATCGGCCGGGCTGAGCTTCACCGCGCGACGAAAGGAATCGAGGGCTTGCTTGTGATAGCCTGCCGCCGCATAGGCTCCGCCCAGTCGCACCCAGGCATCGCCGCTCCGGCGCTCGATCGCGGCGGCCCTGCGAAAGGGTGGAATGGCTTCCGCCGGCTTACCGGCAACGAAAAGCGCTTCGCCCAAGCGGCGCCAGGTTTCGGCCGAGCTCGGGGTGGCGCGCGCCTCCTGTCGGAGCAGGTCGAGCTTCTGGTCCCTTGTGCGTTCGGTCGGCGCAGAGGGATCGTTCGGGGATGCGGCAGCGGAGCTCCACAGCGCGGGAAGAAGGGAGGCAAGGAGCGTGATGACCGCGATCCAGCCTCGCCGCCACCAGGAGCTGGTCAGGATGCGCGTCATGCCACCAGGGTACGCGAACGGGCGGCCAGGATTCCAGAAAGAAAGGGGAGACTTCCCAGTCAAGGATTGCGGAGAGCGCCTGCGGACGCTCGGGCATCTCCCGCGAAACAAGGCAGATCCGGGCGCTTTTCGCTTGCCAGGCGGCGAGCGAAGTTGCCAACAATACGAGACACGGTCTGGAATGGTCCTCCTGCTCCCCATCCTGTTTGCGCTCCTGGAAGGGCCGGCGGGTTTCGACTCGGCTCCCGAGACACAGGAGGTCATCCCCTATGATCAGGCTTCCCTTGCCGCGAAGCCCGTGGTGGTGGAAAGCGGCGGCCGCCGGTATGTCGTCACCGGAAATACGCTCCTCTCGGCGGGAAAGATCTTGGACACGCTTCGGGATGCGAAGAGCCCGGAGGATGCGGTCAACCGGCTCAAGACCGCTTATCAACGAGCGGGGTACTTTCTGGTCACGATCCGGGCCGTCGTCGAGGAAAAGGAGGTGGAGCTCGAGGTCATTCAAGGAAAGATTACCGAAGCCCGCGTGGTGCCCTCGTTGCGCTGGTTCTACGGGGGGCTCACGAACCGACCTTCGGTGAAGACGAGCGATGTGATCCGGCGGACGGTCGATGCCGAAGCCTATGCCGCTCGGCAGCAGGAGCAGCCCAAGATCAATTTCAGCCCGGGTCCCGATTTCGCGAGCTCGGTGATGGATGTCGAGACCCGGCCCATCGAAAGCTTTGCTCCCAACCCCCTCAACCAGGCGAATCCATGGAATGCCTCCGTGGGCTTCGGAAACTACGGGAACCGTTTTGCCGCGCGCTACATGAGCGACGCGGCGGTTGCCTACCGTCCGGGGTACGGCCTCGAGCTCACCGGAGGTTTCACTAATGGGTGGGATGGGTTGAATCCCTATACCGAGGGTGGGCAGTTCCAGATGGAAAACGGCGGCTTGTCCTGGGCGACGCCCTGGGGCGTCTACGGAGTAACCTTTGCGAACATGCAATCCGCTTTCGGAGAGGTGACGGCCCCGCTGTATCCGGAGGTCGCCATGCAGAACTGGCAGGTGTACGGACAACAGACCGTCTACGCGAGCGAAAGCTTCCGATGGACGATGAACGAGCGGCTGACCTCGATGAACTTCACCGAGGATGTCTTCCAGGGTCTCTTTCGCCTGCTCTCGCAGGATTACGGCACCGCGCAGCTCGGCACCACGGTCAGCCAGAACTTCCGGACCTTTGGCCTTCCCGCACAGGTGGGCGGGAATGTCTACGGCGTTCGCGGCACCCGGCTTGGAGCGTTTTCCGGGCTGCAGGGAGCTCCGCTCGAAGGGCCGGGGGTGCCGACGGCGTATTTCACCTACTACCGGGGCAGCGCGAGCTATACGCAGACCCTTCCCGAGGGGATGCAGCTTGTGGTGACCGGCTATGGGCAGATCTCGCAAAACACGCTGCCGATCATGGAGTATTTCGTGCTGGGCGGCATGGGAAACTTGGCCGCCTGGTACCCGGGCGTTCTCTATGGGGATACGGGCTACATCACCCGTGCCGCCCTCTTCGCTCCCGCCGTGGAGCAGTGGGGCTTTACGATCCGCGGGAATTTCTTCGCGGAAACCGGCGGGTCTCGCTTCAACTACTCGCCGGGTCCCGGTCCGGCCTGGCACTATTTGACCGACGTTGGGCTCGGGCTCGACATGGTGCATCGCTATGGAACGACCATCAGCGCGATGGCGGCCCTGCCGCTCGACGCCTCGATGATCGGGCCGACGGATAACCCGCACGGCTATTTCGCGGGGGGTCGGGTCGCGGTCCTTTTTGTCTTGCGGCAAAACTTCTAGCTTGATCCAATGAGATGGCTTGTCGCCGGGGAGAACCGGCGGCTTTCTTCGGAGGGAAGATGCGATCCTCGATAGAAAGAAAGAAGGAATTTTCCCGCACGCTCTTGCTGCTGCTCGGCGTCCTGGGTTTCACCTTCGTCGCCCGAGGCGAATCGAGCGATCCGGTCATCGCGACCGTCAACGGCGTGGAGATCCGGCAGTCGGAGGTGCGGAAGGTCTTGGCCGGCGCGGGCATGGCGAACCCGACTTCCGAAGCCGAACGCAACGCGATTAATGTCCTCATTCAGCAAGAGCTCCTCGTCCAGGAAGCGTACAAAGGGGAGCTCGAGAAATCTGGGGAGGTGAAGGCGGAGGTGGCGGAGGCCACTCGGAAAATTTTGGCGACGGCTGCCCTCAAGCAGCATCTCCAGAGGAGGAAGCTGACCGATGAGGAGCTTCGCAAGCGCTACGACCAGGCGATGGCGAGCCTTCCGAAGCGGGAATATCGGCTGCGCCACATCGTCACGCAGACGCGAAGCAAGGCGGTCCTCCTTTTGGATCGTCTTCGAAGCGGGGGGAACTTCTCGATCCTTGCCCGTACTTCCCTGGACAAAGCAACCGCCGATCGAGGCGGGGAAGTCGGCTGGCAGAGCGCGCAAACTCTTCCCACCGCGGCACTCGCCTTGGTGGAGAAACTCGCACCGGGGCAAATCGGCGGCCCGATCCTGTCGGGCAGCGGTTGGGAGGTGCTCCAGCTTCTGGAAGTTCGACCGCTCAAGGCACCAACGTTTGCCGAAGCCAAGGGGCAGCTTCAGCAGCAGCTCCAGCAGGAGGCGGCTCAGCAACTCGTGCAGCAGCTAGCGGCCGGCGCCCGGATCGAGGCGTTTCTCGCTCCCCCTCCCGGAGAGCCTGTGGCGGCAACGGCGCGGTGAGGCAAGGTGCCTGGTCAAACCCGTAGCCTTGCGAGCGCGGAGCCCTTTCGGAAAGGAGCGGCGGGACTCCTTGCGATCCTCCTCTGCCTGGGAGGTTGCGTGCATCAGGAGACGGTGCAGGTCCGTCATCTGACCACCGAGCGCTATCTTCCCTCGCGGTACGTGGAAGTCTACCGGAAGACCCCCGAAACCCCGTTTGAGAAGATTGCGGTGCTGGAAGCCAGCGGGCAGCCGGAAACCCCGAGGAGCCAGCTCCTGGGATCGATCGTGGAGAAGGCCCGCGAGCTGGGAGCGCAAGCGGTGATCGTGGAGGACAAGAGTCAGCCGATCGGCAATCCCCTGGTGATGAATCCGACCGGCGGGATGTACACGGTCAATCCCGGCATGCAGATGATTCCGCGCTATCGCGCTACGGCCATTCGCTTCACGACCGAATCGTCTTCTCCCCAGGGTTGACCTGGCGGATCATCGTTGGTCGTGACGGGTGACTCCCGAAGCGGAGGCGCCCCTTCCGGAGCGACCGCAGCCGCCGCTCGCATCCTCGAAAGTATCGCCTAAGCCCGCTGGCCCGCCGCCAGCCGACCATCCGGACGAGCCATCGGAAATTCGGCTCGGCCGCGGCGGCCAGAGCCTCTTCGCTCCAGAGATCGGCCTGGAGAGCATCTTGGCAGAGCGATTCGAGGAGCTCAGGTGCGAGCCGGTCGAGGACGCGCAGGATCCGGGCGAGCTCGGCTTGGGCCGCCTCGCGGTGCGGCGGATTCCATTCTCCGGTCCCTTGAAGCGCCTGGGCGGCCTCCCGCACCATTCGGGCGCGCCACCGGAGGGCTTCCGGGATATTGGAAGAGGTGAGGCTCTCCTGGTGGCAGACCCGATAGACGGCCCCCGGAGTGGGCGAAAAACGAAAGCGGAGCTTGGCTTGGATCGCCCGCCAGTAGAGTTGATAGTCGTCGTAGTAGTCGGTGGGCAGACCCTTCCAGCCTCCCACGGCGAGAAGGGCTTCTCGTCGCCAGAGGAGAGCCCCGTTTTGGGGGAATTGCGAGGAGAGCCAGGTGCGGGGGAGGTCCTGGGGATCGTCGATCGGCTGGGGCTCGCGCGATTCCACGTGGCCGTCGCTCCACCGCTCGAGGAGGTAGGGGGAAAAGAGGATGTCCGCGTCGGCGAGATTTCCCGCCTCGGCAATCTGGGTGGCGATCTTTCCCGGCAACAGGTAGTCGTCGTGGTCGAGCCATTGGATCCACTCCCCGGAAGATTCCTCGAGGAGCCGCTGGCGGGCCAGGCTGCTTCGGCCGGTCTTGGCTTGGAGGAGGCGCACGCGATCGCCGTAGGCGGCAACCCGTTCGACGGTCCCGTCATCGGAGCCGTCATCGAGAACGAGGATCTCCTTGTTCGGCCAATCCTGGGCGAGGGAGCTCTCCACCGCGGCGCGAATCCAGGGCTCAGCATTGTAGGCGGGGATACCGATGGTGACGAGGGGATCGGGCTCAGGGCGGGGCAGGGAATCGGTCATCGGGCCAATCGCCGCGCAGGACGACAGGAAAAGGTTAGTGCCGCGCCGGCCATTCTGGCAATAACTCGCTGGAACATGGAGCCGCTTGTCACGATCGCGATTGCTTTGGCAGGGAAGGAAGAGGGGTTGGCGGAACTGGTGGAGGATGCCCTGGGCCAAAGCTGGAGGCGGAAGGAGATCCTGGTCGCCGGTCTTCAGGAGGTGGATCCGGGATGGGAGGAGCTCGGGGCGGCAAGGAAGGCCGTGCGACGGGTTTGCGTTCCCGAGGGGGCTTCGGCGCGAGCGGCCTTGCTTCGGAGTGCCAGGGGGGAATGGGTCCAGTGGCTGCGGCCGGGAGAGCGGCTTTCGCCCGACAAGGTGGAGAGCCAGCTCCGGGAATCGGGGAAGTCTTTGCGGTGCGATCTGCTCTGCTCGGCTTATCGCCTGCGCGATCCGGAAATTGCCCATGTCTTCGATCCGCGCGCGGAGGCGCTGGACTACGCGGCGCGGCTGGGGTCGGAGTTTCCCTTTGCTGCTCCTCTTCTCTGGTCGACCGCAGCGCTCCGTTCCCTGCTCATGCGCCGGGGAGACGGCTTTTCGGCGGCAGAGAACCAGGGGCTTCTCCCCTGGCCTCTCTTCGGTCGGCCAATCGGGCTTGGCGGGGAGGCGGGAAGCGAGTGTCCCGGGGCCGAAAAGGAGCCGACGCGGGGCGAATGGGTCACGATCTTGGCCTGGGCTCTTCTTCTCGCTTCGGCCCCAAGGGTAGCGGGGGCGGCGCCGACGGCCCTCGCGGAGAGGGAGCGTCTGTTTGTTCTCCTGCGGGAGAGCCATGCTTCGCTCGCTCGGCGGCTGGCGGAGAAACTGAGGGCTCGGGATCTCTTGGAGAAGGCTGCTCCCAAGACCGGCTTGGCCGCAGCGGTGGCCCGAGTAGGCGGCCCGAGGGCGGCGCTTCGCGTGGAGGCGGCGATGCGAGAGTTGCGCCGGGCCGAGGCGAGTTTCCGGCGAAGGCGAAGAGAACTCCTCCACTGGGTCGGTTTACGGAAGCAGCCGATCCCGGCAGGTCGGGAAGAGACGGAATGGCGAGCTTACGAGAGCATGGAATCGGGAGCCTATGAGAGCTGGATCGCGGCCTACCAGCGGCTGGATGGAGCGGATCGGGAGGCGATGCGAAGGGAAATCGACCGTTTTCCCCGAAGGCCGCTCCTCTCGGTCGTCGTGCCGGTCTTCAACAGCCCGGAGAAGTGGCTCCAGCGGGCGATCGATTCGGTTCGGGAGCAGCTCTATCCCGATTGGGAGCTCTGCCTAGCGGATGATGCATCGAGCGCCACCCATATCCGGCCCCTGTTGGAAAGGAATCGGGAGAGGGACCCCCGGATCCGTGTCGTTTTTCGCGCGGAGAACGGGGGAATTTCCGCCGCCTCCAACAGCGCGCTCGAGCTGGCGCGGGGGGAGTGGATCGTGCTCCTGGATCACGACGACGAGTTGCCCGAGGAGGCGCTTTACCTGGTCGCACGGGAGATCCTGTGCGATCCGGAGGCGGGGCTGATCTACTCGGACGAAGACAAGATCGACGAGGCGGGCCACCGTTCCGAGCCCTATTTCAAGCCCGACTTCTGCTACGATCTGCTGCTCTCCCAAAACTGCATCAATCATTTGGAAGCCTACCGGGCGGATCTTCTGCGCTCCCTGGGAGGATTCCGGAGCGGTTACGACGGAAGCCAGGATTACGACCTGGCCCTTCGCTTCGTGGAAAGGCTGGAGCCCGGTCAGATCCGCCACATCCCCCGGGTGCTCTACCATTGGCGCATGATCTCGGGATCGGGAGCCGCCTGCGATCAGGCCAAGCCCTACGCCTACGAGGCCGCGCGGAGCGCCATTGGGGATCATCTCCGGAGAGTCGGAGAACCGTCTCACGTTCTCTCGGCCCCGATTCCGTGGGGCCATCGGGTGCGCTGGAGGGCTCCAGCGAAGCTCCGCGTGAGTCTCTTGCTCGGGGCGGGAGTGGGCGGAGAGCGTCTCCGGCGGTCGATCGAGAGCATCCGGAGCCGGACCGATTACCCGGAATATGAATTGCTCGTGGTTGGCGGCAGCCCGGGATGTCCGGAGGCGGGCGGCGAGGCCAACGAAGGCGTGCGCTTTCTCGCTCCGCCGACGGGGCTGACCGGGCCGCGCCTTTGGAACTGGGCCCCCCGCCAGGCGGGAGGGGAGATCCTGGTGTTTCTGGAGGCTCCGGTCGAGGCGAGGGGGGGCGGCTGGCTCGGCGAGCTGGTGAGCCAAGCCCTGCGGCCGGAGGTCGGGGCGGTCGGGGCGCGGATCCTGGCCCCCGATGGGAGTGTGGCGGAGGCAGGGGTCCTTCTGGGCCTCGAAGGATCTGCCGGGGCTGCCTTCCAGGGCTGGAGCGGCGAGTCGATTGGCTATTTTGGGCAAGCGGTTCTTCTTCGGAATCCGTCGGCGGTGGGCGGAAGCTGCCTGGCGACGCGGAAGGCGGTTTGGGAGGAGAGCGGAGGCTTCGACGAGGGATATGGCGAGGGGTTGTGGGACATCGACTATTGCCTGCGGCTCCGGAAAAAAGGATATCGGATCGTCTTTACTCCCTATGCCGAGCTCGTGCGCTTGGAAGCTTGCCCCGCGGAGACTCCGGAAGATCGCGAGCGCTTCCGATCGAAGTGGGCGGAGGTGATCGAGCGGGATCCGGCCTACAACCCGAACTTGAGCTTGCAGGCAGAAGGATATGGCCTGGCCTGGCCGCCGCGGGTCCAAAGGCCCTGGCGAGGCAATGCGACTTGAGGCACGATTCTTGTCCGGATGCGCGCTCTTGGAGCTCCTTGCCCTGACCGGAGAGCAACACGCGATTGCGCTCTCTCCGTCGTTCGAGCGGCGTTCGCTGCAGGGATTCCCGCTAGAGGACGCAACTCCTGCTCTAGATCTATCGGTTCCAAGCAACATGCCATTGACTTCCAATGGTCATGATTCATAGTTCCAATAATCCGAGATTCGCCAAGTGGCATGTACCAGCGGTTCGTGGAGCGTCGGGCGGAGGAAGCCCTTTCTGACACCCCAGTGGTCCTGATCGTGGGACCGCGCCGGGCCGGCAAGACCACGCTTGTCCGGAAGGTGGGGGAAGCGGGTCGGACCTATCTCACGCTCGACGATCGGACGGTTCTCGCCGCTGCACGGTCCGATCCGGCCGGTTTCATTCGTGGTCTGGATAAAGCCATCATCGACGAGATCCAGCGCGCGCCCGACCTGTTGCTGGCGATCAAGAGGAAGGTGGACGAGAACTATCGCCCTGGCTGCTTCCTGCTCACCGGATCCGCCAACGTGCTCACCTTGTCCCGGGTCGCCGACAGTCTGGCGGGGCGGATGGAAACCATCCGGATGCTGCCACTGGCTCGCGCGGAAATAGAGGGCAAGAGGCCGACCTTCCTGGAATGCCTGTTTGCCGGGAAGCTGCAGGGGGAGCGGGAGGCGATTGTCGGCGACGCCCTCCTCGAGATCGTCTTGCTCGGAGGCTTTCCCGAGGCGATCCGCCGTGAGAGCGAACGGCGGCGGCAGGATTGGGCTCGATCCTATCTGACGTCGGTTCTGACCCGCGACCTGCAGGACATTGCTGAAATCGAGAAGCTGGCCGAGCTGCCGAAGTTCGTCCGGCTCCTCGCGGAGCATTCGGGGCAGTTGGTCAACTACTCGCAGTTGGGCTCCCGCATCCATGTCAGCCACAAGACAGGACAGCGCTATGTCGCCCTTTTGGAACAGGTGTTCCTCGTCTCGACATTGCCGCCTTGGTACACGAATGCGCTCAAACGGATCACCAAAACGCCGAAGCTGCATTTCCTCGATTCCGGCGTGCTGGCGACAGCGCGGGCATTGAGCTTCGAACGGCTAAAAGCCAATCGCGACGTGTTTGGCGCGCTTCTCGAAAGCTTCGTCTTCTCCGAAGTGCTGAAGCTCATGACGGCATCGGACCTGCGGCTGACGCCATATCATTTCCGCGACCAGCAGATGCACGAGGTAGACATCGTGCTGGAGCGCGACGACGGCATGATCGCGGGGATCGAGGTGAAAGCAGCCGCAACGGTGAAGTCCGGCGACTTTGCAGGGCTGCGGACCTTGGCCGGGGCGTGCAAGGAGCGGTTCGCCTATGGCGTCGTGCTCTATGACAGCACCGATCTGGTCCCCTTCGGCGACAGGCTCGCGGCGGCGCCACTGTCGTGTTTGTGGCGGTGAGGACCATGGATGCAACGCGATGAGGAGTGCTTCCAACTTGGGCTTGGAGCGGGGCTATGCCTTGGCCTGGCCGCCGCGGGTCCAAAGGCCCTGGCGGGGCAATGCGGCTTGAGGCTCGATTCTGGGCCGGATGCGCGCTCTTGGAGCTCCTTGCCCTGACCGGAGAGCAACACGGGATTGCGCTCTCTCCGGCGTTTGGGCGGCGTTGGCTGCCTCTCTTCCGGCGAGAAGCCCTCAACCGGCGGTCTTGACCCGCTCGATTCCGGCACGGATCAAATCGACCGCCTCGGCCGGCTCCGCCCAGCCCCGAAGCTTCACCCATTTGTCCTCTTCCAGATCCTTGTAGTGCTCGAAAAAGTGGGCGACCGACTGGATGAAGATTTCCGGGAGGTCCCGGTAGCTTGCGACGCGCGTGTAGAAGGGATGGAGCTTGTCGATCGGGACGGCGATGATCTTCTCGTCGATGCCATGCTCGTCCTCCATGAGCAGTGCCCCAATCGGGCGCGAGGGGATCACGACTCCTGGCGAGACCGGCGTATGGGAAACGACCATGCAGTCGAGCGGATCGCCATCTTCCGAAAGGGTGTGGGGAATGAAGCA
>JAQTUK010000216.1 GCA_028710285.1 Methylacidiphilaceae bacterium | reverse complement strand
CGCACCGGCGAATGCTTCCTCAGTTCGCCGCTCTGCAAGGCGGGGATCATGCTGGACAAAGGCAAAGGTCCGAAGGTTTCCGCCGCATCCGGAAGGATGGAGCCGGTTTCAGACAATCCCGAGGGGAGACCCCGCAAGGGGCGTCACATGGCGCTTACGCGCAGTTGATGTCGCGCTCGGGAAATCGGGCGCGGCATCAGCTTGATGAGTGGTTTGGATATACGTTGACGAAGATAGCCAGCAAGAAAGGAGAAGCGGGAAGAGGGCAGGCTTCGCCTGCCGCGCTATCCCTCCCCGGCCTGAAGGCCTGGGTCTCCCGCGCAAAGCGATGAAGCGAACTTATCAACCTTCGAAGCGGTGCCGAGTACGGCAGCACGGGTTCCTCGAGCGGACCCGCTCGCGTACCGGGCGGATCGTGCTGCGGCGTCGTCGGGCAAAAGGCCGATACCGGCTTGTTCCCAAGGGCGTAGAGCGCAAGTTTGCCCGTCACACGGGCGCTTAGCCGGTCTCCGACCGGGCTTCCTCCGACGAAGACGATCCGAAAGACGCGCGCAGTCGGGCTTTTCTTCGCGTCGGGAAGACGTCTGAACGATGGCGCGCTGCTCTTGCTCGTCCTGCCGCGAGATCCGGGGCTCGAGGGAGAGGTGTTCTTCGTCACGCCGCGAAAGATTGGGAACGCCGTTCTCCGCAATCGCGTTCGGCGCCGGATGCGCGAGGTGTTTCGTCGCTGCATCTATCGCTTCGACGATCCTTGGATGTACGGATGGGTCGCAAAACGCTCAGCGGCTTCTCTCGACTTCTGGCGGCTGAGAGAGAAAATGGTGGCGTTGGCGACCCGGGCTCGGGAAAAGTGAAGCGAGGCATTCATTGGATTCTGGCGATCTACCGCGTGGTGCTGAACCCGTTGCGCCAAACATTCGGATTGTACGGATGTTGTCGACATGTGCCGACCTGTTCGGAATATTGCCGCCAAGCCGTGGAGAGATACGGGTACTGGCAGGGGCTTCCGCTCTGTTTGCGACGCCTCCTCCGGTGCCACCCGTGGGGCACCTCGGGATGGGATCCCGTTCCCGGGGGGCATCGGACGGCGTCGGAAGGAAAGGGCAAGGACGGAGGAACCGACGATTCTGCGCTAACGAGGAGTTGCGGATGATCGTGTTGCGCCCGGCCCGCAGCCTAATTCATCCTTGCGCATCGGAAGAGCGCGGGAAGGCGCAAAGGGACCGGTAGACGGCAGTCGGTAGATCGGGAAAGGATACGATGGATCGAAAGGGATGGCTCGGGCTGATTTTGTGCGGGATCGGCCTTTTCGCATGGCAGTGGTACGTGATGACTCACTATGGTCCGCGCCACGCGCCCAAAGCAGCGCAAAAGACGAATCCCGAAGAGGGGCTCAAGCTCCCCGCCGCCGCGCCGGAGGGAACGGCCAGCGAAGGCATCGGCGAGATCGAGTCCAGGGAAGCGTCGCCGACCACGGGGAGCCTCCCTCCCGAGGAGACGGCCGTTCTCGAAAACGCCGAGATGAAAGTCATTTTTACCTCCTGGGGAGGGGCCATCCGCTCGATCGAGCTCAAGAATCAGCGCGCGCACGGAGACGAGCCACTCGTCCTCAATCGGTTCAGCCGAGAGCCGGTCTTGAATGTGACGGGGTGGGATGAAGGAACGGCTCTGGCGGCCTATCGTTGTAGCCAAGAGGGAAAAGATGTCGTTTTTGCCCGCAGCCTTGCCAATGGCGTGGAACTGCGGCGTCGGTATCGGCTCAACTCAGGGTATGAGATCCGGCTCGACCAACAGTGGGCCAATCCGGCACCTCGGGAGGTCACGCTCCCCCGTTGGAAACTTCTCGTCGGGCTGGGGGAGCCGATCCATCGGCAGGATCCTCCCAGCACGATTGCGGCGAACTGGCTCCCCGTTGGGGGGAAGCTGGGTCGGATTAGTCTGCCCGATTTTGGTTCTGCCGGACTTCTCGGCTTTCATTGGCGGGGTCCCCGCTCGCTGATCGACAGCCCCAAAGAGTCGATGCGCTGGGTCGCGGTGAAGAGCCAGTTCTACGCCACGATTCTTCTTCCTCCGGGAACCCTTCCGCCCGACCGGCTCATCTGCGTTTCCGAGCCCCTGATGGATTTTCCCGGAGGGGGGAAGGGTCAGCCGCCGTCGGGTTTGAAGGCTTGGGCTTCCTTTCCGGACCTCGTGCTTCCCCCCGGCTCCTCCCTCGCAACGACGTACACGGTTTTCGCCGGGCCCAAAGAGTACAGCTTGCTGAAAAGCCTGGGATCCGAGACCGACCGAATCATGGATTACGGGCTCTGGGGCTGGATCGTAAAACCCCTGCTCTGGTGCATGGTCCATTTGCATCAGCTTCTCCCGAACTACGGAGCCGTCATCATTGTCTTTACCCTCGGGATCAAGGGTATCTTTTGGCCTCTCCAGTCTGCGGCGAACCGCCACATGAAGGAGATGCAAGCGCTCAATCCGAAGATGAAAGAGTTGCAAGCCAAGTACAAGGAACAGCCCGAGAAGATGCAGGCCGAGCTCATGAAGCTCTACCGCGAGTTCGGAGTGAATCCGATCGGAGGCTGTCTTCCGGTGGTCGTACAGGTTCCCATCTTCATCGGATTTTACACGATGCTGCAAAGCGCGGTGGAGTTGCGGCATCAATCCTTCCTATGGATCCACGATCTTACTCGACCGGATACCGTGGCGACTCTGCCGGGCATCGGGCTGGAGATCAATCCGCTGCCGCTGATCATG
>JAQTUK010000080.1 GCA_028710285.1 Methylacidiphilaceae bacterium | reverse complement strand
CTTATCCACTGTGGGCGCAGGAGACTTGAGGGATTCACTCCCTAGTACGAGAGGACCGGGAGTGACGGACCGCTGGTGTTCCGGTTGTGTCGTCAGACGCAGCGCCGGGTAGCTATGTCCGGAAAGGATAAGCGCTGAAAGCATCTAAGCGCCAAGCCTTCCCCAAGATGAGGTCTCCCCATCAAGGTCGTGGTAGACCACCACGTCGATAGGCCGCACGTGAAAGCGCAGTAATGCGTGGAGCGAAGCGGTACTAATTACCTGATTGGCTTTTAGTCACGGCAGGCTAGTGAGCTGATTTTCTGTTTGCCTGTAGTTTTCAAGGAACGGCAGCGGCCAGGCGTCTGCGGAAAACGGCAATGACCCGCAGAGGCCTGGTGATCCTAGAGGCGTGGAACCACCCGTTCCCATTCCGAACACGGAAGTGAAACGCGTCATCGCCGATGGTAGTGCGCCGGTAGGGCGTGCGAGAGTAGGTCATTGCCAGGTTCGCCCCCCTTTCGCTCCTTGGAGTGGAAGGGGGGCCTCTTTTTGTGGGGGTCGAGAGTTGGCTCGACGGCGGGTGCTTCGCGCTTCGGCGAGGCGACGCGCGTCACGGACTCCGTCGGCCCGAGCGGGAAGAGGGATCCGCGAGCGGTCTGTACGCGAGGACGATATTGTAGGCGTTGCCGAATACGAACGCCTTGGATGTGTTCCAAATGATCCGTTCCAGGTGGACCATCGTTCGCATGCGGAGGCGAAACTTCCAGAACAGCAGGCGGCGAAGGAAGCTCCAAGTTAGGGCCCAAGCCAAAAACGGTAGCTGTCTGTAGCGGATCGGGTCGAATCCGAGCCGGCGCATCTTGAAAACGGGAAGATTGGCGCCGAAAAAGTTATAACGCCAATTCTCAAAGAACGCCGTAACGTTTCGGTAATCGCGCTCGCTGCGACAGCGGTCCAGGGATCCGGGCGATAGAAGCAAGAGGCGCCCTCCCGGTTTGAGCAGCCGCCAACAGCGCGCCAGCCAGGCGTCGAGGTCTTTTGTGTAGCCGATGGATTCCAGCGAATAGATGGCGTCGAAAGTCTTTTCCGGAAGATCCAGGTGATCGAAGTCGGCGACGGTTGCGTGAACGCGACCGTCGAGACTCTTTGCTTTGCGCCGGCAGAGGTCTGCTTGGACAGGAGAGTTCGTGACGCAAAGGACCTCGACAGCGCAGCGTCCGGCAAGATAGCAGGCCGCTGCACCGGAACCAGACCCGAGGTCCAGGAGACGCATTCCCGGCGCGGGCTCGAGGAGGGCGTATGCGGCAGAATAGGGATGGCTGAGGAAGGTCGGCGGAAAGACGCACGTACAGTAGTTCTCATTTTCGCCGAGGTAGTATCGAAAGACATCGTCGTAGGTGTGGCTCTGGTCGTCGTGCTTGAGGAAATCGCCGGGCTTCGGTAGCCATTCCACCAGTTGCCGCCGCTCGAATTCGTTCAGCTCATGACCAATCTCGTCCGCATTCTTGGGATTGGTGACGAGAAGGTAGAGGATGTAATGGAACAGGCTATAGGCCGCGAATAGCCCGACGACCATCACGGCGGCGGGGAGGAGGATGGAGGCGAAAGCCACGACTACTCGGCGCTTGGCACCGTCGACGCTTGGGGGGAGGGAAGATGGGAGGCAGCGGGAGTCGAAGCTTGCCGCGGAAGAGGAGAAGGACGTGGTTTCTTCTCAGGCGCTGCCGCCTTGGGCTTCTCGGGAAGATATTTGGCGACCCACCAGCGGGACGCGCCGCCTTGAGCGGCTGTGAGAGCAGCAGCGACGGGGCCTACGAACGTGACCGCCGGACCGCTGGCCAGGGCACCCAGCATGAGCGTGTTTCCCGCAAGGGCGCCAGCGCCGGCAGTAGCACCGCCCGAGACGGCACCGTAGGCCTGGTACTCGAGGACCGCATCCCCTTTCCTCTTCTTGGCTACCTTGGCGACATCCTTGAGCAGATCCCCTTTGCGAAGCGCGCTGCGGCGGTCGTGGATGACCCCGACGATCTTATAGGGGCGTGGCGGCTCACCGTCGGACCAGACATCGATTCCGTTCACCTTGCGGAGAATGGCTCCCTTCCCGACCGTCTTCTTTCCGTTTTCGACGGGAATGTAAGTCGTGTTGGCGCACGCAGCCAACAGGAGGAAGCAGGGCAGAAGGCCAAGGGGAAGGAGGAGCGACCGACGGCTCGAGGAGGTCTTGAGCAGCGGAGGGAAGGTTTTCATGAGGAGTGAACGGACGGTCTCATCGATTATGCGGGGCTATCCGGCTTGACTTCCCTTTTTCTTCATGCCCGCCCGCAGGTAACGAATCACCCACCAGCGCGAGTGCCCGGGTCCTGCCGCAGAAAGGCCGCCAGCGGCGGCACCGCCGTAGGCAGCACCCGCAGCGGCTCCCGAGCCGAGGGAAGGCGATCCAACCATGTTGCCCGACACCCCGCCTGCCGCCGCCAGGGCGGCGCTCGCCGCCGCCGCGTACCCTTGGTATTCGATGATGCCCTCTCCGCCCATTCGCTTTGCTTTCCGGGTGACATCCTGGAGGAGCGAATCGCGAAAAAACCCGCTTCGACTGTCGTCGACGACGCCGATGATCTCATACTTGCGAGGAGGGGTGCCGTCGCTCCAGACATCGATCCCGTTGATTACCCGCTTGGCCGCGACGCCCTTCCCTTGTTGCTCGTTCTCGCCGACATAGGGGTAATACCGCGTCTGAGAACACGCGCCGAGCAGGAGAAGACCCGCGGCCGACAGGAGGATGCGGAGACGGGATAGGCGTGCGGGCAGGCACCATCGGATACGCATGGCTCGTTGCCGACATCCCATTCCCTTGTCGTTCTTGTCCTTCCACGAAGTGTGCATAGGGTGCCGTCGGACGCGTTCACGAATTGCCACGGGCCTAGCCAAGCTGTCAACCAAAGGATCCGTTTCGTGACAAAAAGTTTAGGAAAGAAAGACGGGCAGGGAGAATCCTTCCCTAAATGCCGGGATCGAAAAAGGCGGACTGGATCTTGGGCATTGGCGCGGCCCGCCCCATGGAGGCGCCGCAAGGCTTGGGTTTCGTCGTTCCGAACGCCGACCTATGGATTGCTTGCCGCGGTCTTTGTCTGGGGGGGAGGGGGCTGGGTTTGGCCGGTTGCGGCCGCCTTGGGCTTCTCGGGAAGATATTTGGCGACCCACCAGCGAGATTGGCCGCCTTGCGCGGCGCCGAGGGCGATGATGGCAGGGCCGGCGATGAGCATGCCGGGCCCGGTCACGGCGGTGATCGAACCGACCCAGATCAGGTTGCTGGCCGCCGATCCGGCGGCTGCCGTGGCTCCTCCCATTTGCAGCGTGAAGTCGTGATATTCGAGGATGGCATCGCCTCCCATCTTCTTGGCGACCTTGGCGAGATCTTTCGGGAGGTCGCCCTTGCGAAGCCCGCTTCGATTGTCGTGAAGGACGCCAACGATCTTGTAGGGCCGCGGGGGAAGGCCATCGGTCCAGAAGTCGATGCCCTGCACCTTGTGCAAGCTTGCCCCCTTGCCCACGGTGCGCGCCCCGCCGTCGAAGGGGATGTAAGTCGTCTGGGCGCAGGAGCAGAGGAGGAGAACGAGAAGCGCGGAGGCAAAGCGGCAGCGAGATCGACTGCGGGATTTCATGAAGGGCGAGGCTGCTTCTCCGCTGGGGTGTCGGCGGGCTGGTTTTTGGAGGGAGCGGGTTTCTTTTCTGGGGATTGGTAGCGAAAGACCCACCACCGGGAAGTGCCCGCCTGTCCCCCGCCGAGGCCCGCGGAAGCAGGTCCGGCGAAGGCGAGCCACGAGGAAGCGGTCGGGCCGTAGGCTTGGGGGAGCTGATCCGCATTGCTGCCGAAGCCGCTTGCGGATGCAGCGAAGGAACTCATGGCGGTCGAGTAGGCCTGGTATTCAATGATCCCTTGGCCGCCCATCCGCCTGGCTTTCTTGGCCACATCCTGGACTAGCGACGTGCGAAAGATCCCGTTCCGATGATCGTGGATCACGCCAATGATCTGGTAGTGCCGGGTCGGCAGTCCATCGCTCCAGACTTCGATGCCATCGACGATCCGCTTGCCCCCGCCTCCTTTGCCGACTTGCGAGTTGGCGCCAACGTAAGGGTAATAATGGGTTTGGGCGCATCCGCCGAGCAAAGCGAAGGCCACAGCCGGCAAAAGCACGCAGATGGAGGCAGGGAACAGGCGCGTGGAGCGAGCGCGCAATTTGGGCATAGCTGCTTCCGAATGATCCTCTCTCTTGCAGCCACCCATTCCTTGCGCCACGGCGATGGGAGGAGAGGGTGTCCGGCTTCGTTCAGAACTAGTAAAGATCGGAGCCGCCTGTCAAGTGGCCGATGCCCTCCGATCGAAAGAAAGAAAAAAATAGCTCTCGCGAGAAGAATCTCTTTGCTAACGGCGCCATGGGGAGTGAACTAACCGAATGCAACAGGAGGAGACGAGATGCGATGAGTAGAGCAGCGGTTACGGTGGCATATGGGGATGGCATTGGTCCGGAAATCATGGGGGCTACGCTCGAGATGCTCGCCGCCGCGGGCGCCGATCTTGACCTGGAAACGATCGAGATCGGGCGAAGCGTCTACCTCCGGGGGAATTCGAGCGGCATCGAACCCGGCGCGTGGGAGAGTTTGCGGCGGACGAAGGTCTTCCTCAAAGCGCCGATCACGACCCCGCAGGGCGGAGGATACAAGAGCCTGAATGTGACCGTGCGCAAGGCTCTCGGACTCTACGCCAATATCCGTCCCTGCGTTTCCTACGTTCCCTTCGTGGAAAGCAAGCAGCCTGGGCTCGACGTGGTGATCGTCCGCGAGAACGAAGAGGATCTTTATGGAGGAATCGAGCACCGGCAGAGCGTCGACTCCTTCCAATGTCTCAAGATCATGACACGGCCGGGGACCGAACGGATCATCCGCTATGCCTTCGAGTACGCGCGTTCTTACAAGAGGAAGAAGGTTACCTGCTTCACGAAGGATAACATCATGAAGCTGACCGATGGCATGTTCCATAAGGTCTTCGAGGAAATCGGAGCGGAATATCCCGAGATCGAACAGGAGCACTGGATCGTGGACATCGGGGCGGCAAAGCTTGCGGACACTCCGCAGGCATTCGATGTCGTCGTCGTGCCCAACCTCTACGGAGATATCCTGTCCGACGTCGTTGCCCAAATCGCTGGCTCCGTCGGGTTGGCGGGCTCTTCCAACATCGGCGCCCGATATGCCATGTTTGAGGCGATCCATGGCTCCGCCCCCCGCCGGGCTGGACAAAATGTGGCGAATCCCTCGGGACTCCTGCTGGCGGCCGTGCAGATGCTCCTCCACCTCGGTCAACGGGAGGTGGCGGAACGGGTGCACAATGCCTGGTTGCGGACCATTGAGGAAGGGATCCATACGTATGACATTTTCCGCGAGGGGAATAGTCGCCGGAAGGTGGGAACCAAGGAGTTCGGCCAGGCGGTGATCGCGAATCTCGGAAAGATCCCGGGAACCTTGCAACCAGCCCGCTACGGACTCGATCGGCCGAATCCGCGATCCGATTTCCCTTACCACCGCCCAGACGAAGTCAAGGCCTTGGTGGGTGTCGATATTTTTGTCGAGTTTACCAGGAGCGTTGAAGAGCTTGCTTCCGCTCTGCGCGTGACAGCCGAAAGGGGCGCTTTGGCGCTGGAAAGCATCGCCAACCGGGGAATGAGCGTCTGGCCCTTCGGCTTGGGCGAAACCCTGCTCGCCGGACCCTTCCAGTGCCGGTTTTTCGCCAGGAACCGCTCGGCGGGACTTCCGCATCGAGCGATCGTCGATCTGCTCGGCTCGGTGGAAGCCGCGGGAATTGAGTTCACAAAGACCGAGCTCCTGTATACGTTCAACGGAGCCGAAGGGTTTTCCCGCAGCCAGGGTGCCTAGCCCTCCGCGTTTTGCCCGGTGGTGTAACGGTAGCACAGAGGTCTTTGGAGCCTTTAGTCATGGTTCGAATCCATGCCGGGCAGCGATGCGGATCGTTTGCTGTGCGGCAAAAATAGCGCGTAACAAGCAGGGCGTCTGGGTGTTTCTCTCATAGAAGGAGTTGCTCTTCCGGGCGCAACACTCCGGGCGCGGGACCGCGAGAGTCCGGCTTGGATGGGCTGCGGAAGGCGATGACTTCAGGGGACGGTCTACAATGCACATCTCGCCGAAGCTCGGCTCGCTTCCCCTGCGCCGCATTCCTCGGTGCCGCCTTCTTCCTGATGGTCTCGGCTCTTTCGTGGGCCGATCCGATTTTTTATCCTGGGGAAGAGATCGCCGCGCAGGACCTCGTGGAGACGATGAAGGCTCGAGATCCGGGAGGTTGGTTCGAGAAATGGCGCCGGATGACGATCGAGACCCGCGAGAAGCAGACTCGCTGGCTCACTCCGCTCGTGACGGAGACGCCCCGCTTGGAGCAGCGAATCCGGTACGATGTCTACGATGAGACCCTGGCCAATGGGAACAAACGGTGGAACTTTGGCGGGGGCAAGGGAGTCAACTTCATCGTCGCTCCGACGATGGAAGTCGCGATTTCGCTCCCGCAATACCTTTACTATCCCGGTGCCGGGGCGAGCGACGGATTTCGCGGCGAAAACTTCATGATCAAGAACCGGATCATGGCCTCGCCTGAATCTCAGAAGAATTACGTCTTTTCCGTGATGCTCAGTGCCCTCTCTCCCACAGGAAACATATCCGGGATTCCCGAGCACTGGGTCTGGAATCCGATGGTCAGCTTTGGAAAAGGTTGGGGTAATTTCGACTTCATGCTCAATCTGGGGACTGCATGGGCTGATGCGGACACCAAGCAGATGGGCAGTCCAATCGTCTACGGCGCTGCGTTTCAGTACCGCTTTGGAGTCATCTGTCCGACGGTAGAAATCAACTCCCATCCCTCGATCAGCCGCTTTCTCTTTTTCGGACCTCCGGGGTTGTTCGTCACGCCGGAGGTGTTGATCGGCCGCTTCCATTTTCGTGATCATTATAGCCTCTATTTCGGCTTCGGATATCAGATGGCGCTAACGGCGACCACGATCGAACGGGACTATGCCAACGCTCTCATCATGAAATTTCACCTTCTCTTTTAATCGACGGGGCTTTTTGGAGAGCGCGTCACCCATGTCGATGGACAGGAAAGGAGTTCACGATCTCGGCCCGGAAATTGCTTATCGGAGTCTACTTTTGCTCACCCGCAGGATGTCTTCCCTTCGCCCTTCATGAGTCTGCAGGGAGCTTCGCCATTCTTGCCGGCTCGGATCGCGGCACGGAGCCGCCGGAGAGCGATATCGCCCGGCCTTTTGTTCCTAGTCGCGGCCGGGTGGGTCCTCGCCCTTTTGCCCAGATGCGTCCTGGGCGATCCGGTTTTCTACCCGGGCGAGGAGATCGCCGCGCAGGACCTAGTCGAGTCGATGAGCGACCAGGACCCGGGGACGAGCTGGTTTGAGCGCTGGCGGAGGATGACCGCGGAGACCAAGGAACGCCAGACGAACTGGATGACGCCGCTGGTCACCACGACGTCCCGGTTGGAGCAGCGCATTCGCTACGACGTCTACGACGAGACAAAAGGCAATGGGAACAAGGAATATAATTTTGGCGCCGGGAAGGGTGTCAGCCTGATCGTCACCCCCACCGACGAGTTTACCTTTTCGTTGCCGAACTATATCGATGAGCCTGGGGTCCCGGCCTCGACGGGATGGGCGGGCGAGGTGCTGCAATGGAGGCATCGGATCATGAGCTCTCCGGAAAACCAGAAGAACTACGTCTTCTCGGTCCAGCTTTCCGCTCTTACCCCGACCGCCGTGATTCCTAATACCTCCAACCATTGGATCTGGACCCCTTCGCTTCTTTTCGGAAAGGGCTGGGGAAACTTCAACTTTATCGTGAACTTGGGCTCCCAGTGGGCAGACGGAGACAATAGCAAGTTGTCGGCTCCCATCATCTGGAATGTGGCATTCGAATACCGGATCGGCCGCATCACGCCCTGTCTAGAAATTAATTCGCAGCCTTCGATCAGTGGGTTTGTGCCGACGGGCTCTCCGGGGCTCTTCGTGTTGCCGGAGCTTTTAATCGGCCGATTCACGATCAAGGAAGATATTCGTTACTACTTTGGGATCGGCTACCAGATTGCCCTGGAGCATTCGTCGATCGAGGAGAAATATGCCAACGCCCTCATCGTCAAATTTCATCTGCTTTTCTAAACGAAGGATCCAAGAAGGAAGGACCATGCTTACGAGGTGGGCAGCGGCGGCAATCGGACTGGTGCTTGTTGCTGTACCCTGGATGGCCAGGGGCGGTCCATCCGCTCAAACCACGTTCGAACGCTGCTTGCGCGGCGGCAACCTCCGCGGGGCCGCCGAGGCGGCGCGCGAGTGGCCCGCAAGCGATCCAAACCATGCTTCTTCCTGGAAGAATCTGGGACGGTTCGAGCTCATGGAAAACCGGCTCCCGGAAGCCAGAGCCCATCTGCGCCGCGCGCTCACGCTCGATCCGTCGGATCGGGAGACCAAAGCGCTGCTCTCCCTTGCTTGGTATCGCTCCGGGGAGCTGAGCCAGTCGGCGTCGGAGCTCGATATCCTTGGTCACGAGGCGCTGGCCGAGCTTGTGGCAACGCTCGAGCCGAAGGCCTACGCTCTGGAGGGGGCGACTTCGGTCCAGCTCGGCCTGCTCCCTCTTTCCCTCCGGCCGAAGTTCCCGGTGCGCGTCAATGGGAAGGATGCCCAGTTCTATGTCGATACCCGGGGCGGCATGAGCGCCATCAATGATACGATTGCTCGGGCGGCGAAGGTCGAGCGGCAGCAGAGCAACTTTCTCCAGTTCTGGTTCTGGGCCGCCGGAAAATGGTCGGTCAAAAACCGATTCGGGCGGGTGGAGGTCCTGAATTTAGGGTCGATGCGGGTCAAGCGAGTTCCCGTGCTCTTGCCGAATTGGAAGGGATTGGTGGACGGTTTGCTCGCCACCGATTTTCTCTCCCATTTCGAGATGACGATCGATTATCCGCGAAGGGAGATCCTTTTCCGTAAAGCCGACCCAGGCTTGGCGGAAGCCCGGCAAGCGGAGAAAGATCCCGGGAGCGGACGGATCGTTCTCCCCTTCTTCTGGACGCCCGGTGGCCAGATCGTGATGCAAGGGCAGGTCAACGGCAGGGATGCGGTCTTTCTCCTGGACACCCTGGCCGCGGGTCGGCCGGTCACCCTCTCGCGCCGGCTCATTCATCGAGCCCATCTTCCGGCGCATGGCGGCTACATTATCAGCCTGCGGCGAGCGGGGCTCTTCCCTTGGGTCTATACGGAATTCCGGGAGCTGCGGATCGGTCCCATCGTCCAAAGCGATCAGAAAGCGGACATCGGCACCATGTACGATTTTCCCCCGTCGATCGATCATATGCAGGGCTTCCCCATCGACGGCATCCTGGGGAATGCTTTTTTCCAAGCTTACCGGCTAACCTTGGACTTCCGCCAGATGCGTGTCATGCTCGAGCCTTCGAAGAGTAGGGCGACGGAGGACCGGGTGCGTACGGAAAACCCGGTTGCGGAGCAATAGCTCAGAATCGAGGGACGGAGGAGGATGGAGCGCGAGGGAGCGTCCGAAGGCTGGCGTGTCCCACGGAGGACAAGCGCATGGAAGTGGACGGCGCGAGCGGCGGTCTCTGCGATCCTCCTGGGATGGATCGCCACGCGGGTGGATTGGCGACAGATCGGCAAGCTGGCGGCAGCCGCGAGGCCGACTTGGCTCGGCATGGCCGTCCTCTTTGCCGGGCTGTCGACGCCGATTACTTCGGTTCGCTGGCGCATCCTGCTTCGCGTGCTGGGTCTTTCCCTTTCCTTTCGGCAGGCGCTGGCGCTGGGGTTTGTCGGGAAGTTTTTCAACGCGATCCTGCCCGGTTCGACCAGCGGCGATTTCGTCCGAATCTTCTATGCGACGCGGGCTTTCCCGGGAAAGGGGGCGATGGCCGGCTTCTCGGTCCTCTACGACCGCTTCCTCGAAGGGGTCGTTCTTCTCGTGCTGGGCTCGGCGCTCGCGGCCGCCTTTTATCCGCAGCTCGATTCTCGCCCGGTGCTTCGGAATGCGGCAGGCGCTCTCTTCCTCTTGACGCTTGCGACCCTCGCGGCGGTCCCCATTCTCCTCCATTATCTTGCGCGCGGCCGGCTCCGGATTCCGTGCCATGGGAAGATGGTCGTGCGCGTCGAAAGGGCGTTGGAAGAAATTCTCACCGCCGTTGGCCTCTATCGGAAGGCCGCGCGCGCGAATTGGGACGCCGTTGGTCTTTCCGTCCTCGCTCACGGGAGTTCCGCCGCCTTGCTCTGGGCGCTCATGCAAGCGCTCCGGTTGGAGCTGCCGTTCTGGCTCCTGGTGACAACGATGGTCGTTGTGAATGTGGCGGTCGCGCTGCCGGTGAGTATTTCGGGTCTTGGGATTCGGGAAGGGGCGCTTCTCTACCTTCTCGGCTCCTTCGGCGTGAGTCGGGAAGAGGCGGTGGCCTTCTCCCTGCTCCTGTTTGCTGTGGGACTCTTCTGGAGTCTCCTCGGCGGAATCGTTTATCTTTACTATCGTAGTGTCGCTCCCGGGGGAGGAGAACAGGGGATTCCACCATAGCCAAGTCCATTTGGATGCTAGGATTGATCATGGTCTTGGCCGGTTGCTCGAGGCAGGAGCCCCAGGCCGAGCCGATCATCGGGCTGCTCACCGATTTCGGCTTGCGCGATCCCTACGTCGCCGAAGTCAAGGGAGTGATCTACTCCCTGCATCCGAGTGCGCGGGTTGTCGATCTGCTCCACCAGGTTGAGCCATTCCAGGTGTGGCAGGCCGCTTACGTGGTGGAGGAGGCCACGCGGGAATTTCCGCGGGGATCGATCTTCGTCACCGTGGTCGATCCTG
>JAQTUK010000079.1 GCA_028710285.1 Methylacidiphilaceae bacterium | reverse complement strand
GCTGCGGCGGTGAACAGCACCCGTTGGGCATTGTTTCAATGGTTGAAAGCGACGGGACTGGAGGTGGAGGTTGCCAGCGGCGGGCGGACGAAGTGGAATCGCTCGCGGCTAGGCGTGCCGAAGGCGCATTGCCTTGATGCAGCCTGCGTTGGACGGGTAGACGCCATCGAATGTTGGCGGCAGCCCGTGCTCGCCATCCAAGCGACAGGACGAGGCAGCTACCAGCGCGCGCGACTAACGAAGCACGGCTTCCCGCGCGGATACCTGATGCGAAGCAAGTCGGCTTTCGGGTTCCAGACCGGGGACATGGTTAAAGCCGTCGTCGCCACGGGCAAGAAAGCGGGCGCTTACGTGGGGCGCGTCGCCATTCGCGCCAGCGGCAGCTTTAACATCAAGACCGGGAATGGTCTTGTGCAGGGCATATCCTATCGTTTCTGCACGCTGATTCAGCGGGCGGATGGCTATGGATACGCATTCACGAAGATAGCCAACAAGAAAGGAGAGCGAGAACAGGGGCAGGCTTCGCCTGCCGCGCTATCCCTCCCCGGCCTGAACGCCGGGGTTTCCCGCGCAAACTGATGAGCGCGGAAAAATCGCAAGGGAAAGTCTACCTGGTAGGCGCCGGGCCAGGAGACCCCGGGCTCCTGACGCTTCGCGCGCGCGATCTCCTCTCGACGGCCGACTACGTCTTCTACGACGCGCTGAGCGCAGCCGAGCTTTTGCAATGGGCGAATCCTGCGGCGCAAATGATCTTCGTCGGGAAATCGAGCGGACGCCAAGCCTTTTCCCAAAGGGAGATCGAGGCGCTGCTCGTTCGCCACGCCTTGGAAGGATCGCGGGTGGTTCGGCTCAAGGGAGGAGATCCCTTCCTCTTCGGACGCGGGGGAGAGGAGGGGGAGGCGCTGGCCGCTGCAGGCATTCCCTTTGAGGTCGTTCCCGGCGTGAGCTCGGCCTTGGCCGCTCCGGCCTGCGCCGGGATACCGCTCACGCATCGCGGCATTGCCTCCGAGGTGACGATTGCGACCGGTCATGAGGATCCCATGAAACCCGAAGCATCGGTGGATTGGGCCGCTTTGGGAGGGCTTGAGGGCACCAAGGTGATCCTGATGGGGACCGAGAGGCTCGCGGAAATCTGTCGACGGCTACTCGAAGGAGGAGCGCAAGGAGAATGCCCCGTCGCGGCCATCCGATGGGGCACGACAGGAAGGCAAGAGGTGCGAGAATGCACCCTCCGCGAGGCGGCAAGCGGAGAGTTCTCCGCCCTGTCTCCTTCCGTGGTCATCGTTGGAGAGGTCGTGAAGCTGCGAGGCCGGCTCTCTTGGCGGGAAAAGCTTCCTCTTTTCGGGCAACGCGTGGTGGTGACGCGCACCCGAAGCGAATCGAGCCGACTAGCGGAAAGCCTGCGGGAACTGGGCGCCGATGTTCTGGAGATTCCGACGATCCGGATCGTCCCTCGTCCTTTTTGCGATTCGCAGAGGGACCTCGTGCGGCGTTTGGCTTCCGACTTTTCCTGGGGCATCCTCACCAGTCCTGTCGGAGCCGATCTCTTCCTGCGCCATGTCCTGGAGACGACCGGAGACCTGCGAGGGCTCGGCAAGCTTCGATTTGCCGCGGTCGGAAACGCTACCGCCGCTGCGGTCCGCCGGTTTCATCTCCGCGTAGATCGGATTCCCGAAAGCTACACGACGTCTGCTCTGGCGGACTGCTTTCGCCCTGAGGAACTGCGCGGTTCCAGCGTCTGCCTGGCGCGCAGCGCCTTGGGCAACCCGGAGCTGCCTGCCTCTCTGCGGAGACTCGGAGCCGAGGTGGAAGAGTGGGTGCTCTACGACACGGAGCTCGAGATGGGCGATTCCACGGGGGCCAAAGGTCGATTCTTGGAGGAAGGAGCCCATTGGATTCTCTTTGCGAGCTCGAGTGCCGCCGAGAATTGGCAGAAGCTGGATCTTCATCCCCGGGAGGGTGCCTCTTGTCCGCA
This sequence comes from Methylacidiphilaceae bacterium, assembly GCA_028710285.1. Classification (GTDB taxonomy): domain Bacteria; phylum Verrucomicrobiota; class Verrucomicrobiia; order Methylacidiphilales; family Methylacidiphilaceae; genus Methylacidimicrobium. Next base: position 8,974 of record JAQTUK010000079.1, on the reverse strand, counting down.
CGCATTGAGCATAGGCCCGGTCACGACTCAGGCTTTGCATCGGCTCGGAGTTGCGGTCTTCGCCGAGGCGGCGCATCACTCCATCGATGGGCTGGTGGCTTGCCTCCTCGGCCTTGCGCAGAAAGGGCAATAGACGCAAGCCCGTGTGACAACTGGGCGGAGAACCGGCCCGCAATAGGGAGAGAAGATCGCTGGTTCGCCCGGCCGAGCGAGCACGGTCCAGCCAGGGGACAGCAATGCGCGGAGCGCAAAAAACGGAGACAGGAAAATGACGGATCCTCGCGCACGAGAACTCGTGGAAAAAGGAAATGAAGCGCTTGCCGTAGGAGACCTGGAAGGAGCGGTCGCGGCCTATCGAGAGGCGGCCAATCAGGATGCTTCCTATTTCGACGCGCAGCAGGCTTTGGCCATGGCTCTATATAAGACTGGGTCGTATCAAGCGGCGATTGATGCCGCTCTACTCGCGGTGGCCCTGCGACCAGAGGAACCCCTGGTTTGGACGACGATGTCGCTCGCCTATCAGAAGCAGCAGCGGATCGCGGAAGCGGAGCAGGCGGCGTTCAAAGCGAGGCTCTATTCTTGGAAGCAACAAACGAGTGAGCAGGACACTCGGGAAAAATAGTATTGCATCGTTTCTCAATGCGAGTCTTACTAAATTGCATGAAGCTTACACAGATTACGAGCGCACAACTGACCGAGATCGCGAGGCTCGTGCAGGAAAAGGAGAGCCTCTTGAAAAGAGTCTCCGAGATCAACAAGACGCTCCAAGATTTGCCGGCCGAAGGGCGCGGCCGAGGAGGGTCTCTTATGAGCATGGGGCATATCTCCGGCAGAGCCGGGAGACATCCCGGGAAGCTGAAAGCAGCGGTTCTGGAAGCACTGGTCGCCGCCGGATCCGAAGGGCTCACTGTGAAGGAGCTCTCTGCGAAGCTGGGGGTAAAGGCCAATAATTTGTATAGCTGGTTTTACACGACCGGGAAGAAGGTCGAGCATTTAGAGAAGACCCTTGACGGCAAGTATGTCTATACCCCGGAGCAGGCGGGAAAGACCGATCATCATGCGCTTTCCGGGGAGTGATCGAGGCGTCTGCTCGGCCCGGGCAGCCAAGCCGGCAGGAACGGGGAACGGGTCGGGAGAGTGAGACCTCGTCTGCCTTGTCTCATTTGGCCGTGGTCAGGGTGTGCGCAGCGGCTCGATCACTTCCCAGAGAGAAGTGCCGGCCTGCAGCTGGGCGCCGGGAACCGCGGAGGCGCGCTTGACGATTCCGAGAGCGAGCTCGGCTTTTCGGGCAAAGGAATAGGCCACGCTGGTGATTCTGCCGACGTCCTGGCCATGCTGACTGAGCGGCGCTCCCGCTTGGAGCCCTGCCGAAGGCGACAGGGCAGCCAGAAGGACGAGTGAGCGGTTCGCGTGCCCGATGTGGTGCAGGCGCGAAACGACTTCCTGGCCGACGTAACAGCCTTTTTGATAGGAGATGGCAAGCGGATCCATCCCCACTTCCTGAGGCAAATCTCCAGGCTGAAGCTCGGCTCCCCACCGTGGCAGTCGGGCTTCCAGACGGAAAGACTCCAAGATGGCTTCCGGGACAGGAAGCCCGAGTTCGACGGTCGCCGTCGGGCAAGACCACAGGTCCCAGCCAGGGAGGCCGAAGCGCGTGCTGCGAAAGGCGACAGCCCCTGCAGAGGGCGTAGGGGCAGACGAAGAAAAGATGCGGGTCAGCGTCCATTCGTCCAGCCGTTCGAACTCCACGTCGTCGGCGGCGAGGAATCGACGCAGGCGGGCTTCGAGGGAGTCCTTCTCGGATGCCGGTCCATCGATCCAGAGCGCATCTTCCGAGGCGCCGATCCAAAGATCGCCGAGCAACTTTCCCTTCGCCGTGAGAATCGCGGCGTAGATCGCCGATGCGGGCGCCACGACGGCGACGTCGTTCGTGACTTGCCCGTTGAGATAGCGAACACGGTCGGCGCCCGTGACCTTCCAGAGAGCGCGATGCGGGATCGTCGCCCAAGCAGTCTTGCCGGAAAGAATCTCGTCATAAAGTGCTTCGAGGGTCATGAGAACATTCTCCAAGGGCGCGCGGTCGACGCCTTTGCCACAGATACCCGTTCACGCCGCCTCGTGCGCGGGCGTTGGGACGGCAGCCTCGGCGGCCACCGTTGTGGGTCATGTCGGCTCGCGGCATCCCGTCGGGTAGCATACGTTCGATGGGGCGACGGAGAAAAGATGGAAACGGACGACATTCGCTGGATGGAAACGGCTCTGGAGGAGGCCCGCCGGGCGGGAGAAGAGGGAGAGGTGCCCGTCGGCGCGCTGATCGTCCGTGGCAGCACGGTCGCGGGTCGGGGAGCGAACGCGGTCGAACGGCTGCGGGACGCCCTGGCGCATGCGGAGATGCGGGCGATCCAGGAAGCGCAGAGCCGGCTTGGGGATTGGCGGCTGGATGGGTGCACTCTGTACGTAACCAAGGAGCCGTGTCCCATGTGCGCGGGGGCGGCCCTCCAGACTCGGATTTCCCGAATCGTCTACGCCTTGGCCGATCCGAGATTCGGGGCTGTGGAGAGCCGGTGGCGGTTGTGGGAAGGAACGAGCAGGCAAGTGGCGATCTCGGGCGGGCTGCTGGCTGGACAATCGCTCTGCCTTCTGCAAGGTTTCTTTGCCGAGATTCGGCGGCGGAAAAAGGCAGTTGCTTCTGCGAAGGGGGCGCGTTACTTAGGGTAATCGATCGTTATGGAGGATGGGACCGGGGTAGTTCGCTCGTTCGAGCACGCATTTCGCTGCTCTTTGCCAATGTATTGCCCGGGGCGTTATGCCGTCCGCTTGCGGGAGGCGGGAAAGGGTCATCTGGTTCCCCATTCTCTCGTGGAAGCCCCCAACGAGGATCAACTCCACGTTTTCAGAGGCAATCAGGTGCGCGCCATGGGGCACGCCGTGGAAGAGTTGGCTCTCCATTCCGAAGGGGGAGAGTTGATCGTGCTCTTCCCGGCTCTGGACGATTTTTTGCCGCTGCGGGAGAGGTATGCGCAGCTCGCCAAGAAACCGTGTCGCGTACGCGTTTGGGCTCCCGGCACACCTCCCAAGCGTTGCTCGAAAATCGACTTTGTCGTCTCCGTGCATCCACGATTAGCGAAATATCGGCTCTATCTGTTCTCCGGGGTGGACCGGTCTGCCCTCGTCTGCTGCAAGCATCTCGGCCGCACAAGGGCCAGCGGAGAGCGGGAGCCGCTCGCCTGCCAGGAGCGTTACGTGGGCTTTTGCAGCTTCGATCCCTATGTCGTCGAATCGGTGCGGTGGAGATTCAACCTTTTGAGTTGCGGGCTAGAGAAGCTGGTTCGCCGTTGGGAAGGATTCTTTCCGCTTCCCACCCCTCCGCTTCGAGCCATCAATGCCTTCGTCAGGAGCCAGTCGACACAGACGAGCGGTGCACTTGGTGGACTCTCCTAGAGGAGGGTGGACGGACCTTGACACCAAGCCGGCATGCTTCCCCTGCTCTGCAAGCGAGGCGCAAGCCCATGGGCAGGGACGACTGTGGGTGCGCGACGGGATTTCCCCTCACCGCGTGCGGATCCCCTCCATGCAAAGAAAGCCAGGCCGAACCAAGCAGAGAAGCCGTGATGCCCTACCCGGGTGGACGAGTTCTTGAGCCATGCTAGCCAGCACTCCAGACTGGCTCTCCGGCGGAGGAACAGGAAACCGGGGCCGCTACCACTTCCTTGGGATTTGCGGCACCGCCATGGGGGCGGTGGCCGCGATGTTGCGAGAGGAGGGCTCGGAAGTGGGCGGCTCGGACGAGAATGTCTATCCGCCTCTTTCTACGTTTCTGGCGTCGCGAGGCATTGCCCTTCGCGAGGGGTATCGGCCGGAAAATCTCCCGGAGGATCCGGAAACCATCGTCGTGGTGGGAAACGCGATCAAGCGAGGCAATCCGGAATTAGAGGCCGTCCTGGAGCAAAAGCGCTTCTATCTCTCCCTCCCGGAAGTGCTCAAATTTGTTTTCCTCCGGAAAACACGGAACTTCGTGGTCGCCGGCACCCACGGGAAGACGACGACGGCTTCCCTGTTGGCGTGGCTCTTCGCCGCCTCCGGAGAGGAACCTTCTTTTTTGATCGGGGGACTTCCCGGGAATTTTGGAGCCGGTGCTCACAACGGGAAAGGCAAAACCTGGATCTTGGAAGGGGATGAATACGACACCGCCTTCTTCGATAAGCGAAGCAAGTTTCTCCATTACCTGCCGGAAATCGTTCTGATCAACAATATCGAGTTCGACCATGCGGATATCTTCCCGGATCTCGCAGCGATCCTGCTCTCGTTTCGCCGGCTGGTTCATCTGGTGCCGCGAAACGGACGAGTCATCGTCAATGCGGATGATCCGAATAGCTTGGCCGTTTGCGAGGGCAGCCTTGCCCCCGTGACGAGCGTGGGATTCGGCAAAGCTGCGGAGATTCCGATCCGCAATGTTCATTATGCCGAGGAGAATTCCGAATTTGAAATGCTCGGCCGCCGGCTCCGCATCCCGCTGGTGGGAGAGCTCTATGTGCGCGACGCGGCCATGGCCGTCGCCGCAGCCGTCCACGGCGGAGTTTCTCTCGACTCGATCGCCGAAGAAGGACTTCCCCGTTTTCTCGGCGTGCGGCGACGGGGAGAAGTTCGAGCCGAACTGGAGGGAATCACGATCGTCGATGACTTCGGCCACCATCCCACGGCCATTCGGGAGACGCTCCGGTCCGTCCGACTCCGGTTTCCGAAGAGGCGCATTTGGGCGATTTTCGAGCCGAGAAGCAACACGATGCGCCGGGCGGTCTTTCAGGAGGCGCTTCCGGAGGCTCTGCACGGCGCCGACGGCGTTTTTATCGCCGACGTGGCCAGGAAGGATCAGCTTTCCGCTGCCGATCGACTCGATCCGCAGAGAGTTGTGAAAGACCTTCGAGAGAAGGGGAAGCTCGCGTTTTTCGAGCCGGACGCAAGTGCGATTGCCATCCATATGGCCACACTCGCCCGACCGGGAGACGTCCTCGTGGTATTCAGCAACGGCGGTTTCGACGGGATTCACGAGAAGCTGGCGGCGGCTCTGCAGAGCGTCAGGGACAAAATGACGCAATAGCTGCGTCAGACTGACGCAGTAACGATTACGGCTTGTAGACGGGCAATGTGTAGTAACGTGTTGGCGATGTGTAGTTAACGCGAAGCCATACAACTTGGAACGCTTTTTGCGAAGAGAAGGGCATGGCGCACGTCCTCGGAATTGATTTGGGCACGACGAATTCGTGCATGGCGGTAATGGAGGCGGGACAACCTGTCGTCTTGGAGAATTCGGAAGGCGCGAGGACTACTCCGTCGATCGTGGCATTCACGAGGACGGGAGAGCGCCTCGTGGGACAGGCTGCCAAGCGACAGGCGATTACCAATCCGCGAAACACGATCTTTTCGATCAAGCGTTTCGTCGGACGACGATTTTCGGAAGTCCAGGAAGAGGTGAAGCGGGTTCCCTACCGGGTCGTGGAAGGGAAGGGGGGCGGCTGCGCCGTCGAAGTGGAAATCGGGGCGGATAAGCGTGTCTATAGCCCGGAGGAAATCTCCGCCTTCATATTAATGAAATTGAAGGCGGACGCGGAAGCAAAGCTGGGCGAGAAGATTGCGCAGGCCGTGATCACGGTGCCCGCCTATTTCAATGACAGCCAACGTCAGGCCACCAAGGACGCAGGCCGGATTGCGGGGCTGGAGGTTCTTCGAATCATCAATGAGCCGACGGCGGCCTCCCTGGCCTACGGGTTGGAGAAGAAGAAGGACGAGCGCATCGCGGTGTACGATCTTGGCGGAGGCACCTTCGATATCTCCGTCCTGGAAATTGGAGAGGGAGTCTTTGAGGTCAAGGCCACCAACGGCGACACTCACCTCGGCGGCGATGATTGGGATGCCGCGGTCATGGACTGGCTCATCCAGGAGTTTCAACAGGAGACCGGCATCGATTTGCGTGGCCAGCCTGATGCGGTGCAGCGACTCAAGGAAGAGGCGGAGCGGGCGAAAATCGCTCTTTCCTCCTCCACCGACTACGAAATCAATCTTCCCTTCATCACGGCGGATCAGACGGGACCCAAGCACATCCAGAAAAAGCTGACGCGGGCAAAGCTCGAGCAGCTTACCGATGCGCTTGCGGAGCGCACGATCCGGCCGGTGACAAGCTGCTTGGCGGATTCCAAGCTCTCCGCCTCGGAGATCAACGAGTTGGTCCTGGTCGGAGGGATGACACGCATGCCCAAGATCGTGGAGACGGCTCGCAGGCTCATCGGCAAGGAGCCGCACAAGGGGGTGAATCCCGACGAGGTGGTCGCCGTGGGAGCGGCCATCCAGGGTGGCGTCTTGCGTGGCCAAGTGAAGGACGTGCTTCTCCTCGATGTCACGCCCTTGTCGCTGGCCATCGAGACAGCCGGTGGCATCGCCACCCCCATGATTCCGCGCAACACCACGATTCCGACTCGGAAGTCGCAGATCTTCAGCACCTTCTCCGACAATCAGCCCAGCGTCGAGATCAAGGTTCTGCAAGGGGAGCGGCCGATGGCTCGCGACAACAAGCTGCTTGGGGTCTTCCATCTGGATGGGATCCCGCCGGCTCCGAGAGGGGTGCCGCAGGTGGAGGTGACTTTCGACATCGATGCGAACGGCATCTTGAATGTTTCGGCAAAGGATCTTGGCACGGGGCGGGAACAGAAAATTTCGATCACTGGCTCCAGCGGGTTGTCCAAAGACGAAATCGATCGGATGACTCGGGAGGCGGAGGCCGCCGCCGAGGAGGACAGGAAGCGGAAAGAAGCCGCGGAAACCAAGAACAACGCGGACAATCTCGCCTATCAGGCCGAAAAGCTTCTGCGGGAGCACGGCGAGCGGATCGAGTCGGCCCGGAAGATGGAGATCGAGAATGCGATCTCCCGTTTGCGCGGCCTGCTTTCGGGTGAGGACACGGCCGCTCTGCAGGCTGCGGTGAACGAGCTCAACGAAAAGATTCAGGCGGTTTCCGCGGAAATGTATCGGGCGAGCGCGTCCGGAGCGCAGGCGGGCGGAACCACGGACACGGGAGCGCCGCCTCCGCAAGCTCCGGGGGAGGGGTCGGCTGGAAAGGGCGACGTGATCGAGGCCGACTTCGAAGTGATCGATAAAGATAAGGACCAGGATAAAAAGCAGTAGGGTCCGCAAAGGGTTTTTAGGGCGGGCCGGTTGGGAGACCGGGATCCGCGGTAGAGCAAGATAACCCACAAAAAAGGAGAAGAAATGGCTGAACTGAATATTCGACCCCTCGGGGATCGAGTCCTCGTCAAGTTGGTCGAGGAGCAGGAGACGAAAAAGGGAGGAATCATCATTCCGGACACCGCGAAAGAAAAGCCGCAAGAGGCGACGGTGGTCGCCGTCGGTCCGGGCCGCTTGGAGGAAGGGAAGCGCATTCCGATGGAACTCAAAAAAGGGGAGCGCATCCTCATCAGCAAGTATGGCGGTACCGAGGTGAAGATCGAGGGAGAGGCTTATCAGATCCTTCGGGAAGACGACGTGCTTGCCGTTGTGGGCTAGGAAAAAGACTGTTTCGAAGAGAGAAAGAATAAGTGGAGAATTATACCTATGGCAGCTAAGCAACTCATCTTTGACGAATCGGCTCGTCACGCCCTCTTGCGTGGCGTGGAGAAGCTGGCGAAGACGGTCAAGGCCACACTCGGGCCTGCCGGTCGCAATGTGATCTTGGATAAGAAATTTGGCGCTCCGACCATCACGAAGGATGGTGTCACGGTAGCCAAGGAAATCGAGTTGGAAGATCCCTGGGAAAACATGGGCGCCCAGCTCGTCCGCGAGGTGGCTTCCAAGACCAGCGATGTGGCCGGGGACGGCACCACCACCGCGACCGTCCTGGCGGAGTCGATTTACCGGGAGGGCTTGAAGAACGTCACTGCCGGCGCGAATCCGATGGATCTAAAACGGGGAATCGACAAGGCGGTGACTGCGGTCGTGGAAGAGCTCCGGCACGTTTCCCGGAAGGTCAAGGAGAAAGAGGAAATCAAGCAGGTCGCCACGGTCTCCGCGAACTGGGATGCCTCGGTGGGCGAGATCATCGCGGACGCTCTGGAAAAGGTCGGCAAGGATGGCACCGTCACGGTCGAGGAGGCGAAGCAGATCGAAACCAAGCTCGAGGTAGTCGAAGGGATGCAATTCGACAAGGGGTACATCTCCCCTTACTTCGTGACCAACGCCGAAGAATTGGAAGCGGTGCTGGAAAATGCCTATGTCCTCATCCACGAGAAGAAGATCTCCAGCTTGAAGGATCTTCTCCCCATCCTGGAAAAGACCGCGAAGGGCGGTCGACCGCTCCTCATCATCGCGGAGGATGTGGAAGGGGAGGCGTTGGCTACGCTCGTGGTGAACAAGTTGCGGGGAACCCTGCAGGTGTGCGCTGTGAAAGCGCCTGGCTTCGGAGACCGCCGCAAGGCCATGCTGGAAGACCTTGCCATCCTGACGGGCGGTCGTTGCCTGACGGAAGATCTTGGCATCAAGCTGGAAAACATCCAGATGGAAGATCTCGGCCGGGCCAAGAAGATCGTCATCGAGAAGGAGAACACGACGATCATCGAAGGTGCGGGTACCACCAGCTCGATTCAGGGCCGCGCCAACCAGATCCGGCGGCAGATCGAGGAGACGACCTCGGACTACGACCGTGAGAAGCTGCAGGAACGGCTGGCGAAGCTGGCCGGCGGAGTGGCCGTGATCAGCGTCGGAGCGGCAACCGAAACCGAGCTGAAGGAGAAAAAGGCTCGTGTCGAGGACGCCTTGCACGCCACCCGTGCCGCCGTCGAAGAGGGAATCGTCCCTGGCGGTGGTGTCGCTCTTTTGCGATGCCAGACGGCGCTGAGCAAGCTCGACCTGAAGGGAGACGAAAAGGTGGGCTCGCTGATTGTGGAGCGCGCACTCGAAGAGCCGCTTCGAGCCCTGGCCAACCACGCCG
>JAQTUK010000215.1 GCA_028710285.1 Methylacidiphilaceae bacterium | reverse complement strand
GATGAGCAGGTTCCCCTCGCCGGCGGCCGAGACCTCCTTCACCATCTGGTTCAGGGCCAGCCTGTAGGCCAGTGCGACCGAGGTCTTCTCGCCCCCGCTGAGGGCCCAGATGTCCAGCTCGTAACCGCCCTGGTTCACGACAGGCGTGAAGTTGTCGTCTATTGTGACATCCAGCTCCGTGCCCTCCACCAGCATCCCGAACCATTTCCGGAACAGCGCCTCGAACTGGCGATTGATGCCGTTGAGCACGAACCTCTCTATCTCCTCGAGCGCCGGGACGAAGAATTCCGAGAGCCAGGCCGAGGCCTCCCTCAGCCGCCTCATTTCCAGCAGTTTTCCCTCCTTCTCCGCAATGTGCTCCCTGAGCATCCCGAGCTCGCGGTCAAGGTCTTCCAGCGATTCCTTCTTCTCCGGAATTGACTCCTTCAGTCCCGCGACCCTCTGCACGGCGCCCTTCCACCCGTCCTTCAGTCTCTTGAATGCTTCTTCGTCGCAGAGCTTCTCCTTTTCCTTGAGCGCAGTCTCCGCTTTTGCGAGCTCCTTCTGCTGGCGCTCCAGTTCCTCCCTGCGCCTTGCGACCTGAGCCTCATGTTTCCGTCTCTCGCTCACCCGGCCTTCCAGCGCCGTGAATTCTGTCATGCGGGCGTCTCTTTCCTTGTGGCCGGCCCTGAGCCTCTCCACTTCATCCTTCGCATCGGAGGCCTTCATCCTCTCGCCGAGCTTCTCCTGTTCGGCCCTGACAGCCTCGAGCCGCTTCGCCGCCTCCTTCGACCCGGAGACATCCTCCTTCAGGCTTTTCTCGCGGCCCTCCAGCTTGTTGTGCTCGTCCCGTGAGTCCTGCAAGTCCGAGAGCCTGAGCTTGATGTCGCGGACCCTGCTCTCCGCGGCCTCCACCTTTTTCTTCGAATCCTGCTGGCCTTTGAGCTTCACCGCCATTTTCTTCTCGACGTCCTCAATCATGGCCTTCAGGTGACCTTCATTGAGGTCCTGCTTGCACTTGGGGCACTTCTTGCCGGATTCGAGCGATTCATAGCCGTCCCTCTCCGCTTCGAGCTCGTCGATATCCGATTGCAGGCTGCGGACCTTCTCCTGCAATTTGGCGTGATATTCCCGCTGGGTGGCGAGCCGGTCCTCCACCGTGGCGTACTCTTCCAGCTCCTTTCTGAGGGCCTCCAGATTCTTCCCGAGGCTCTCAAGCCCCCTCCTCTTGTCGTCCGCCTCGGAAAGCTCCTTCTCGAGCGCCTTCTGCTCCTGTGTGAGCCCCTTGAGCTTCAGTTCGAACCCGTGCCTCTCCTCGAGCCTTTCCTCGAGCTCTTCGAGGCGCGCCGTGACGAGCCTGTCCTCCTCCACATTCGGGCGCAGGGCCTCGAGCCTCCTTTCCAGCTCCCCAAGCCCCTTCATTTCCGCTTCCGAGATGCGCAGCTCATCCTCGAGCCCCTCGAAACGGGCCCGGAGCTCTCCGGCCCTCCTGGCCAGCGCATCTCGCTCTTCCCGCAGTTTCTCCGTGCGGGCCAGTTCCTTCTCCGCGGCCTGCAGGGAAGACTCCGCCTTCTCCAGCTCCTCCTCGTCCTTCTTTATGGCTGCGAGCTTCTCGGCCCTGTCCTTCTCCGTCTCCTTCAGCCGGATGCGGTCCTCCTCCATCTCCCTCTCCGTGTCCTCGGTCTCGCCGGAGCGCGAGCGGAAGTCGCTGGCGGCGAGGCGTGCGTTCTCGCGTGCGGTCTTGTATTCCTCTATCCTGAACACCTTGCGGAGCGTCTGGACGCGGTCATCCTCCTTCATCCGGAGGATCTCCTTCATGTCCTCCTGGGGCGTGAAGACCGCATATCTGTAGATCACCGAGGCGGAGCGCGTGCTCGGCGGCTCGTTGAACCCGAGTATCTCGAGGACCTTCTTCCGCATCTCCGTCGGGGCGTATTCCGTGACGACCCCGTCCGAAATTATCTTGCAGATGGCGCCGCCGCTCCTCGCAAGCTCCCTGAGTATCGAATATTCCTTCCCGCCGACCTCTATCTCGAGGCGAACCCAGCCCTTCTTCTCCCCGGTCCTGAGGTAGAAATCGGATTTCTTCCAGTCCTCGGGCTTGGAATCTCGGGAGACGCGGGCCTCCGCCCCTCCGAAGAGGGCGAACTCGATTGCATACAGAATCGTGGACTTGCCGGAGCCTATGTCACCCTCGAAGAGCGTCAACCCGTCGGGGAACTTGAGCTCGGCGTCCGCGTAGGAGCGGATGTTCTTGAGCGCCAGCGACAGTATCCTCACGTCATTTCCCTCATCACATCGGTCTCATGCATCCCGTCCTCATCCGTCGAATAGCTTCTTCTGCCCCGCGCCTTCCTTTTTCTGGTCCTGGGGGGCCTTCTTCCTTCCGCGCTTCTTCCTCTCCACCGGCATTTCCGGTTCTCTTTCAGGCTCCGATTCGGTCTTCTTTTCTCCCCCTGCAGCTTCTTGCTTCCCTCTTGCATCGGGGCCTCCGTCGGGCAACGCTCCCTCGGGGCCCAGCTCTCCGGGGCCAAGCAGGATTCTCTCGACAGAGCGGATGACGGCCTCCTCGCGGTCCTGTGCGTTGCCCGATTTCTGGTCCTCTCCGAGGACCCGCAGGAGCTCCCTTGCCTTCCTGAGGCCCTCCTCGCCCTTCAGGCCGGGGCTCCGCGAGGGCTGACGGGCAAGATGCTCCGTCAGCAATTTTTCTACGGTCTCGGTGCGGCTCCCGTCACCCACCTGTATCCTGGCACGGTCCTTCGTGGAGAGCGAGCTCCTGTTCACATACACTGTAAATGCGCCTT
>JAQTUK010000078.1 GCA_028710285.1 Methylacidiphilaceae bacterium | reverse complement strand
CGAGCAGGTTCTGAACAACCCTCTTTCGCTGCTGACCGACCTGGGCGGGCTGCTGACCAACCTTCTCGGTTCTCTTAGCTTGTGAGCCGACGGCCTCGGCCATCAGCCGAAGGCCAGGGAACAAAAGGGGGCGAAATCGCCCCCTTTTTGTTGGGCATCGGGCAGGGCGAGGACCGATCCAAGAGGGGTGTCCAAAATGTTGTGATTGATTTCTCTTGATCGAATCCAGACGTAAGCTATTGATGATTAAGAGATAGGTTCAGATTAATGGGAGCCCGGCTTGGAGCCGGAATGCCGAGATAAGAAAAGGTAGTTGTTGGGTGCGTCGGATCGTTCCTTCCCGAAAAGAAAAAAGAAAAGGAGCGGAAGCTTACACCCGCAATCCCACCTTCCACTTCTCGCGATCCTCGTGCTCCTGGCAGACGCGGAACGGGCCGTCGATCGAGGCAACGCTCTGGTTGTCGGAGGAGTATCGGGCGTAGAGAGCGACCTTGGCCATGATTAGACCTCGATGGAGAAGCCCTGTTGCCGGCCGCGTTTCTTGCCGAATTGCGCGATGCGCTCGTCGTAGGTCACCAGCGGGCAGCCCAGCTCGATCGCCGTGGCGATCAGCAGCCGGTCCGCGGGGTCGCGGTGTTCGAGATGGTTGAGCTGATAGCTGCGGGCCGCTGCACGGTGGGCCAGCGGAACGACCTCGATGCCCGGCCGATCGAGGAAGCGCTGAACCCACGCATCCACGGGGACATCCAGTTCGATCCGCCCCGTATCGACAAGCAGCGCAATCTCCCAGGCCGTGACGGAGCTGAGAAAGATGGTCCCGCCGCTCCGCCAGCACTCGTCGATCAAGGCGCGGGTTGAGGGCCGCAGGCGGTCATGGCCGCTGTCGAGCCACAGGGCGATGTGGGTATCGAGCAGGAGAGCTTCGGTCACCGCTCGATTTCGCGACCGGTTTCCGCGTCGGGCACAACGTCCAGGCTTGGCGCGGTCAGATCCACGCCTTCGGCGACCCGGACCGAGCCCTGATGAGCGCCGAACAAGGTGCTGGCGCGGGCGCCCTGCTCCAACAGGCGCCGCATGGCCAGGGCGACCGCTTCGGTCTTGTTGCCGCCGGTCATTTTCTTGGCAGCCTCCTCGATGAGCGCCACAACTTCAGGGCGATTGATGGTGATCACGGTCGCCATGGCTCTCTCCAATCATTATGACAGTAAGCATATGATGATCGGAGAGAATTGGCAAGTGTGCCGCCGCTTCGCGACGATCTCGGGCACGAACAAGCGGGTTCACGGCTCGGATTTGGGTGACGGGTCCAAGCCTCCGGGCTGATTGTCATTGGCCGCTCGCATCCGCCGGATATGGTCCCGCGCCAGCTTCCGTCCGATCGCCTCGGCAATGCGGATGATGCGCGGGTCGGGAGGCTCGGCAGTCTGGCCGCCATTATCACTGCGGCGCTCCTCACCTCCCGGCAGGGCCGTGTCTCTTTTTCCATGGCAAGCATCTCTTCAACCGGAGCACGTCCGAGTCTGGAGCAAGAATCGGACGCAGCGCCGAAAATCGAAAGCCGCTTCGTTTACGACCACACTGGTTTCCCTATGCCACACCGAGCATGCTGTTCCGCGTCCACGCGCGGCATGGGGTAATGATGCTGCCCGACGACCTATCGAAGGCTTCGGCCGTCGCGAGCAGAGGATTCGCGATCTTCCCATGCACGGCAAGCGGGTGGGCATCTACGTGGACACGAGGCGCTATCGCTGCCGTGGCTGTGGAGCCTCACCTTCGATGAATCGCCGCCTGAAGCAGACGAAAAACGCCTGATGACCCGCCGATTGGTGAAATGGATCGGTCAGCAGTCCATCAAACGTGCCTTCGCCTCCGTGGCTGTTGAAGCCGGCGTCACCGATACCACGGTGAGGTCCGTCTTCCGGGACTACATCGATGAGTTGGAAGCTCATATCCGGTTCGAGACACCCAAGTGGATGAGCATCGACGAAATCCCCTTGATCCGCCCTCGGTGCGTGGTGGCCAACGTCCAGAACGACACCGTGGTGGACATCCTCAAGGACTGTAACAAGAAAACGGTGACCACCTACCTATGCAGGTTCGACGGACGGGGCCAGGTGAAATACGTCGCCAGGGATCTGCTCAAACCCTCATCAGGGTGATGAACCGACTGGGGCGAGGCTACTCCTTCGAGGCCCTGCGGGCGAAGATTCTGTTTGCCGAGGGCGCCCGCAAGCATGGCAACAGCCGCCCCAAGTTCGCAAGGAAGACGCCGACACCCGCCATCAGGAACTTCGAGCTTGGATTCTATACGCCCGAGCCCGCCACCTCCGGCATTCATCGTCATGGAGTCGCCACCGGAGGCCGAGTACAGGCAAAAATCAATCGAACGGGAAGAATCGGAAAAGAATTACGGGGTCGATATTTCCACTCTGGCGAGGATGATCGAAGCGGGGGAGATTGGATGGCCAATCAATCACGAAATTGGGATAGCCTCAAAAAGGAACGGCGCGGTTTTTGCCGCGCCGTCCTTTCGGGAATCGTTAGAGGAGGAAAACGATTCGTTCGAGGTTTCTATATGGTTTGACGCGGCTTCCCGTGCGGGCGTTCAAAATCTTTCTTTTTTCCCGCCTACGCGAATGCCTTCCGCATGGCTTCCCAGGGTGCCGGCCTTGGAAGAGAGGCTTCTCGTTCCGCTCGTTTAGCGGCTCAGCTCCGGCTTCAGGAGACGTTCGAGGAGCCGCTCGATCCGTTCGAGACGGCTGGTCGTATCGGCGCGGAGGTCATCGATTCGTTTGTCGATCTGCTCGAAGCGCTTGTCGAACTGGTGGAAGAGACCGTAGAGGATGCCCCCGAGTCCTCCGAGCAGCGTAAGGATCTGGGGCCAATCCATACTCCTCCTATTCATAGTGCGAAAGACTGGGGCGGGCAATCGGAATGGGCCCCGCAGGCAGAGCCCTGGTCATTCAGACGATCCGTTGGAACTGTCTTCGACGCTGGGAGCGCGCTTCTCCGACTTCCGCGCAGCTTCCTCCAGGTACGCCCGCTGGCAAAGGTCTAGGGATTAAAAAGGAACGGCGCGGTTTTTGCCGCGCCGTCCTTTCGGGAATCGTTAGAGGAGGAAAACGATTCGTTCGAGGTTTCTGATGGGTTCGACGCGGCTTCCTGCGACGGCGTTCAAAATCTTTCTTTTTCTCGCGTCTGCGTGGGCACATTCCGCTCGGATTCGAAGAGGTGGCCTGGCGGAAGACGCTTCCCGGCGGTGCCGGCCGCCTCTCGGCGCGGAGGCTGTCGATTCGCTTGTCGACCTGCTCAAAAACGCTTGTCGAACCGGTGGAAGGGGCCGTAGAGGATGGCCCCGAGAGCTCCGGGCGGTGTCCCGCGGATCGAGGAGCGAAGGTCCCTGGGGTTTTGGGAACGAGCGGCTCCGCAATGAGTTCGCCAAACGGGGAAAAGGGCGTAGGATGCCCGCGTCCGCCAGCAAGCGCTGTCTTGTGGCGGGCCTGCTTCGATCCGGCGATACGAGGATGAGAACCATGCGCATTGTTTTCCTGGGCATCAACTACTGGCCGGAGGAGACCGGAATCGCGGTCTTCAACACGGGTCGCTGCGAATATCTGGCGAGCCGGGGTCATGAGGTGGCGATGGTCACGGGGCTTCCCTACTACCCCCAGTGGCGGGTGGC
Source organism: Methylacidiphilaceae bacterium (assembly GCA_028710285.1). Taxonomy (GTDB): domain Bacteria; phylum Verrucomicrobiota; class Verrucomicrobiia; order Methylacidiphilales; family Methylacidiphilaceae; genus Methylacidimicrobium. The sequence goes on along the minus strand of JAQTUK010000078.1, from coordinate 7,387 downwards.
GAAGGAGTACCGGGGCAAGGGTTTCGTTTCCGAGGAGCGCAACGGGGTCCGCATCCTCCGCTCGCCTCTTTACGTGCCGGAGCGGGTCAACGCCAAGAAGCGGATCCTCCATGAGGCGAGCTTCGTCGCCTCGGCGACGCTGCGGGCCTTCGGCTCCCGGAAGCCCGAGGTTCTCTATGTGGTCTCTCCCCCCTTGGCCTTGGGCATGGCGGCCCGGCTGCTTTCCCGCCTTTGGGGCGTGCCCTACCTCTTTCATGTCGCCGATCTCCAGCCCGATGCGGCGCGCGATCTGGGAATGCTCCGGCCAGGACCTTTTCTGTCGGCGCTCTACGGGATCGAGAAGGCCGCCTATGCGGGAGCGGGAAGGGTGGCCACTCTGACCGGCGGGATGCGGCGGAGAATCCTCGAGAAAGGCTTCTCCCCGGAACAGGTCCTGCTTCTTCCCGATTGGGCCAACCCGAGCCTCTTTGCGATCCCCTGGGAGACCGGGACCGGAGCTTTCCGTGAGGAGAGAGGATGGCGGGATCGGTTCCTCGTTGTCCACTCGGGCAATATGGGGATCAAGCAGGGCTTGGAGGTCGTCCTGGAGGCGGCTCGGGCGACGGCGGCCCATCCCGAAATTCTCTACTTGCTGGTCGGGGACGGGGCGGCCCGACCGGGTCTTGAGGAGCAGGCTCGCGCCATGGGGCTGGAGAACCTCGTCTTCATCCCCCTTCTGCCGCAGGAGGAGTTTCAGCGGATGCTGGCTGCGGCGGATCTCTGCCTCGTCACCCAGAAGCGGGAGGTCGGGGATATCGTCTTCCCCTCGAAGGTGATGACGCTTTTGGCGGCGGGGCGGCCGCTGGTCGTCTCGGTAAGCCCGGGAAGCGAAGTGGCGCGGGTGGCAGAGGAAGCGGGGGCGGGCGTGAGCGTACCGGCGGAAGAGGGCAAGGCGCTGGCCGAGGCCGTCTTGGACCTTTGGCGAGATCCCGGGCGGCGGCGTCAAATGGGGATCGCGGGCCGGAGGTATGCCGAGGCCCGATGGTCAAGGGAAGCGGCTCTTTCCCGGATGGAGCGGGCCCTCGAGGAGCTCTGCCATCCGAACGCCGCGACCGAAGGAGCGGGATAGGCCTGGGGGCCGGCGCGCATCGGTTAGGAAACGGGTGATGCCGGCGGGAGCATGGGAATGGGCGATCTCGCTTCCTCTGGCTTGACCAGCGGGCGGTCTAGCCTCAGAAGAGAAGAGCCGAACAACGATCGAAAAGGAGGAATCATGCCGGATGCGCTGGTTTGCGGAGCGGGAGGGTTCATCGGGAGCCACTTGGTCAGGAGGCTCAAGCGGGAGGGCTTTTGGGTCCGGGGAGTCGATCTCAAGTTTCCGGAATTCGCCGCGACCGAGGCGGACGATTTCCTGCTGGGAGACCTGCGGGAGCCCGATTTCTGCCGGCTGGTGGTCGACCGGGGCTTTGCCGAGGTCTACCAGCTTGCCGCGGATATGGGCGGGGCGGGCTTTGTCTTCACCGGGGAGCACGATGCCGACATTCTGCACAATTCGGCCACGATCAACCTGAACATGCTCGATGCCTGCCGGAGGCGGAGGGTCAAGCGGATCTTCTACTCCTCCTCCGCCTGCATGTATCCGGCCTACAACCAGGAGGACCCGGAGAATCCCCTCTGCTCGGAGGCGAGCGCCTATCCCGCGGCGCCCGACAGCGAGTATGGCTGGGAAAAGCTTTTCAGCGAGCGTCTCTACCTCGCCTTTGCGAAGAACTACGGGATGGAGGTGCGGGTCGCCCGCTACCACAACATCTTCGGCCCCGAGGGGACCTGGAAGGGAGGGAGGGAGAAGGCTCCCGCCGCGCTCTGCCGGAAGATCGCGGAAATTCCCGACGGGGGAGGGATCGACGTCTGGGGGGATGGCCAGCAGACCCGCTCCTTCCTGTATATCGACGAGTGCCTGGAGGCGAGCATCCGGCTGATGCGCTCCGATTTTCCCGGGCCGGTCAACGTGGGCTCGGAGGAGATGATCCGGATCAACGACTTGGCTCAGATGATCGCTCGGGTGGCCGGAAAGAAGATCTCAATCCGGAACGTCCCGGGACCGCTGGGCGTGCGGGGAAGGAATTCGGACAACCGGCTCATTCGGGAAAAGCTCGGCTGGGCGCCCGGGCAGCCCTTGGAAAAGGGGATCTCCCGGACCTACGCCTGGATCCACGAGCAGGTGGCCAGGGATCGGGCCGGACGGTAGGCGAAACGCGAATGGGGGTGGCCATGGTGGCGAGGGTAAGTCTCCGGAATTTACGAGTCTACCGGTGAGCCAGAAGCCTCTTCCGCGAGGAGAGGCGCATGGGAAAGCGGGATGCTCTCAACCGAGCCATTGGAAAAAGCGGTTGCCCGGCTCAAGGAGGGTTGGGAACGCTACCAGCGAGAGAGGAGCGATCTCCAGGTGCGCGACGGCTTGATTCAACGCTTCGAGTTCACCTATGAGCTCTCGCATAAGACTCTCCGCCGTTACCTGGCGGAAACGGCTCCCAATCCCGCCGAGGTCGGGACGATGGTCTTTGCCGACTTGTGATCCGAACGGCCAAGGAGCAGGGGCTCTTGCGAGGGGATTGGCCTCTGTGGCGAACCTTTCGCGAGATGCGGGCGAGGACGAGCCACACGTACGAAGACGAGGCCGCTCGGGGAGTCGTGGCACGGATCCCCGATTTTCTCGAGGAAGCCGAGCATCTGCTTGGTGCGCTCCAGGAGAGGCTCCGGTGAGCGGGGAAGAAAAGAAGCCACCGATTGCCGTTTCCCCCGTCGAGTGGGAGACGATCCGCACCCTGCTCCGCCGGTATGTGCCGGAGTGTGAGGTCTGGGCCTTCGGCTCCCGGACGAGAGGGAAACAACGGGCCTACTCCGACTTGGACCTGGTGATCTTGGGGCAAGGTCCGATGGGAATCGCGCGGCTGGCCGAGCTGGCCGAAGCCTTTTCGGCATCGGATTTGCCCTGGAAGGTCGATCTGCTGGACTGGGCCGAGGCGAGCGAGTCCTTCCGAGCGATCCTCGAACAGGAGAGGGTCGTCCTCCAGGAAAAGGGAAAATCGACTCTCAGGACGCCATAGAGGACCTCGCAAAGCCGCAGCGGTCGGCGATCCGGCAAGCGAGTGCCCGAAAATCCTGGTAGCAGTCTTGGACGGCCCACCAATGGGAACCAATCGCCCCGTCGGCGGGCTTGAGGAAGAACATCGGCTTGCGCGCCTCCATCGCCATCGGCATCAAGCTGCGATAGTGCTTGAGGGTGGCCAGGCAGTAAGGATCGTTCTCGACTCGAACGTCCTCCGCGGCGTCCTCCTTCCTCACCGCCCGGCGATACTCGTTCGGGATCCTCGCCATCCACTTCGCATAGGCTTTGACCGGCCGATCGAGGCGCATGGCATGCTGCATCACCACGTAGCCAGCCGGCTGCATGGCCGGGCCGGGGAGCGAGAGATCGGGATCGGGGTTTTTTCTTAACCGTTCCTGCCAGCCCTCCCGCCATCTCTGAAAGGTCGGCCCGAGATTGCGCAAGCCCTGGAGGGAAAAAAGGTCCGGGGCCAAAGGAATCACGACGTGCTCCGCTGCGATGATCGCGGCTCGGTTGATCGCCCCCAAGTTTGGGCCCACGTCGATCAGGATCACGTCGGCTTCCTGGTCTTTTCCTGCTTTCTCGAAGGCGCGGTAAAAGGCCGAGATGCGACGAAACGCGGCTTCGTCGCCGTCGAGGCAGCGGGGCCAAGCGTCGGACAAGTTGTCTTCGAAGGCGGAAAGGCCGAGATCGCCGACGAGGAGACCAACATCCTCGATCCTTTCCACATGCGGAGTCCCGATATCCCCCGTGCCTTTGAGGATCGGCTGAATCACCCCGAGGAGGGTCTCGGGATGAGCGGCATCGGGCCAGAGCTCCGCCAGCCGGTCCTCGTCCAAGAACATGGCGGAAAGGTTCGCCTGCGGGTCGAGATCCGCCGCGATCACTTTCCAGCCCAGGTCGGCGTACATCCAGGCCAAGTGGTAGACCAGGGAGGTCTTCCCCACGCCCCCTTTATTGTTGAAGAAGGCAAGAATCTTCATCGATGCCTCCGAAGGGTCGTAAGCAGGCGGGTGGGCTCGAAGCAATATTCCGGTCGGGGATTGCCATTCTTCCGCAACTCTTCTTCGGCGAGCGGGATTCCCAAGCCAAAGCGCTGCACGTAGCCAAGAACCTTCATGCCTTCGGCGATCAAGGGATTGCGATAGTCCGTGGCTCCCTTGCCGAAGTTTTCCGGATTGACCCGACCGTAGAGGCCGCCGGGGCTGTCGAATTCGATACGATCGGAAAACCAATAAATCCGGCAAGGCGCATTGGTGCTCTCGTAGGTGCGGTGCATCAGGAGATTGCGGGCAACCTGCTGGAGGGCCACCAGCGGATAATCCGGCCGCCGTTCTTCCAAAGGGGTTCGCACTTCGGTCGCGATCGAGATGTTGGCCTCCAAGACCTCGTCGAGCCGACGCAGAATGGTCGGAAGGGCGCCGGTTAGATCGGCTTGGTGGCGAATCGGGTCGGTGATCTTCGCGCCCTCGAAGCGAACAAATTGGAGGTAAGCGCCCGGCAGATAGCGCAAAGGCTCCTTGCCGAAGAAAAGGACCGCGGCGACCGTCGGGCGGTCATCGAGAGTCAAGAGCCGTAGCGAGCGAAGCTGTGCCTCGACGGGGCGGCCGTTTGCCGCCAAGACATCGGGAGAGACCGCGTGCGGAAGATAGAGGCTGCGGAAACTGTCCAGATCGAGCTCGTCTAGCGTTGCTCCTGGGACGGGCTGCTGGTCAAACGAGAGAATCCCCGCTCGACGTTTTTCGATGAGCCGCCGCTCTTCCTCCGCCGTCGCCTGGGCCCGGCGAGGTCCCACGCGAACCCAGACCCGGCCGTTGAACCGTACCGGCGGATTTTCCGACGGGAGAACTTCGATCACCGCGACTTCGCAATTTTGAATCTGCTCCTTCGATACCGTGAGGTTGGGAAAAGGCAGAATCCTTCCGTCATCCCTGATCTGGGCCAGCTCTCGGAGGAGCTGGTCGGTAATCCCCAGGTTGGCACAGGTCCCGTCATCTTCGACCCCGAGAAAGATCACGCCCGGCTTGCCGTGGCCGGGAAGGTCGTTTGCGAAGGCGCAGACCGCCTGGCAGATCGCGCTCCGGTCGGCGGCCGACCTCTTGCGCTCGACCCGATCTGACTCGAGATCGGAAAAAAGAGCTTCGCGTGCTTCCGGGCTCAACATGGATGGTTGCCCCTTCGAATTCGGCGGTAAGCCCTAGTAGACTCTAGACCGAATCTTTCGACAAGCTTGCTGCGGCGTCGGACGGACATGCGCGGCTTGTGTGCCTCTGTTCCGCCTCATGCTCCCCGACTCCTCGCGGCGGGAACCCAAGACGCCAGCGGTGTCGGCTAGACGGCGGAGCGGCGCTGCCGGGGTGCTCTTCCCCCGGGACGGCCGAATCTCCTCGGGGAAAACGGCCGCTCGGAGCGGGCTTGTGGCTGCGGCTCCCGGTCCAGTGCGGGGGCGGGAACGTCGTAAGAGAAGCCCTCGGCCTGCTTGCGCGGGATGCCCCTTCCGAGGAAGCGCTCGAGGGAGCGGAGCGGGCCCCGATCCTCCGGGGTCACGAAGCTGATGGCATCGCCGATGGCGTGGGCGCGGCCGGTCCGGCCGATCCGATGGACATAATCCTCCGGATTTTGGGGAAGGTCGAAGTTGATGACGTGGGAGATGCCGTCGACGTCGATTCCGCGAGCCGCGATGTCGGTGGCCACGAGCACGCGGGCGGCACCCGCCTTGAAATCCCGAAGCGCCCGCATCCGCTGGCTTTGGGAGCGGTTGGAATGGAGGGTGGCCGTTTTGACCCCGGTCTGCTCGATCTGACGGGCGAGCCGATCGGCCCGATGCTTGGTGCGGGCGAAGACCAACACCGTGTCGAGCTTGGGATCCTTCAGGAGATGGGAGAGGAGGGCCGTTTTCAGATGGGGGGCTACCTCGTAGACGAACTGGGTGACGGTTTCGGCCGGGTTGGCGCGGCGGCCGATCTCGACCGTCCGGGGAGAACGGAGGAACTCCCGGGTGAGCGATTCGATTTCGGGGCAGAGGGTGGCGGAAAAGAGGAGAGTCTGGCGCTCCCGAGGCAGCTTCCGGAGAATCTGCCGGATGGCGGGCAGAAAGCCCATGTCGAGCATCCGGTCGGCCTCGTCGAGGACCAGGTAGCGAATCCCCGAAAGGTCCCCATAGCCTTGGCCGTGAAGATCGAGGAGACGGCCCGGGCAGGCGACCAAAAGATCGATGCCGGAGCGAAGCGCTTCGATTTGTGGACGTTCGCTCACTCCCCCGAAGACCGAAGCCGTTCTGAGAGAAAGATGCTTCCCGTAGGCCCGGAGGTTTTCCTGGATCTGGGCGGCCAGTTCCCGCGTCGGCGCGAGGATGAGCGCCCGCGGGGCGCGTCGGGGGCCGGAGTGGGGCTGTTCAGAAAGCTTGGTCAAGATGGGCCAGGAAAAGGCGGCGGTTTTGCCGGTGCCGGTCTGGGCGATGCCGATGAGGTCATGACCTGCGAGGATGGGAGGGATCGCCGCCGCTTGAATCGGGGTCGGCTCAGTGTATCCGGCTTCGTGGATGGCTTTGAGAATGGGGGAACTGAGAGCTAGGTTGCGAAACGGCATAAAGTAACAGAACTTACGATGAGACGGGCGCAAGCGCACGTTTTCTTTTGCAAAGCGAGTTGTCTCCGAATTGACTCATCAATTTTGACACCGAAGCGGAGGGAGGCGGGGCGGGCAAAAGAGGGTCGTTGACTCATAAAAATGACACCGAAGAACGACGGGGTCAGGAAGATGAGTCAATGGGTTGCGGGAGAGGTGCTTGGGCGCATACGTGAGCGATACGCCCGGCGGGCTCCTTGCGTTTCGAGGCTAGAAAGGAGGCTGGCCATGGCCTTGAGTATCAAGACAGAGGAAGCGGATCGGCTGGCGCGGGAGTTGTCCCGCCTGACTGGCGAGACCCTGACCCGGTGCGCGGGCCTGCCCCGCCGTTCAGGGCGGGGAAGGATAGCGCGTACTAAGTGTTGGACACAAACAGGATTGCGGGCTAAGATCGCGTCGTGAAAGTTCTAAGGGCGGGACACGCCCGGATCGCCTGTGAAGTGAGCGGCATTGGTCGCCAGCAGCAGGAACCCACCGAAGCGACTCATGTGAGGCTCAATGCCTCAACTGAGCGCAGTAGGAATCTCCAGCGTTCAGGCCGGGGAGGATGTCAAGGATGCCATTACCCAGGCCATGCGTGAGCGGCTGGAGCGGCTGCGTGCCGACCGCTACGATCGCCGCCCGGTCACCAAGCAGGAATGGGAGGAAGCAGTTGGCGATACGCCGGAAGAA
>JAQTUK010000077.1 GCA_028710285.1 Methylacidiphilaceae bacterium | reverse complement strand
CAAGACCTACGATGAGCTTTCTCAGTCCTGTACCGCTTGCCATCAGGCAACAGGGTACGGATTTATCCGGATTCAACGCCCGACGCTTCCACCATTGAGCAATCAGCGCTTCGATCCCGGCCCAGGGTCCTGAAGAGGTGGAGGACCGGTGTGGGGCGCATAGTGGATCGGCGACTGGAAGGAGTGGGTAGATCGCAGGTCCGCTCTGGCCTTCGACTCCGTTTCGTGGCATTGACAGGGATCTCTCCTTCCGCCAACGTGCGCTGGCCCAACCAACATGGCAACGCGCAAGCTAGGCAGGGGAAGGCTTTCGATCGCCGCGGTTGGGGCAGCGTTTTGGGCTTTGTCGGTTCCGTTTCTCTCCGTGGGTGGCCCGCTTGCCAGCGAGGAGCTTTCCATCGAAGAGCCCTCGGTGGAGAAGTCGGCGGCGCGGCTCAAGCTGCTCCGCTCTCCGGATCCCGAAGAGAGTTGGACCAAGGGGCTAGTGGTCGGCAGCTTCTTCGGGGGCGCATGGCCGTCCTCGCAGCAGGTTTCGGGAATCGCCCAGACGCCGGGAGGCCCGCAAAGCTCCCATGGCGCTTCTCAGTCCCACACCGGCATCTTCGCCGGCCCCTATCTCGGCTACAATTTCATGGACGCCGGCTTGCCACTGACTCGGGACGGGAAGTGGAAGGCGATTCCCGGGGTGCTCCTGATCCTCAACTACGCGGAAATGAGTTCCTCTGCTCTCTCCTACAGCCCTTCTTCGGCCGGACCTACCGCTTCCAGCGGCTCCAGCCGGACGTTTCTCCCGGAGATCGGCGGGGTGGTCATGATCTCCAATCCCACCCGCTTCGTGCCCTTCCTCGGAGCTACCGCCGGGGTCGCCTTTTCCTGGACGAGCGGGAATTCGGCGGTCAGTCCTTCGGGTGCCGAGCTGGTCGCCCCCGGCCAGACGGTTTTTACCTATGCCCCCTCGACGAAGGTGCTGGCGGGGGTCGCCATCCGGATCGTCCCCCACTGGAATTGGATCCTAGGATACGCGACCCGTTTCATTGCTCCGACCAGCTCGACGGTGGAAGGCCTCAATCCGGATGCAGTCGCCTCGATCCATTCCCAAACCGGCTGGTATCAGGATTACGAAGGGTGGGTCGCCCTCCAGTATGACTTCGGCACATTGCGGCAGGTGCCCACGATGCCCTGACGGACCGAGCTCTCTGGGCGCGTGACGTCCCCATTGCCCGACCGGTCTCAGTCGGGCAGGGGCGATTGGATCAGCGGTCCCGGTCTCCTCCGCGAGGATGCCGGGGGGGAACGTAGGGGACGAAGCGGTGAGCATCCCGGCTCTCGGCCTGGATCTGGTTGTTCAGATTCCGGGCGTCCTTGCGCAGGGATGGGTCTTCCTTGCCGATCTCCTGGGCGAAGGCGCCGATCGCGTGGGATTCTCTCCCCAGAATCTCCTCGTGCTTGTGGATCGCCGCCTGATCGTGGGTCAGTCTCTTGCGGTCGTCACGAAGCCGCTTCCACTCCTCCGGATGGAGGGCTTGGTCTTTCTGGGCGCGAACGAGATCTTCGCCATATCGTGTGTGCAGGGCCAGAAGCTCCTTGCGGGTGCTTTCGAAGATGTGGACGTGCCGGCCAGCCTGGGTGACGATGAGACAGGTGGGGGAATGAGCCTCCTTGGCTTTTTCGCGAAGGGCTTCCATCGCCTTTTGGGCATGGCTCGGCGGATGGAAGCCATGACGGGACGAGGGGTCGGCATGAACGGGGGGAAGGTCGCGCCCTTCGCGATGGGCCTCCTTGGCCAGGACGTCTCCCTCCTTTCGCAGCTCGGGATGCTCCTTGCCGAACCGGGCCGCATCATGCTGGAGGGATTGGGAGTCGTGTCGGATGGTTTCCTTGTCCTTGCGGAGGATTTGCCAGTCGTGGTGCAGCTTTTCCTCGTCCTTGGCAACCCGCTCGGGGTGGAGGCGCTGGTCTTGCTGAAGCTTGGCAACATCCCTGACCACCCTCGTGGTCTGCTCGAAAAAACCCTTCCGGTGATGTTGCAGCTGGCCAAATTCCTTTTCGAGCTGCTTTTCTTCGTGCGGAGCTTCCCCACCGATTTGTCGGGACTCTTCCCGAAGGTGGCGGAGAGCGTCGCGAGCCTGCATCGGGGTCGTTCTTTCTGGGCCCTCCTCTGATTGATGTTCTCTGGCGGGAGGATGGGACGAGGAGAAATGAGTCTTTCCCTTGGCATAGGGACCGGGCGAGGAAATGGCGTACTCGTCCCACTCCTTGGGTGGTTTAGAATCGGGGGGCTCTTGCGGACGCTCCGCTTGGACCTCCTGGCGACGGAGGTCGGCAAACCCCTGGTTTTCCACACGGAGATCGCGGATCTCCTTTCGGAGGTTGCCCAGATCTTTTTGGATTTCGTCGAGCTTCTTGGCGAGGCTAGCCCAATCGCTCTCCTGCTGGCCGCGCTGGTCGGCTGGCATCCCGGGTTGGATCGTCCTCACGTCCAATGGGACTGGCACCGGTTGTGCCGGATCCTGCATTGGGTTGGCTCTTTTCTCTTCGGGGTTCTTGGCTTCTTCCGGCATGGACTCCTCCATCTTGTTTGGTTGATCGGGAAGCCAAATCCAGCTCGGCTCCACGGAAAGGGCTTCTCCCTTATTCTCTGTTAGACGATCGGGGCTCGTCGCGCATCCGGCGTGGGAAGGTTTTCCATCCGCCCATGGGCACCCGTTTGGCTGGGCAGCAGGTCCGCGGAAGTCGACCGTGCGCCAGCCGAATGCGCCTTGTCCCCTAACGGGTGTGCCGTGGAATTGGCGGCCTGGCCGGATCCTCCTCCGACGAGGGATAGGTCACTTGCCGGCCCGCAACCCGCGCCCAGGGAGTGAGTTGGTGCGGTTGGCCATGCGTGGCGTCCAGGAGATGATGCACGGGAAGTCCGCGGGCCACCAGGGCGTCGGCAATGAGCGAACGGTGGCAGCGCCAGGGGACCGTTTCCGCGCAGAGCAGGACGAGGCGGCTCTTCCTGGCCAGATCTTCCAGGTGATCGAGCGCCGAGGAAAACTCCGGGGTCTGCATATAGTCGGCGAAGCCTCGGAAACTTGCGTTTCGCCAGGCTCCGTTGGGAGAATCCCGCTTTGGACGGCGCAAGCCTCCGAGGGAAGCGAGGTGCTCATAGCCGATGTCGTGGGCGGCCAGGGCTGCGGGAAGGGTCTCCTTGTTGAACTGCGGATTGTGCCGGGACTTGGGAATTGTCCGGACGTCGACGACCCGTTGAATCTCGTGGGTCTTCAGGATATGCACGAACTCTTCCAAGGACCGAGTGCCGTGGCCGAGGGTAAGGATGACGGGACGGGGCAGGGGTACCCTCTTCGGATCCATGAGAAAAGATACGCCTGCGGAGCGGCAGCGGCGAGGGAGGAAGCGACCGGGTCCCTAGGCAAGCAATCCGGTTCCCCTGCTTTGTCTTTGACAGAGCTTCCTCCTCGTTTCACCCTAAGCGCCGACCAGTGAGGGAGTCGATTGACGTATCCGCGATCCTCGTGACCTACAACAGCCGTCCAGTGCTGGACGGGTGCCTCCGGTCCCTTCAGGCGCAAGAGGGAATTCGACTGGAGATTCTCGTCGTCGACAATGCGTCCGGAGACGGGACGGCGGATTGGATTGCGGGGAGCTACCCGGAGATTCGGCTTTGGAGAAATCCTGAGAATGTTGGTTTCGCACGAGCCTGCAACCAGGGAATGCGGGAGGCAAGGGGAGAGATTCTTCTTTTTGTGAACCCGGATCTCCGATTTCCGGATCCGGATGCGGTGGCAAGGCTGGCCGCTTGCTTGCGCGCCGACCGAACTCTCGGGGTGGCCGCGCCGGCCCTCTACGACGAAGACGGTTCCGGCCAGCCGAGCACGGCTCTTGCCTATCCCAACGAACGTTGGACGAGAGGGGAGCTCGGCACCCTGCCTGGGGAGCTGGCGGCCCTTTTGGGCGCTTGCCTCGCTCTGCGCGCGCAAACCGCGGCCGCGGTCGGGGGATTTGACGAGGACTTCTTTCTCTACGGAGAAGACCAGGATCTCTGCCTTCGCGTGCGCCGACTCGGCTTAAGGCTTGCCTGCCTCACGGAGGTGCGGGCGCTTCATATCGGCCGCCATAGCGAGGGGGGCACGAGCCCTCGGGACTACTGGCAAAGGAAGCTGGATGGGGAATATCTCTTTTACCGAAAGCACTATTCGGCGCATGCGCTTCGGTGGATTCGGATCAGTCAATGGGTGAAGAGTACCTGGGAGCTGTTCCTGCTCAGCCTGGCTTGGCCGATCGCCGGGCGCGGAAGTTCCTGGAAGGAGCGCTGGGGAAAGTATGGCGCCATTCGGGCAGCGGCAGCGGGAAGGGGAGAAGGCTGCCCGAAGGAACGGATTCTCTCCGTCGGCCACTGGCGGCCTGCCGCCTTGGGAGGGGCTCGCAAATGACGCAGGACTTCCAGAGAGATTTCGACGAGCTTCTCGACCTGTTCGATTCCGGAAAATCGTTTGCCTTTGCTCGCTATAACGATGGGGAAGCGCGCGTCTTGGCCAATCAGCCGGTCGGATGCAAGCACGAATGGGAATACCGGCCGGGTAAGGATCTCCGTTTCCGGTCGGCTCTTCGAGAGTCGCTCCGAATCCGGGATGATTCCTATTTCTATGGCCTTCCTTCCTGGGACATGAGCCCGTGGATGCACGATCTGGTGCGCGGCCTCACCGCCGGGCGTCGGGAAAGCCTGACCTTTGCCGCGCTCTTCGCCAACGGGAATCACGATCGCTTTCTGGAAGAGTTCGTCCCGCGGTTCCGCCGGTCGAGCCGGCCCATTATCTTCGTGGGGAATGCCCGCCTTTCCCGCCCTCGGCTCGAGGAGGCTCTCGGCATATCCGATTTCCTTCCGCTTCCGGGGGATTGCGTCAAGCTATGGAAGAGGAGAGAGCGGGAGCTTCTCGATCTCCTCGATCTGAAAGCCTCTCTTTCCCGGGGAGCGCTCTTTCTCATCGCGGGAGGGCCTCTCGGAAAGGTGGTCATCCACGCTCTTTGGAGAGTTTCCCAGGAGAACATCTACCTCGATGTCGGCTCCGCGCTCGATCCCCTGATTTTCGGAAAGCCGACGCGAGCCTATCATCGCGATCCTGCGAATCGAGCCGTGATCCCCTGCTGGAAGCCGGAGGGGGAAGCGACGGAAACTTCCCTGGCGATGAACCCCTCTCAGGAGAAAGAAGCAAGCTGATGTCCCATCCCGAAAGGCCACGGATTACCGTGGGAATTCCGGTTTTCAACGGAGCCCGTTTCCTCGCGCAAGCGATCGAGAGTGTTTTAGCCCAAAGCCTTCGGTCACTGGAGGTGATCGTAGTGGACGACGGCTCCACGGACCGAACGCCGGAACTTTTAGAGGGATACCGTGACCGGGTGGTCGTCCTTCGTCAGAGCAATCAGGGCGCGGCTGCGGCAAGGAACCGTGTTCTCCTGGAAGCCAAAGGGGAGTGGATCCAATACCTCGATGCCGACGACTACTTGGAACCATGGAAGATCGAGCGCCAGTGGACCGAGTGCACCAATCGGGATGCCGACGCCATTCTTTCTCCTCTGCTCGAAGAGCCGTGGAAAGGGGGGGAGCCGCTTCCGGTTCGGCAGCCGGAAGACGCGGGGGACGCCGACCCGATTGTCCGCTGGCTCGAGCGTAAAAACCCGCAGGTCGCTGCCGGCCTCTGGCGTAAGACGTCGCTTGTGCGCATTGGGGGATGGAACCGTTCGATTCGTTGCGCAACGGAGGACAACGAACTCTACCTGCGGGCGCTGCAGGCTAATTTTCTTTTTGCCTGGACGCCGACCGCCGGCGCGGTCTACCGGGCTGACTGGTCGCAAGGGTCGTTTTGCCATCGCAATCATGCGGAACTTTTTCGGACCGAGCTCTTCTTGCTGGATAAAATGACCGGCTGGCTACAGGAGCAGCAGCTATGGACGGCGCGGCGAAAGGAAGCTGCGGCACGGACCTATTTCCGAGTGCTTCGGGAGATCGCCAAAGACAACCTGGGAGAGGCGGCCCGGCTCTATCGAGAGCGGGAAAAGAACGGGCTTGTCTATCCTTGCGGGCCAAAGGCGACGTCGAGCTATCGTACGCTCTTCGGCGTCTTCGGCTTCGAGGGAACGGAAAGGGTATGCCGGGCTGCGACCTTCTTGCGACCCTTGGAGAAGCGCTTGAGAAGCTTTCGACGACAGGGCGTCGGTGAGACGAGGCGGGAAACCGGATCTTGATGCCGAGATCTCCACGGTCACGCAGTGGCTTGACGAGGCCGGCAATTGATCCCTATCTACCCATTGCGCCTTGGAGGGAGAGCCAGCATGCATTATCGAATCGATTCACCTCGCGGGAAGGGAGAGAAGCTCTGCTATTTTCGCGACATTCGCACTGGATTCGCCACACTGTTTGCCGATCGGTTCTGGTTTCCCAAGATCGTGCTCGGAGGCCTCCTGCTGATCAATCCAGTCCTTTTGTTGGTGCTTCCGAAGTCGATCGGCGGATGGACGCAGCACCAATCCCTCCTGCTCGGCCTTCTCATCACCAATGTCTGCAGCTTCTGGCTCGCCTTGGGGTTTACTTACGAAGTTCTGCGCAGAGCGCGGTTCGGCAGGGAACAGCTGCCGGAATGGAGCGGTCGTGTCCTTCGACAGTATCTTCGGGAAGGCGCGGTAAAATTCACGATCTCGCTCACGACCTTGCTTCTGCCGCTCTTCGCCTGGGTGGCGACCTGCTACGGACTCTTCGTCCGGCTCCTGGGGCTTCCCGTCAACCTGCTTTCCCTTTTCATCCCTTTCGGGAGCTGGCTCGCGGTGCCGTTTTGCGCGGTCGCCTGCTGTCGCTGGCTCGATGGCGCCGCCGTATCCGCTTGCGCCCTCGATTACCGGGAGAATTTCCGCCTGTTTTGGAATAAACGGGCGGACTTTCTGATCGCCTCGGCCTTCCTCGGCGGGCTCAACGCGATCCTCATGTCCTTTTTTTACACGATCCCGTTCGCCCTCTTTTTCGGACTCTGCCTTGTCGACACCTGGTTTGGGCCGATTTATGCTTCCGCCGTGGAGAAGAAACCTGGCTCTTTCGCCCCGGCGGATTCGCCGGCCTCTTAGGAACAGCGGCACCATTCTGTGATTTCCTTCGACTCGGCAGCGGCGACACCCGTCCATCCGGCGGTGCTCGAAGCGATGCTCCCCTTTTTCCGGGAGGCCGGGAATCCGGCCAGCCTCCACAGCGCGGGTGCCCGGGCGCGGCAAGCCCTGGAAGAGGCGAGGGAGGTAGTTGCGTCCTTTTTGGACGCCTCTCCCTCGGAGATCTTCTTCACCTCCGGGGGAACGGAAGCCATCAATCTCGGCCTCAAAGGCTTCTATGAAGCGAACCGCAAGCGGGGCAATCGCATCCTCTCCACCCCGGTTGAATCGGTCGCCGTGCTGCGCTCGCTCGACTGGCTGCGCGGGCAGGGGGCGGAGATCTGCTGGGTTCCCGTTGACCGGGAAGGGGGGGTCGATGCCTCCGCGATCGCGGCGGCCCTGACTCCCGAGACCATCCTGGTCTGTGTCCAATGGGCCAACAGCGAAACGGGCACGATTCAGCCGATTCCGCAAATCGCCCGAATTTGTCAGGAGGCTGGCACAACCCTCTTCTGCGATGCAACGGCGAGCGTAGGATGGCTGCCTACCGACCTGCGGCAAGTCTCTGTACCGCTCTTTGCCTTCCATTTCCGCGGGTGCGGGGGGCCGGTGGGAGTAGGGGCCTTGTGCAAACAGGAGGGAGTCACCCTTGCTCCGCAGCTTCATGGGGGATCACAGGAGAAGGGACTCCGCGCAGGCACCGAGAATCTTCCGGGGATCGTCGGAGCGGCCAAGGCGGCGGAGCTGACCGCGGGAACTCTGGCCGCCTCGGCAGCCCGCCTTCGCACTCTTTCGCAGAAACTCTGGGAGACGATCCACAGGGAGATCCCAGCGCTCCATTGGCACGGTCCTCCGCCGGGGGAGCAACGTCTGCCACATCAACTCGCTTGGAGTGCGGAAGGCGCCGAAGCAGAGGCACAAGTGCTCGCCTGCGACCTAAAAGGCGTGGCGATTGCCGCGGGCCCTAGTTGCATCAGCAAGTCATTGCGCGGAAGCCATGTACTTCGTGCAATCGGGATCCCGCAACGTCTGGTGATGTCCGCCGTCTCCGTCACGCTGAGCAAGGAGACTTCGGATGAGGACCTGGACATCTTTTGCCAAATCTACTCACGCGTCATCGAGCGGTTGCGGTCGATGTCGCCCGCCTGGCAGCAGGCGAGGGATCGCGCGCCTTCGCAGCCACATTCGGGGGAGGCGAGCCGGTGAGCGCTCCCGGAAGTCATGCGGCGAGTCGAGTCGACGGCGGGGCATCCTTCGGAAAGAAACGCTGGCTCGCATGGCTCGCGTTTTCCGCAGGGCTTCTTGCTGCCGGATTTGTCCTTTCCTTTCCGATCGATTTTTCCGCTTACCGGAAGATCCAGCAGATCGACTGTCCGCTCTTCGAACAAATCGCGCAGCAGTTCAGCTTCTGGGGCGACTATTTCCCAGGAAGCATCCTCGTCTCGATCTTATTCTTTGTCGGGAGCCGGATCGCAAAAAGCCGCCGGGCCCGATTGGCTGCCCTGGCCAGTTTCCTCGCCGCCTCGGTCGCCGGGATCACCCTGGATGCCGGCCGCTTCTCCTTCGGGCGACCCCGGCCCTACGCCACAGCGCGAATGGCGATTCTCCGACTCGGGCAAAAGCCGGAGATGAAGATCTCCTTCGGCAGAATCCGCCCGGACAACGACCTTCCCGATGGGTTGTACGGACCGGTGGGCATCCACATGTTTCAGGGCTTTCCCTCCGGCCATGCGGCCTCGTCTACCGCGAGCGCCGCCGCAGTCATCCGTCTGCTTCCGCGGATCGGCATCCCCGTTGGCCTCCTCGCGCTCGGCGTCTGCTGGTCGCGAATGGAACTGAAGCAGCACTACTTGTCGGATGTCGCCGTAGGCGCAATCTGGGGTACGCTGTGGGGGATGCTTTTCGGCACGCTCCTCCATCGACGTCTGTCGCGTGACGCGGCGACGCCTACCGTCTCTGGGCCCGGAAAAGAGATTTGAACGAAATCCTCGGGCCCAACGTCCAACCTTACAGAAACCTCGAACGAATCGTTTCCTCCTCTAACGATTCCCGACAGGGCGGCACGGCTGGTCCGTGCCGCCCTTGTTTGGCACCTTCTCCTGAGTATGCAAAAGAAGACCGCGCTTTTTGGCGCGGCCTTCTCCTTTCTTGCGATCTTCCCGCGGCCTAAGCCGCCGGCTTAGATGTCGTAGTACATCTGATACTCGATCGGATGAGGGCGAAGCCGCAGAGCGTCGTGATCCTTTTTACGCAACTCCAGTAGCGTATCGATCACGTCCCTGGTGAAAACGTCACCCTTAAGCAGGAACTCGTGATCCTTCTCCAGCGCCTCGACGGCTCCTCGCAGGGAGTCCGGGACGGTCGGAACCTTCTTCAATTCCTCCGGCGGAAGCTCGTAGATGTTCTTCTCCAGCGGCTCGCCCGGGTCGATCCGATTTTGAATCCCGTCCAGGCCCGCCATCATCATGGCCGCGCAGGCCAAGTAGACATTGGCCGCCGGGTCGGGCGTACGGAACTCGACGCGCTTGGCCTTCGGACTCGGAGAGTAGATCGGAATCCGGACCGAAGCACTCCGATTCCGCGCCGAGTAGGCCAAGTTGACGGGAGCCTCGAAACCGGGAACCAGCCGCTTGTAGCTGTTCGTCGTCGGATTGGTGATCGCAGTCAGCGCCGGGGCATGCTTGAGAATGCCGCCGATGTAGTGCACAGCCAGTTCGCTTAAACCCGCGTACCGGTTGCCGGCAAAGAGCGGCTTTCCATCCTTCCAGAGGGATTGATGGGTGTGCATCCCCGAGCCGTTGTCACCGTACAAGGGCTTGGGCATGAAGGTCGCCGTCTTTCCGAATCGACGGGCGATATTCTTGATCACATACTTATACAGCATCATGTCATCGCCGGTCCGCAAAAGGGTGTTGAAGCGGATGTCGATCTCTGCCTGCCCCGCCGTCGCAACTTCATGATGCTGCCTTTCGACCGAGACTCCCAGGCTTTCCAGGCCGAGGACCATTTGATCCCGCACGTCCTGGAGCGTATCCGCCGGAGGTACGGGGAAGTAACCCTCCTTGTATCGGATTTTATGTCCGAGGTTGGGTTCCTCGTCCCGGCCGGTGTTCCAGATCCCCTCGACCGAGTCGACCTCGTAAAACGATCCATTGGGCTGGTTTTCGTATCGGACATCGTCAAAGATGAAAAACTCAGCTTCTGGACCGAAGTAGGCCGTATCCGCGATACCCGTGCTTTTCAAATAAGCTTCGGCCCTCAGCGCAATGCTTCTCGGGTCCCGAACGTAGGTCTGGCGCGTAATCGGATCCGAAATCGCACAGATAAAGCTCAAGGTCGGCTCCGCGATGAACGGATCGATGAACGCCGTGTAGGGATCGGGCATGACCAGCATGTCCGACTCCTGGATACCACGCCACCCTCGAACCGAAGACCCATCGAAGCCGAGCCCTTCCACAAAGGCCTCCGCAGGCAGCTCGCCGATGCCCACGGTGAAGTGCTGCCATGTCCCCAGCAGATCGCAAAACTTCAGGTCGACCAGTCGCGTCTTGTGTTCGCGCCCAAACGCCAATGCTTCTTCTCCCGAAGCGCATCGCTTGTACTTTTCCGCCATAAACGACTCCCTCTTCCTCCTATGTTGAATCGCCTTTTATTTTGGAGCAGGCCTGGAACTGCCACGAGCGTCAACGCCGGCAATTCCGCTCCTCTTGCGCTAGGTCATCTGGATCGTCCTCGTACCCAATCTCTTAGCGCAAAACCGACGAAAACAAACCGGCTTCTTCCGGACTTCGTGTCCCAAGCCCAAGCGCGGCGCGCATCTTCGTCGCGGTTTCCCGATGGGAACCCCGGACGCGCCGAACTCTCAAAAAAAGAATGGCCTCCCTCTGCAACGGAAGAAGAGAATGGGGCCACGCCCTAGATCGCATGCTCGTTTCTCGCTCCCGT
>JAQTUK010000076.1 GCA_028710285.1 Methylacidiphilaceae bacterium | reverse complement strand
ATGGCGCCGAAGCCGGCCTTTACGCGGCCCGAGCCGCCTTTCTGGCCGGCTTTTCGGCGACCGCCACGGTTCTGGCGGGCAGGCTCTTTGGCATTCCGCTCTCCGGGACGATGCCCACTCCTTCATCCAGGCGCATGATTCCGAGGAGGAGGCCTTTCTTCGCTTCGCCGAGGCCAATCCCGATCGCGCCGTCTTCCTCGTCGACACCTACGACACGGAAGAGGCCGTCCGGAAGCTCGTCGCCCTCATCCCTCGCCTGGAAGAACGAGGCATCCGGCCGCTGGCCGTTCGACTCGACAGCGGAGATCTCGACGCCCATGCCCGCCATGTCCGCCAGATCCTCGACGACGCGGGCTTGACGGGCGTCGGCATCTTCGCGAGCGGAAACCTCGCCGAAGAAAGGCTTCAGGAACTCGTCCAGGCGGATGCTCCGATTGACGGCTTCGGGGTCGGCACCTCCCTCGACACCTCCTCCGATGCGCCCTACCTCGACTGCGTCTACAAGCTTGAGGAGTATGCGGGAAAGGCCCGGAGAAAGCGCTCCGAGGGCAAGGCAACCTGGCCTGGGCGCAAGCAGGTTTTCCGGCAGCACGATTCCGCCGGCAAGATCGCCTCCGACCTGGTGGCTCTCGACGGAGAGGACCATCCCGGGGAGCCCCTTTTGCTCCCCGTGA
The DNA here is from genome assembly GCA_028710285.1 of Methylacidiphilaceae bacterium. GTDB lineage: Bacteria > Verrucomicrobiota > Verrucomicrobiia > Methylacidiphilales > Methylacidiphilaceae > Methylacidimicrobium. The sequence continues at coordinate 10,475 of JAQTUK010000076.1, read as the reverse complement.
TGAAGGGTGGGGAGCGCCTCTCCCCTCCCGAGCCGCTGCACGCCGCCCGAGAGAGGACCGCACGAAGCCTTGCCTCCCTTCCCGAGGACTTGCGCGGCCTCACCCCGGTGGCGGCCCCCTACCCCGTGCGATTCTCGGCCCAGCTCGAGGCCTTGCGACGCAGTCTCGATCGCGCCTTCGCCTGATCGAAACCGGAGACGAGGGCAGTCGCGCTCAACTTCCTCTTGCCAAGTCCATCCGTTCCGAGCTTGGCTTTGGGTAATGCGCCGTCGGCCGACTGCCCCGAAGTTCGAGATGCCCGGAGGGGAGAGGAAGGTTCTTCTCCACTCCTGCTGTGCCCCCTGCTCGGGCGCGGTCATGGAGAGGATCCTGGCCACGGGAGCCGAGCTCACGGTCTTTTTCTACAACCCGAACATCCATCCGCGCCCCGAATACGAGCTGCGCAAGCGGGAGAACATTTCCTTTGCCCAAAAGCTCTCCGTGCCCTTTGTCGATGCCGATTACGATCCCGACAACTGGTTTGCCCGGGTACGCGGCCTCGAATGGGAGCCCGAGCGCGGCGTACGCTGCACGGCCTGCTTTGACCTGCGCTTCGAGCGAACCGCCCTCTACGCGGCCGAGCATGGCTTCCCCGTCTTCACGAGCAGCCTGGGCATCTCGCGGTGGAAGGATTTCGACCAGGTTACGGGAGCCGGTGTCCGAGCCGCTTCCCGATATCCCGGGCTCACCTACTGGACCTGCAACTGGAGAAAGCTCGGCGGCTCGGAGCGGATGATCTCGATCTCCCGCGAAGAAGGCTTTTACCAGCAGGAATATTGCGGCTGCCTCTACTCGCTGCGGGATGCCAACCGCTGGCGGACCGCCCGCGGGCGCCCCAAGATCGAGATGGGAAAGAAGTTTTACGGGAGACCGGCCCGGGAGAACGACGACGCGGCTTGTCCTACGCCCCCGAGCCCTCCTGCGTAACGATGCATCCCACCGACGAGAAGCCCTTCCTCGAGCATCTCGAAGATCTGCGCTGGATGATCTTCAAGGCGCTGGCCTCCCTGGCGCTGGCCGCCGTCGTCGGCTTCGTGGAAACCAAGCCCATCCTCGGGCTCCTCCTTGATCCCCTCAAGAAAGCAGGAGAAGATCCGGCCAAGATCCTGCGCTTCCTGGGCGTCGTCGACCCCTTTTCGGTCCAGCTCCAAATCAGCCTTCTGACCGGGATCGTCCTCTCCCTGCCCGCGATCCTCTACTTCGTCGGGGAGTTTCTCCTTCCCGCGCTCACCGCGACGGAAAAACGAGCGGTTCTTCCCATCTTTTCCGTCGGCGCCTTCCTCTTCCTCCTCGGCGGCTTCTTTTCCTACGCCGGCCTCCTGCCCCAGACCCTCCGCTTCTTCGTCCAGTATAGCCACAACCTCGGGGTCGAAACCCAGTGGACGCTGCCCAACTACCTCGACTTCGTCATCCAGATGGTGGTGGGCTTCGGCCTCGCCTTCGAGCTCCCCTTGGTCGTCGTCCTGCTCACCTACTTCGGCATCCTTCGCGCCGAACTCCTGCGGCGCTACCGCCGGCATGCCATCGTCGTCATTCTCGTCGCCGCCGCCTGCATCACCCCCACCTCCGATCCCTTCACCCTCTTTCTCCTCGCGGCGCCGATGTATCTCCTCTACGAGATCTCCGTCTGGATTGCGCTCGGGATCGAGCGCAAGAGGAACCGGCAGCCCTCTCCTTCCGAGCCTTCGCCCCTGCTTACGCCCGACCTGAAGGGGGAAAAGCCGGCTCCTTAGCCGGTCCGCGGTCCGGCGATTCCGTCCCGCAACGCTCCTTGGAGTGCCTTCCGTAGCCGGCGGGAGACCGGGCCGACAGGAAAGGAGCGGCCGAGATAGCGATGGACCGGCATGACCCCAATCCAGCTGTTGGTCAAAAAGATCTCCTCGGCCTCTTCGAGCGCGGCCAGCGGGAAGCGGCCCTCGACCACCCTGGCCCGTGCCAGGACCCAGCCTCGAACGACCCCGGCGCGGCAGCCCGCCTCCCGAGCCGGAGTGTAGATCGACTTTCCGCGGACCCAGAAGAGATTGCTACAAGCGCCGGAAGCGATCTCGCCCCTCTCGTTGCAGAGAAGAGCCTCGTCGGCCGCCACCGACCTCCGGGCCTGCCAGCGCGTCAAGTAGCTGAGCGTTTTGAAGCGTGCATCCCAGTTCTCGGAACCCACGCGCTGGGGGGCCGGTTCCAGAGAAAAGGCGGGCCGCGCCGAGGGCTTCTCCGCGGCAAAGCTCTCCCACTGGTCTTCCCATGTCACCACCCAACGCCAACGACCCGTTCCCCCGGGCGGCAGGTGGAGAGCCCGTGTCCGAAAATCGACTTTGCGGACCAGCCCCAAGGCATCTGCCGCCTCTCCGAGCGTGCGCCAGTGCTCCTCCACGAATTGCGGAAGCCCCTTTTCGACGCGGAGCGTTTCGAAGACGCCGAATCCCGGGAAAAAGGCCCGTCCCTTCTCGGGCATCCCCTGACGATCCATGCCCTTCACGGCCCGGGTTGCGGCGAGGAGGATAACGCGGGCGCGCGGGCGCTCGTCGGGTTCGGGAGCTTGTCGAACTCGTCCAGGAGAAGGCGCGGGGTCAGCAGTTCGGGCAGGAGCTTCGGTTGCGCCTGCGGGTCGGGTCCGTAGAGCACGTAGGTCGGAACCCCGCTTCGGCCGAGCTCGGTCAGTGCCTGCGTGATCGCCGGGTCCCGGTTCGTCCAATCCGCCACCATCCAGACCACTCCCCGGTCGGAAAGCCGCTTGCGGACCTCCCGATTGTCCAGAGCCACCCGCTCATTGACCTTGCACGTCAGGCACCAGGACGCGGTGAAATCCAGAAAGACCGGGACCCCTTCGGCCCGCAACTCGCTCAATCGCGCCGCCGAGTAGGGAATCCAAGGCACCTCCGCTTTCCGGGCGGTCGCATCCCGCAGGAGGTACCCGACCGTCGCCCCGACCACGAGCACTCCGATCAGCCCCGCCACCAGCCGAACCGGCAGCATACGGCTCGGGTTCGCATATCTTCCGAAGAGCCAGGCGCCGAAACCCACCGCGACAAGAGCCAGGAGGAGCGAGCCGATGCCGTCGATCCCGCGCAGCTTTCCGTAGACCCAGAGAAGCCAGACGACGGCCGCCATCATGGGAAACCCTAAAACCTGCTTGAAATCCTCCATCCACCGTCCCGGCCGCGGCAGGAGCCGTAGCAGAACGGGGAAGGTGCAGAGGAGAAAGACCGGGGCGGCAACCCCGAGCCCCAAGGCGCCGAAGACCAGTAAGGCGACCCACATCGGCTGAGCCAGGGCGAAACCGAGAGCCATCCCCATGAAGGGGGCCGTGCAGGGGCTCGCCACCACCGTGGCGAGCACCCCGCTGCCGAAGCTCCCCCAAAGACCCTGCACCCGATCGGCAATGTCTCCCATCCCCCCCAAGGAGGCTCCGAACTCAAAGACTCCGAAGAGGCTCAAGGAGACCAGGAAGAAGAGGACGACCAGAAACGCGACGAAGGGTGCCGACTGGAGTTGAAACCCCCATCCCAGTTCCGCCCCGCGCGCCCGCAGAACCAGCAGGGTTGCCGCCAGCGCCAGAAAGGACGAGACCACCCCGACCAAAAAGGCAAGCCCGTGCTGGAAAGAGCCTCCGCCTTCCCCTCGCCCCCGCTCCACCAGATGAAGCACCTTCAGGGAAAGCACGGGAAAGACGCAGGGCATCAAATTGAGGATCAGGCCGCCGAGAAAAGCGAAGCCCAGGACCAGCCAGAGCTCCTTGGAGGCGGGAAGGGAACGGAGGCTGACCGGTACCGGGACCTTCTCCACCTCCAAGGCCCAGGCGATCTTCCGCGTCCCCTTCCATTCCGTCGACCGGGCAAGAAGCAGCCCCTCCAGCTTCTTCGGCAGCGGCGTGGCCTTCGGCGGCTGAGGGATCTCGAGAACGATGCCGAACTGGCGCAGCCGAAACGTTTGCGCGGCGCTGTCCACGATCAGTCCTTCCTGCGCGGGCAGGAAGCGAGGTTCCTCCAACACCGCCGCCTTTTTTTCCGAACTCTTGAGCTCCAGATGGAGCTTGCCGCGCTCCACCCAGGCGCTGGTCTGGACCGTCTTCGGAGGCGGTTGCGGCAGGGCCGACCGGGCCTGCGCAAAGGCCGCGCGCAGCGACGAATCGACTTTCACCGGAGCCGCCGTCGCCGGGAGAATGAGCTGGAGATTCGCGCTCCCGGGAATGCAGCTCTGCGCGCATTCCACCCAGCTCACGTTCGCCGAAAGAGCCACGGTCTGCCCGACCGCCAGAGTCGAGGGAGGGGTAATGGAGACCAGGAGCCATGCCTCTCCTTCGTAGCCGTAGCTCGTCAAGGGCGGAACCGAAATGACCTCCGGGACCGGCCACTGGACGGGTCCGGCTTGAAAGCCCTCGGGTAGCTTCCATTCGATCCGCGTGGGCGATCCCGCATCCCCCGGATTCCGCCAGTAGGTATGCCAACCCTTCTCCATGCGCAGCCGAATGGCCATCCAGAAAGGGACGCCCGGAGAAACGGAATCCGTTTCCGAGAGAAGCGTCGCTTCGACATGCCTGCTGCGGGCCGGAAGAGATTCCGCGGCCCGTGAAACGCAAGGAAGGGCTGCCCAAAACGTCGTGACGATCACCAATCCCCAAAACCGACATCCTCTCTTCATCGACGAGTCACACTACCATAGGCGGAAGCCCAAAAACATGCCATTCTATCGGTGACCCCCATGAGCGTCGCCCGTCCAGAGCTTGAAAAAGCGGTGCGCGACTTTCCTCAGGGACCCGGCGTCTACCTCTTTCGTGATCGTCTCGACCGCGTCATCTACGTCGGCAAGGCACGCAATCTCCATAAGCGAGTCGCCCAGTATTTCCATCCATCCCGGGGCACGGCGGCCAACCGCAAGATTCGGGCGATGGTCGATGTCGCTCGTCGGATCGAGTATCACACCGTCCGGTCGGAAGCCGAGGCGATCCTTCTCGAGGGCAAGCTCATCAAGGAGTATCGCCCGCGCTACAACGTCAGCTTCCGAGACGACAAGCGCTTCCTGCTCGTGAAGACGAACCTTCGGGAACCCTTTCCCCGCTTCCAGATCACCCGACTGCGCAAGGAGGATGGTTGCCGCTACTTCGGTCCCTTTGCTTCCTCCGGCGCCCTGCGGACCACGATCAACTGGATGAAGAAGATCTTCGGCTTGCGCTCCTGCGCTCCCCTCGTCCCCGGCGAGAGGGACTACAAGCATTGCCTCGACCGGATCATCAAAAACTGCTCCGCCCCCTGCCTCGGCACGGTGACCCGGGAGGAGTACCGCGCCCGGGTGGAATCCGCCTGCAACTTCCTGGAGGGAAAGTCCCGGGAGATGGCCGAGGAGATCCGCAAAAAGATGGAAGAGGCGGCTGCCCGGTGGGACTTCGAGCGGGCAGCCGAGCTCCGGAATCTCTGGGAAGACCTTCGGCAGACGACCAAGCCCGTCAAGCGCTTCCTTCGCTCCTACGAGTCGGCGATCTCCCCTGCCGAGGACTTACGGGAGCTTGCCGCCGCCCTCGGGCTTCCCGCCCCTCCGCAGGTCATGGAGTGCTTCGATATTTCGAACATTTCGACCCTTCACAAGGTCGCCTCCATGGTCGTCTTCGAGCAGGGCAAGCCCGCCCGCGGGAGCTATCGGCGCTACCGGATTCGGACGGTGCCCGGGCAGGATGACTTCGCCAGCATCGCCGAAGCGGTACGCCGCCGCTATCGGCGTGTCCTGGATGAGGGAATGCGCCGACCCGACCTAATCGTCGTCGATGGTGGCGCCGGCCAGCTTTCCGCCGCTCTCCGGGAGCTTCAGGCGCTTGGGCTGCTGACGATCCCCGTCATCGGCCTCGCCAAGGAAAACGAGGAGATCTACCGGCCGCACCAATCGCTCCCGCTCCAGCTTCCGAAGGATTCGGGTGCTATTCGCCTCCTCCAGCGGCTGCGGGACGAAGCACACCGCTTCGCCAACGCCTATCACCAGCTCCTGCTCCGGCAGCGGGTGCGGGAGAGCCTGCTCGACGACTGCCCCGGGATCAGCGGCAACCGCAAGCGGCTCCTGCTCCAGAAGTTCGGTTCGGTCGATCGTCTCCGAAAGGCGTCGATCGACGAAATTGCGGACGTGAAGGGCGTCGGCCGGAAGCTCGCGGAATCGGTCAGCCGTTACCTCTCCGAGGACCGACACCCGGATTGAGGTTTCCTCCACGAAACCAGAGCCCCCGCACACGCCCGACAGGACGCCGCAGGAAAGGAATGGCAAAGCTTCCGATCCGAAACCCGAACGCTTTTTTATTGACGCTATGAAAACAATACATTTACATCGCGGCAATCATTACTATGTTTAGTAAACTTACATCGCAAGCGACCGTCTCGCTTTGTGGCTCCGTCGGTTTCCGCCCCGTTTTGATCGCGCTCCTCTTCGGATCGCTCAGCGCACACGCGAAAGCCAAAACACTCCGGGCTCCCGCGGCGTCCACCTTCCGCGCGAAAGGCATTGCCTCTTGGTACGATGAGTCTCGGTTCACTTCCACCGGGGAGCGTTACCGGGCTCGCGAGATGACCGCGGCCCATCCGAGCCTCCCTTTCGGCACCATGGTGACGGTCCGTAACCTCAACAACGGGAGGATCGCGCTCGTCCGGATCAATGACCGGGGGCCCTTCAAGGGAGGCCGGATCATCGACCTCTCCCGCGCCGCGGCGGGGCACCTCGGTATGCTCTCCGACGGCTTGGCTCCCGTCGAACTGAGGATCGTTCCTCCCGCTCGGAAGCCGCTTCCCTTGCTTCGTGTCTCCTCACGCAGCGTCGAAAGGCACGGGCCGGTGCCTTTCTAAGGGTCCCTCGGTCGACGACGCGAAAGCCTCCGCGATCATCGGCGACTCGGCTCCACGCGGAGACGGCAAGGTCGCGCATCCCCCGACCGGGTCTTCCCGGACTCCACGCGAGGAGAAAAAATCCTTTTTCCTCGCGAGCACGTTGAGTAAGCTTAACCGCTCATCGAATTGATCCAGCAACCTATCCATCTCCATCCGAGCGGTCGGCGCGGTCCGGCCTCGTGATCCTGTCGTTGTCCAACTCATGAAGAACGTCCTTTTTGTTTGCACGGGAAATGTCTGCCGGAGTCCCATGGCGCAAGGCCTGCTCCAAGATCTGGTGCAGGGTCGCCACGACATCCGGGTCGATTCCGCCGGCATCGGCGCGGTCAGCGGGGTCATGCCGAGCGAGCAGGCAATTGACGTCATGCAAGAGATGGGCATCGACATCTCCCCCATCCGCAGCAAGCCCGTCTCGGCCGAACTCGTCCGCCGGGCCGATTTCATCTTCTGCATGAGTTACGCGCATCTGGATTCCATTCTGCTGCTCTATCCCTCGGCCGCCGAAAAGACCTATCTCCTCCTCGAGTTCGATTCCGATCTCCCTCTCACCTCCCGGGAGATCCCCGACCCGATCGGCAGCCCCATCGAAATCTACCGCGTCTGCCGGGAGCAGATGCGGCAGGCCATGCCGAAGATCCTCTCCTTCGTGCTCGAATCGGAGCGTGCGAGAGAGCCGGAGGGAAGCGGTGGGATGCGGATCGCCCTGGGCTCCGACCACTTCGGCTTGGCGCTGAAGCAGGCGGCCCGCGATTGGCTCAAAGGGAGCCAGCTGGCCTTCGAAGACCATGGGACGATGAACGAGCTGCCGGTTGACTACCCCGACTATGCCGAGCGGGTCGCCCGAGCGATCCTTCAAGGAAAATCCTCCCTGGGCCTTCTCTTTTGTCAGGACGGGATGGGCATGGAGATCGCGGCCAACCGGGTCCCCGGCATTCGGGCGGTGCGCGTCTCGAACCCCGAGGAGGCGGCGGCAGCCCGGGTCCGCTACCTGGCAAACGTCCTTTGCATCGGATCGGACGCGGTCCATGCCACCGAGCTTCCCGCCATTGTCCACGCCTGGCTCGTCTCCCAGTCGGATCCGGCCGCGCACGACCGCCCTCTCCGAAAGCTCGAGCTATTGGGCAAGGTCCCGGCCCGTTCCTCCTCGCCTCCGTACGCCTCCGCCCTACCCGCCACCGACCCGGAGATCGGGGCCCTGATCGAACGCGAAATGCGAAGACAGAGTGAAAATCTCGAATTGATCGCATCGGAAAACTTTACGAGCCGAGCCGTGATGGAGGCCCAAGGAAGCTGCCTCACCAACAAATATGCCGAAGGCTATCCGGGAAGGAGATGGTATGGCGGCTGCGAAAACATGGACGAGATCGAGCGCCTTGCGATCGACCGGGCCAAGCAGCTCTTCGGGGCCGAACATGTCAACGTGCAGCCCCACTCGGGCTCGCAAGCGAACATGGCCGTCTACTTCGCCTGTCTCCAGCCCGGAGACAAGGTCCTGAGCATGGACTTGGCCCATGGGGGACACCTCACCCATGGTTTCAAGATGAATTTTTCGGGCCGTTTCTTCCAGGTCACCCACTACGGGGTCCGCCCGGAAGACGAGCGCATCGACTACGATGGGCTTGCCAAAATGGCGGAAGTCCATCGTCCCCGGATGATCGTCGCAGGAGCCTCCTCCTATCCAGCCATCATCGATTTCGGGGCCCTGCGGCAGATCGCCGATGCGGTGGGAGCCTTTCTGTTCGTCGACATGGCCCACGTGGCGGGCCTCGTGGCCGCGGGCCTGCATCCCTCCCCGGTGCCCTATGCCGACTTCGTCACCACGACCACCCACAAGACACTCCGCGGCCCTCGAGGCGGCATGATCCTCTGCCGCGCGCCCTATGCCAAGGAGATCGATTCGCAAATCTTCCCGGGGATTCAGGGCGGGCCTCTCATGCATGTGATCGCGGCGAAGGCGGTCTGCCTCAAGGAAGCCCTCCAGCCCGAATTCCAGCTCTACCAGAACCAGGTGTTGCGCAACGCCCGTGCCCTGGCCGAAGCCCTCAAGCACCATGGCTACCGCCTGGTCACGGGAACCACCGAAAACCACCTGCTCCTGGTCGACCTCCGCCCTCGGGGGATCTGCGGAAGGGACGCCCAAGAGCTCCTCGACCGCGTGGGGATCACGATCAACAAGAACGCGATCCCCTTCGATACGCTCCCGCCCTACCAAGCGGGCGGCATCCGCCTCGGCACTCCCGCGGTCACCACCCGCGGGATGCGGAAAAATGAGATGTTCGACATCGGCGATTGGATTCACCGCGCGCTCACCCATCGAAACGACTCCGTCGCCCTGGAGAAGATTCGCGAGGAGATCTTGTCCGCCACGGTTGCTCTCTTTTTTTGTTTCAATCCAATTAATCCAATATAAGTATTAAAGAAAGATGCTCCAAGAATTATTTCCAACCACCATAAAGTTTTGATTGCAAAACCACAAGCAATCATTCCACAGAATATTCCAAGAAGAACAACATTTGTTCCTTTAATTGACATCTTGACTTGTTGAAGTGGTGTGATGCCTTCAATACCTTGCTTCCACTTTGCAATGAATTGTTTGGTTGTGTATTTGTTTCCTTGTTTGTCAGTTATCATTTAAAAAATCTCTCAACTTGTTTTTATTTTCTTCATCAAACCATAATGTAAGTTCTTTTAGATTTCTGTTTAATTGAATTTCAAACTTTCTGAATTGTGCATCTTCAAGTTTGCACCATAAAGCAAATCTTTCTCCTAATGCAAATGGATGTGATGATTGTGGAGAAGTGTAATCCAAAAGAATAATTGGAACTTTTGCATTTTTAGTGCATTCAGTTCCATTTAATGTTCCAATTGCATTTGCAATTATCTTTCCTGTTCTATGAATATCTCCTTTCTCTTTGGTTTTTGTTTCTTCCATCTTAAAAAATGTCCCTTTTTATTTTATTCATTTTTGAGTATTTTCTCCTTTGACTTTTGTATACCCCTTTTTATACCTGTGTCTTTTCTTATCCTTCTCCTATGTTTATCCTTTCCTCTTTTTCCCACATTCTTCTTTCCAACAAGTCCTGCTTTGGTTCTTTCTGAAATCTTTTCCCTTTCAATCTTTGCAAGTGTAGCCATAATAGAAATTACAACATCCTTGAAATCTCCTATGGATTTAAAATATGGTTCTTGATAACTTTCCCATTCAATACCAAGATTTTCAAGTTCTCTTAATTTCTGTAATGTAAATAGAGTTCCACCTCTACTAAATCTACTTAAATCCCAAAACAGAACCAAATCAAATAATCTCTTTCTTGCATCTTGGAACATTAAATCATAACTTAATCTTGAACTTTCCTTTCCTGAAATAATATCTGTGTATTCTTCATATATTTCATAATTACACTTATGACAATATTCCCTTAATTGTATTAACTGATTATCTGCTTCCTGCTTTGTTGTTGAAACTCTACAATATATCGCAACTTTCATTTCTCCACTCTCCCCTTCCTATCTGCAATTTCAACAACCTTATATAAGGTTTGTAATTTATCATACCCATTATGAATTTCCTTTGATGCTTCC
>JAQTUK010000075.1 GCA_028710285.1 Methylacidiphilaceae bacterium | reverse complement strand
AATAGCGCTGCGGCCGAAGCGGGTCGGAGACAAAAGAGAAGAACGAGCTTCCCCAGACCAAGCCAGGACGCCAGCGGACGGTGGCCTGCCTCCCCCCAGGAGGCGAGCACGAGGTCGAGCAGCGCATAGGCGGTTCCCAGGCCGTTGACGCAAAGAAAGAGTGCGAAGCACCAGGGATAGGCGAAGACATAATGATGGATCCACCGACCCAGGGTGAGGTAGCAGGCCATAGCCAGGAGGGCAACCGGTGGATAGGCGATCCCGAGGCCCACAAGAAGCAGCCGGTTCTTCCGGGCTCGCGCCGAGTCGTCCACTGCCAACCGAAAGCGGCGGGCCACGTAGCTCGCGAGCGGCCCGACCGCCACCATCATCATCTGGCAAACTTTGAGAAAAAGAGAGTAGATCGCCACCGCCGGCGGACTGGCAAAGAATGAGCCGGCCAGCGTGCCGCCCACTCCGGAAAGCGACGTGAGGACAGTCGCCTGAAAACTCGGACGGACGAAGGAGCCAAGCTCCCGCCGGATCGCAAGCGCGTCCGAAGATCCTCCCCCTTCTGTCGGCTCCCACCCCTTCCGCTGGCTGCGCAAAGAACGGGAAGCGAGCCACCAGCCGAATGCGGAAGAAACCAGGTCGCAGGCAAGAAGGGCCACCAACCCGACTGAGCCTCCCCGGAGGAAGAAGAGGGCGGCGGAGACCAGGGCGAGCCGGAGCAGCGGTGCCCCTATTTGAACCGCACTGTAGCTTCCAAAGCCACCCGCCGCGTAGACGAGCGAGGAGCAAAACAAGCTGCGAGCCTGGATCAACCCCGTAGCGGCGAAGAGGGCCAAGACCCCGATGGGAACTCCGACCACTACCTTGGCAAACGCATGAAGCGCGATCACGATCGCCGCAAGCGGGAGCATCATCGCGACCGTGATTCGTAAGGACATCGAGAATCCCGCCACTCGGAAAGCTTCCCAGCGGGCCCGGCCGCGGCCTTCCTGGCTTGCCAGGAGTTGCAGACCTCCGGAAACCCCGCCGTCGGTCCAGGCCAAGGCGAGAGAGGTGACGACCTGGGCTGCCGCGTAGGCGGCAAAGGTGCTCTCCGAAACCCGCGAGACGATCAGGCCCAGCGCGAGCGCATTGGCTCCCGTCGAAATCGCCGACGAACTCCACAGCTGACCGAGGAACATGCCGTGCGTTGCCGCACGACGCCGCCAGGCGTCCAGCGGCTCCCGCCAGCGAGGTTGCCGCGTCTCAGCTCCCGAACTCGACGACATAAAAGGCTTGGGAGTTGGCCCACCAGGGGGCCCAAGGAAAGGGAGACCAGTGGCGCACCCGGATCTTTCCTTCCTGCGCAAGCTGCTCTTCGAGTCCGTGAAAATCGAATCCCTTGTGGCTGCTCCTGCGGTCTATAGCGCGCGGGGCGGGGATTCCTAGGAGGCTGGCCCGGAAAAGCTCGGCAGCCGTGTACTCCGAGCGCCTCCGGAAGAGCAAGCAGGGATTGATCTCCTTGAGCACCAGGGTCGGCTCCCCGATGATCTGCACCGAAAGAATCCAAAGGCCACCCGGGCGCAGCAGCCGGCGGCTCTCCTCGAAGAAATCGGTTAATTCCGGATCGTAAAGATGCTCCAGCACCTCGAAGGCGCAGATCGCGTCGCGCTGCCGATCCGGCAGTTCCCTCAGCGAGGAGACGAACGCATATCCATCGGCGCCTCCTTTCCAGCCGGGATCGAATCCGAAGAGCTTGAGACCGGGCCGCTGCTGGGCGCACTGCCGGAGGAAATGCCCGTCACCGCAGCCGAAATCGAGGAGCGCTCCGCCGCGAGGCACAGCTTCGGTCGCCAGGCCCAGGGCGGTGGCATGGCGGGCCCGGTGGGGAAAGCGGGCCAGCGGATTGGGCGAGGACACCGTCTGCTTCGCGTAGGAGACTTCCGGCTTCATTGGGATTCGTGCATGGGCTCGGGCGAAGGTTGCCGCGAGCGGCTTTGGTGTTTTTCTTCCTTCGTCAGGCGGCGAAAGGAAGCCTCCAGCATCTCAGTCGTCCGCTCAAGCGAGAATTGCGCCTCGACGAGCTTCCTCCCCCGCTCCCCCATCGCCCGGCGGCTTTGCGCATCCCGCAACAGTTGGAGGCAGGCCTCGGCAAGCTTCCCGGCATCGCAGGGCACCACGAGCCCGGCTCCCGCTTTCCGGACTTCCTGCCAGATATTGACCTTGTCGGAGATGACGACCGGAAGGCCCATCGCCATCGCCTCCGCCACGGCGATCCCGAAGTTCTCGGTATAGGAGGGAAGGACGAAGAGATCGCTGCCGGAAAGCAGGGCCCTCTTCTTCTCCCCTAGGACCATCCCTGGGAAAAGAGCCCGGTTCTCGAGCCCGGCCTCCCGCAGCCATCCCTGCACCCGTGCGCCATATCCCTCGTTGTCCGGACCCGCGATCACGAGCATGACCTCCGGCATCCGGGGAGCAATCTCGGCAAAGGCCTTCACGAGCAGATCCAGCCCCTTCTTGAAGTTGATCCGGCCGAAAAAGAGGAGAATCTTGCTCCCCTCAGGAAGCGGGAGAGTCCGTGACGAGCCTTTCGGGAGAGGTTGGTACTCTTCCAAGGGCAGTCCCAAAGGCACTACGAGGGGAGGGGCGCGAAGGTTCAAGGGCCGGGTCAGGTCGGCCTCCTCCTGGCTCGTAAAATGGATGGCCGCCGCATGATCGAGGTTGGGCCGCTCCACCAGCGCCTCGGAGATGGCTTTGCGCCAGCGCTTCCTTCGGTAGAGAAACGGATCGAGGGAGCCATGCGGATTGACCACGTAGGGGATGGCAGCGCGGCGGGCGGCCCAGCACGCGGCCGACGAAGGGTAGCGATAGAGCGAAAAGACATAGACTAGATCAAAGCGCCTGATCGCTTCGGCAAGGGCTCTTCCCAAAGGAGCCGAGTACAAATAGGCATGGGCCAGAATCAACGAACGAGAGCATACCGGAAAGTAGCGGATGAGGAAGCCATCTCCGTCAGCCTCTCCCTGCTCCGGAATCGACGACAACCGACCCCCGACATCAGCGTTGGTCGTATAGACGACAACCCGGTTTCCCCGCCGGGCGAGCTCCCGGCACATGTGCAAGCAGGCGGGCGTGGTTCCCCCCCAACGCGAGGAGAGGCTCGCCGTGACTACTAGGATGTCCATTTCGGTACGGGGAAGCTGGGGGGGCGCGTCCCGGGCGCTCTTGCCCTGTGCGGAGGAAGGAAGGGCGACCTGCCGGCTTTCGCCTTTTCCTCGGCGCAGCGGTAGGAGGCGAGGCAAAAGCCGACGAAGATCCAGCAGTAGCCGTGAACCGTGCCCTGCCCGGGGATCTGGCCGATGAAAAGAGTCGGGAGAATGAAAACATACAGCATCATCGGCTCCGAGCTTCGGTAGCGGAGAGATGCCCGCCAGCAGAGCCATCCCAGCCATGCGACGAGGATCCAGCGGTAGACGATGTAGCAGAGCCCAAGCACCGAGCCGAGTTCCACGATGTGACGATCCCAATCTCCTTCGGCATCGAAAGGCACCTCCATGCCGAGCCGACGAGCTCCGTTCCCAGCGATGCCGAGCCCGTAGCCCATGACGGGCACCTCGTCGAGAATGCTTACGAAATGAAACAGCTCGTTTGCCACGCGGTCTTTGGAAAGCACACCGCCCTCCCCGTTTATGTCAGAAGTCATCGTCCAGCGGGCAACCATCGCATCGACGACCTCGGGGAAGAATGCAACCGTCGCGATGCCGGCACAGGAGCCCAACAGCCCGACGGCGAAGCCAATCCGCACGACCTTTCCCACGCGGCCGGCGCCCGCCTCTGCGGCCAGGGTCCCTAGCACGACGATGGTCGCGAGCCAGAAGGCGGTGCGGCTTCCCGAGACAAAGAGATTGAAGAGCGCCGCAAGGCCGACGAGCGGGAGCCATCGGGGGGCCAGAGGACGTTCTGCCCTCCGGCGCGTCCAGATCATGAGCAGGAAGGCAATACAGCTCCCTATGAATAGAATGTGGCCCGGAACCGAATAGAAGATGCCGGTCGCCCGCAGGATGTCTCCGTAAACTCCGCCGTTCTCCAACGCATTTTCACCCTCGCCGAAACCTTTGTTGATCGGAGAACTCAGCGGCGAAATCGCTTGGAGGACGCCTAGCGGAGCTATCGGCAGGGCGAGCAGCACAGTCCAGCGAAGAATTCGGTCCATGTCCTTGGCGGAGAAGACACGACCGATCAGGAACGCGAGCGGAATATACAAAAAGTAGTTCCTCCAGCCGTAGAGGATGATCACCGGCGTGAGTTCCCCCTGCAGGAGCAGGGCAAACGCATCCAGGGCTCCCAGAAGCCCGAAGAAAAGAGCCAGCACGAGCATCCCGCTCGGGCGGGACCAGGCGTGCGCCCGAAAGGCCAGGAAATAGGCGTAGAGAACCATCGGGTCGCGCAGGAAGAAGAGCACCTGCTGAAAATGGGGAAGCAGCCATTTGCGCAGGATTCCCTCGAAGATCAGGGTCCAGTAGATGACCACGAGGACCCGGCGGAGCCGAACCAGATCGGGATGGCAGGGAGGCTCCGGATCGACGGCAGCCGACGGGTCAACGAGTCTCCAGGATCCCATGAAACAACTCCAGATAGCGGGAGGCAACGGCCCGGCTCGTATGCTTGGCCAGTTGCTCCGGAGCGCCCGCCAGGAGCCGGTCGATCCGGTCCGGATTGCCAAGCAGCTCCTCGACCTTCTCCGCGAGGGCGCGGACATTTCCATTCGGATAGCCGAGGCCGCAAGGACCCATCGCCTCCAGCAAACCTCCTCCGTTGGAACCAATCACCCCGCAGCCGCAGGCTATCGCCTCGAGCGCGACGATTCCAAAAGGCTCTTCCCAGATCGATGGAATCACGACGATCCGATGGGTCCGCATAAGCGCCGCCACAGTCAGCGGCTCACAAGCTCCGCGCACCTCGATCTGCCCTTCCAGTCCCAGCTCCCGGCTGCGTCTCTCGATCTCTTCCTTGGCCGGTCCGTAGCCCACAAGGGTTGCCGTGGCAAAGAAGCCTCTTACTCGGAGAAGACCGAGAGCTTCGAGGAGATCGAACGGACCTTTGCCGATGACCATTCTGCCGACGAAGAGAAGATCCCTCGTTCGCAGAACGGAAGGGTCAGGAAAGAAGATCTCCTCATCGTAGGGGTTGGGCAGCACCTTCCCTCGCACCGGCAGATGGCGCTCGATTGCCTGGCTGACGGCGATGCAGGCCGCCGCTCTGCGGAAAAGAGAGCGGCGTAGCAATCCTGAGGGCCCTCTCAGCGAAATCCAGCAGTGGACAATCACGACGAAGGGTTTTCTCAGGAAAAGAAGGGGCCAGCTTGCCTGAAGACTCGGGTGATTGACTACGATCAGGTCGGCGGACTGGACGGCTCTCCACAGCTCCGCCGGCGAAGGCTGCCGGATTACGGGATAACCCAAGCTTTCCCGATTGGGCGCATCGGGAGTACTGGTCACGACCGAAAGCGGATACCCGGCTTGCGCCATCCGGCGAGCCAAAAGCATCGGCACGCCGACCAAGCCGCCCACCACCGGCCAAAAGAGATGACTGAGGATCAGGATCCGCGGCTTTCCCTTCTTTGGGGTAGGCGCCGACGCCTCCAGGGTCACAGCTTGGTTGCTCTCTCCCGTCGTCATGCGTTTCCCGAAGACGCACCGTCGGAGGAACCACCGACGCATGTCCCTGCCTTTCCCGCCCCGGCAAGCGCCGGCCCGGTTTTGCCCGAGAGTCCCATCCAGAGGCCCTCAAGCGCCTTCCCCAGAAGGGCCGTTTCACCCGCGCGGATCAGCCGCAGCGCATCCCGACACCAGAGAGGAGCGCGACAGAGCAAAAAGAGCGTTCCCACCCAAGGACCATAGATCTTCCTGGCATAGAGCAATTGATTCCGCCAGAAGTAAACATAGAAGTTGGCCGATTTCTGGTTCTTGCCAGCCCGCACTTCCCCTGGATGGTGCCAAACGCGGGCCCTCTCGATGCGCGCAACCTGGAACCCTGCGCGCCGGGTACGAGCACAGTAGTCGATCTCCTCCCAATAGAGGAAGTAATCTTCGTCAAAGAAGCCGACCTGCTCGATCACCTCTCTTCGCACCAGGAGGCAGGCGCCGTGTGTCGCGTCGGTCCAGGCAATCGCGGGATCGCCCGAATTCCGGATAGGCCAGCCCCAGAGATTTCGCTTGCGACGGTTGGCTTCGATCCAGCCCCCACCGGCGGCCGGCTCGAGGATGCGAGTCCCGGCGATGCCGATCCTTTCCAAGGGATGCCGGGCGATTTCACGGAGCATCCGGTCGAGAAATCTCGGTTCCGCCGTGATGTCTGGGTTGAGAAGCAGAAAAAAGGGAGGACGCTCCGCTCCGAAAGCACGAATGCCCGCGTTGAGTCCGGCGGCATATCCGCCGTTGGCCACCTCGATCACCTCGGCAGACCGGGGCACAGCAGCGCGAAGGAGGGCAAGGGTGCCGTCGGTCGATCCCGTGTCGACGAAAACAATTTTCCGAAATCCTTCCACGCTCGCCTGGCCAAGAAGGGTGAGGATGCCCTCGATCCATGCAGCCGAGTTCCAGGTAACGATGACAGCACCCACCGAGGAGCGCTCCGAGCCGTTTCCCGCAATCGTCGGAACCATCTCCAGCTGCAACGAATCTTTTCCTTCTCCCACCATCAGACTTCCCCGCGCTGGACCTCCGCCCCTACTGCGCCGCCGGTCTCCCTAGGAGTCACCCCAAGGACTTCTGCATAACGCGCCATGAGCAACCGCACGTACCGATCCCAACCCAGACACTCCCGCGCTTTTCGAAGAGCATTCTCTCCCATGGCACGCCGGAGATCAGGCTTACGATAGAGCGTCTCCAAGGCTTCGGCGATTTTCTCTGGCGAACGGATCGGCACGACGTAGCCGTTGATCCCCGGCTCGATCAAGTCGGCCGCTCCGTTGTTCTCGGTCGTAATCACCGGGAGACCCGACGCCATCGCTTCCCCGCAGACGACTGAAAAGCCGTCCTCGATCGAAGGGAGAACAAAGACGGATGCCGGAGCATAAAACGATGCCACCTGTTCAGAAGGGCAACATCCCAGATAGCGGAAGCGCCCCGCGTACTGCCGAAGGACCGGCGTCATTCCTTGGTCGATCACGCCAAGCAGAAGCAGCTCTGCCTGAGGCAGCTGGAGCCTCTTCCAGGCTTCCAGCAGATCGACTTGACCTTTTCGGGGGCAGATCTGCCCGACGCAGAGCACCCGAAAGATGTCGTCCCTCTCAGCCGCCGGCGTTGGGCGGAACCTAGCAAGATCGACGCCGTACGGACAGGTCAGGATCCGCTCTTCTGGGTACCCATGGGCAGCAAAGGAGCGACGCACCCAACGAGAGGAGGCGAGGAGATAATCGCTTCGATCCACTTCTTCCAAGATGTTCCGCCACTCCTTTCGGAAGTAGGTCCGCTTTGGTAGGCCGAGGCGCTCCTCTTCCTCCTTGAGCAGTCGCTCGATGTCGCGAGGATGCGCATTCACCGGCTCTCCCAGGGTTCGACTGCCCTCCCTCCTGGCCCGATCGAGGATTCGAGGCGCTGCGCCATGGAGCAGCACATGCCAGAGGTCCGCATGCTCCCAGCGCCGAAGGACTCCCGCCTCCCAGAGGGCAATGTATCGAGGGATCATCCATGGTGCCCGGTCCCCGAGGAGCTTGGCATGAAGACGCAAGAGGTATTCCTTCCGCCAGAGGTTGACCTCGGAATCGGCTCCCGCAGGCAGAATGCGCCGGTCGAAGCGGTGGGAGTAGTAGATCCGGCGAAGCGCCCCCTGTTCCCAAAGAAGCCGCGCGTAGTTGTGGTAATGAAACCGACCGACCACGGCGAGATTGACTGAGAAGGACTTCAAATCGTTTTCTTTCTCTAGTTCAGCCTACGCGCACACGCGAGACTCCCGCTGGATGCTCCTCTCGCGCCCTTCCCGACCGAATTCAGGCGACTCGTCGCGCTTGCCGGACGATGGTTCAGATGCGGATTCGCCGCGTGAAAGGGCACCTTCGGAAAACGGCTACTTCTTAGCCCATGGAGATCCATGTTCCTTCCGCGCGATGCAGACGCATTCTTCTCCCTCCTCGGGGAAAAGCGCGACCCGGAGTGGTCCCTCCACATAGTTCAACCAGTGAGCGTAAGCCGCCTCGAGCCACGAAGGCCATCGAGCCCTGGCATGAGCACGACTCCATCTCCAGAAAGCACCCATATGCATCGGGCTTGTGCTGACCTCGGCCCTCACCGGCAGACCGCCCAGCACAACCCCGTAGCCCGCGGGGCTCGGCAGGATCAGGTGGCGCGGAGGTTCAAGTCCCCGCCAAATCCCCCGGAGCATCCGCGCATTGCGCCCCTCGGGATTCGGGGAAAAGCTCACCAGGACCCCTCCCGGACGCAGGGCCGTGACACACCGCTCCAGCGCTGCTCGCGGATCGAGGAGATGCTCGATGACGTGGCTGAGCGTGATCGCGTCATACGAATCGGGCTGAAGCTCCACATCCTCGATCCCGCCCTGCCGGACGGAAAGGCCAAATTTCGTGGATTGCTCCGCTGCCCGCCCGTCGGGCTCGATTCCCTCGACCTCCCACCCCAGCTCCCGCATGAACCGGAGAAACTCCCCGTTTCCACATCCGACGTCGAGCAATCTACCGCCCTCCCTGAAAGGGAGAAAACGCACCAGGCATCCGGCAGGAAACCGCGGGAGGAACTTTTGCGCATCCACCGCCCAGCCACGCCCACCCGCCCGTTCCCACCATTCCTTGGGAATCCGGTAGCCGAAGCGGGCTTCCAACCCTGCGAGCTTAATCGGAAGAAAAAGCCTCCCAATCGCATGACCGGACTTGGGGCCGGAAGAAACCGAGGCGTTGTGCGTGTAGTATGTTTCAGGGTAATACCCAGGAATCTCTTCCGGTCGAGGAAGAGGATCCATCCAGAGCGAGCGGCAACCCGCGCATCGCCGATAGGTCCAGCTTCCCGGAACCCGCAAAACAAGATCCCGACAATCCTCAAGTGTGTCTTCCGCTGCTCCTCCGCAAAGGGGGCAATTCGTCGGATGCGTTGATTCCCCGCGGCGGTCTTTTTCCAGGACGTCGCGGGCCGGAGAAGTCGATTCAAGAGGAAGCTTGGTCTTTTTTACCGACATAATCTTGAGCCTTAGAGTAGGTCCTCTCCAGCCCAATTCAGGCGGGCGGCACCCTACCACTGGCCACTCCCCCCCGGTTCCCGTCACTCACCTGGACAGCAGCACTCTGCGGCGCAAGCGGAGTCCCGCCAAAGCCAAACATCCTCTTCACCTTACTCCAACCCTGCGAGAAGCCAAGGCCGAGAGGCGTCAACTCTTTGGCGTCCCAAGTCCGCACCGCAACCGGCGCGGGATCGGAACGCGAAGGGCGGCGGCGAGAAAGCGGCTCTATCCAACCTCGCAGACCACCAATGAAGTGAAGCGCTACCACTCCTGTGTCGACACCATGCTCCAAATCGCGCCGCGTCGGGATTCGCACCTGCCTCCGATCCCAAACCGCGCAGCCCACCCTTACTCCCAGAGCGCCCCAAGCCGTCTGCTCCACAAGAATTCGCCGGCGCCTCGACCAAGGACGCTGAAAGTACCATTCGATGAAGTCGAAATCGAAGGCGGCCTTCTTCAGGTAGTAAAGCCCGGCGTTGATCCGCCGGACCAGCCGCAGCCGGTCCGGCCCGATCAAGTGCCACGGTCTGGCCGAGTAGGACTCCTCGCGATCGCTCATCAAGAGGAGTCGAACCTCCGGCGAGGGAAAGGAAAAGAGACCGCGAAACCTCCGGAGAAAGAAGATGTCGGTATCGCAATAGGCCACAGACTCCCCTTCCTCGAAGAGAACCGTATCCAAGAGCTTCAGCCCGTGGCACAGCTCGTAACGGAAGGCCCGGGAAGCAGGATAGCGGGCCAGTAGCTCGTCCGCCATCGCATCGGCCTCTCTGCGTTGCCATAGGTGTCGAACGGGCAACTGCTCCGTGAGCATCGACTGGTCTTCTTCCGTCAAGGATCCATCGTCATGAAAGACGATTTCCAGCGGCTGGACCGAGTTCCTCACCAAGGAACCGAGGCCGAGGATCGCCAGCCGAACATCCCGATGGCAGACCGTCGAGTGGACGGCGACGGGCGTTCCCTCCCGCTGGTCCGGGGAGCCGTCGACGGGAAGGGAATGGTCGGAGGAGCTCATATGCTCAACCTCGCTGGCGCACGATTCATGAAAAGGGGAACGACGATGCGCTCTCGAAGAGGGTCCTACGCTTCCTTAGGTCCTCTCCGGGCGACGACGAGCAGCTCATCGCCTTCGAGCCTGCCTTCGGCTCCGTCCCAACTCACCAGTTTGATGGGCTTTGCATAAGGATCGCTCGCAAAGCGGGGAGGCTCAAAGCCAAATCGGACAAGGTTCCTCTCAAAGAACGGGGCGTGAAGGGCGAGGCAATGTTTTTCCCCGATCATGGGTCCCCAGCGCGCTCCCTCTTCCCTCGCATTCTTTCCTCCCCCGTTCGGGACATAGACGACCAGCCAGCCGCCGGGCGCAAGGATTCGGGAAAACCTTGCAAAAGCCTCCGCCGGGGTCGGGACATGCTCCAGGACGTGAATGCACAGAATCCCGTCGAAGGGTCCCCGATCCTCGACCCGCGCCCAATCCGACTCGATTGGGACATCGAGCATCTTCCGCCCGTAGTCCACCCGAGGTCGGGAAGGCTCCCAGCCGACCGCGTCATATCCCGCGCGATTCAGCTGATCCGTGAGGTAGCCCCAGGAGCTCCCGTAGTCGAGAACCTTCCCGCCTGGAACCAGCGCCCGCAGGGGCTCCAGACGGTATCCGAGCTCCCATGGGGTGCCCTGAAAGTTGGAATGGCGCAGCCGCTCGATCTCCTCTTCGGAGAGACGGGCGGTGACGGAGCCTTCCTGGTAGGCTTCCTGGTAGAAGGCGCTGTTGTCCGCCGGGGTGTCCTTCGGCCATCGAAATAGCAGCTCGCAGCTTGGGCATCGACGCAACTCTAGAATGAAGTGCTTCCTCTGCAAAAAGCGGGTCTCCCGATTTCCGCAAAAAGGACAACTCCGCTCCTGCCCGCGCAGCCGCTTCTCCAAGCATGAAATGGCAAAAGCCACCCGAGCCATCTTTCCCTCCTCCCTTTTGGATCTCCCTCGTTCACGAATCCTCC
>JAQTUK010000214.1 GCA_028710285.1 Methylacidiphilaceae bacterium | reverse complement strand
AATATCTCGGTGACGAGCACTGGTAGAGGATCAGCTCGACCGGGGTCATGGAATCCTTTGGAGGCGGCATGGCTCCCTTTCCTCACCCCGAGGATCCGCCGCGTCTGCTCGCCTCGGAATGCGAGGCCCGGGCAATTTTTTCCCAAAGAGCCCGCTCTTCCGCAGTGGAAGGGTTCATCATCCGAATCGCCAGCGTCACGTAGAGGTCTCCCCGTCCTCCTCCTCTTCGCGGCATCCCGAGACCCGCCAATCGGAACCGCTGGCCGGAGCTCGATCCGGGAGGAATCCTCAGGCGCGCCTTGCCTCCCAGCGTCGGGATCTCGGCCTGGTTGCCTAAAGCGGCCGACCAAGGGGGAAGCTCGAGTTCGTAAAGAAGATCGCTTCCCTCCACGCGGAGGTAGGGATGCTTGGCAAAGCGGATCCGCAAGAAGAGATCCCCCGGACGGCCGCCCGGGGGAGCCGGCTGGCCTTGACCGGCCAATCGAATCATCTGCCCTTCCCGGACTCCGGCGGGAATGGAGACGTGATAAGTCTGTGTCCGCGTGCCCGGTTTCCCGGGATCGCGCCGCCGCAGGACAATTTCCTTGGAAGTCCCATGGAGCGCTTCTTCGAGCGTGATGGCCAGATCCGCCTCCGCATCGGCTCCTGCCCGCGAGGCGCCCATTCCCGAGGGACGCTGATGGCCGAAGAGAGATCCCAAGGGCCCTCCATCCGAAAAGAAGGCTTCGAAGAAGTCGCTGAACCCCGTCCCCCCGACATGGAAGCCAAATTCCTCGGGCGTCTGCGTCCACCGGGTGCCGGCTCTCCATTGCGGCGGCGGCTGGAACTCCTGCCCTTCTTGCCAAGCCGCGCCCAGCTGGTCATAGCGTTGTCGCTTCTCCGGGTCTCCGAGGACCTCGTAGGCTTCGTTGATCTCCCGAAATTTTTCCTCGGCTTTTTTCTTATCCTTGGCGACATCGGGATGGTATTGACGCGCCAGCTTTCGGAACGAGGAACGAATCTCGTCGGCGGAAGCGCTCCTCGGTACGTTGAGGACCTTGTAATAATCACGAAATTCCATCTTTTCCTTACGATCGGACGCAGAAGAATATGTTCCAAACGGGCCTCAGCCCAATAGCGAAAACGTCGACTTGCCGCAGCAGCTGGGAAAGCCTCGGAAGAATCACCCGCGAGCAGATCGATTGCGAGCACTCTCTTTCCTGCGGACAGACCTTCTCATGGGGCAGGCTACGGGATGGCTCCTGGGTCGGGGTCATCGGCTCCGCCGCCTACCGGATCCTTCCCGAGCCGGACGGCTGCCGTATCGAAAGCCTCCAGGGGGACCGGCAGTCCCTGCTCGATTACCTTTCCCTCTCCCGCAACTGGGAGCAGATCCTCGGTGACCTCCCGTCCGATCCGGCGATCGCCGCCGCTCGATCGGCGGGCCGGGGACTTCGCATCCTCAACCAGGATCCGTGGGAAGCTCTGGCGAGCTTTCTTTGTTCTCCCGTGAAGCCGATTCCGGAGATCCGGCGGATCACCTGGCAGCTGCGGGCCAGCTGGGGAAGCCCCATTGCCGGAAGCCGGCTCTTCACCTTCCCGATCCCTGAAGCGCTCGCGTCGGCCAAGCAGGAGCAGCTTCTGGCTCACCGCCTGGGCTTTCGCGCGCGCTTCCTGCGAGCGACCGCCCGCCTCCTCGCGGACGATCCGGCCTTCTTCCCCAACCTTCGAATGCAATCCACTCCGGAAGCCCGCGCCCGCCTCTGCGAGCTTCCCGGCGTCGGAGAGAAGATCGCCGACTGCGTGCTTCTTTTCGGGCTCGGAAGGCTCGACTCCTTCCCCATCGACGTCTGGATGGAGAGACTTCTCCGGAGCCTCTACTTTCCCAACCGGAGGCGCATCCCGAACCGGGAGCTTGCGGAGTTTGCCGCCACTCGCTTCGGGCCGTACGGAGGCTATGTGCAGCAGCTTCTCTATTTCTGGTGCCGCCAGGCCGCCGGTCGCAGCCCCGCTCGAGAATTGGAGCTGAGGCCGGACGAAGAGGCAGCGCTCGGCCTCTAGGCCGGGAGCGGCTGTTCCGTCCCGTTGCGCATCGCCTTGACGAAGTTCGTCCCCATGTCCCACAAGGGACCGGGAAACTTCCGGAGATCGATCAGGACCGAGTCCAGCGC
Source organism: Methylacidiphilaceae bacterium (assembly GCA_028710285.1). Classification (GTDB taxonomy): domain Bacteria; phylum Verrucomicrobiota; class Verrucomicrobiia; order Methylacidiphilales; family Methylacidiphilaceae; genus Methylacidimicrobium. The sequence continues at coordinate 696 of JAQTUK010000214.1, read as the reverse complement.
TTCCAGGAAATCATCGATCTCCTTGGTCCCGACGATCAGGGGCGGAAGCGCCTTGATCACGTCCGTATTGTTGGCGGCGACCTGCGTCAGGATACGGTGCTTCGCCATCAGCTGCGAAACGACGAGCTGCGGGAAGAGGCCCGGATCGAGTGCGTGCACCGTCTTCCAAGCCATCTTGAGCCCCAAGGCACGCGGCTCCGCGAACTCGACCGCCATCATCAGACCCTTGACCCGCACCTCCTTGACGATTTCGTGCTTGTTCCGGAGCGCCAAGAGGCCCTGCTCGAGCCGTTCTCCCATCCGGGCGGCGTTTTCCACCAGCCTTTCCTCTTCCAGGACCGAGAGAGCCGCCAAACCGCAGACGCAGGCCAGGTTATTCCGCCCAAAGGTAGACGAGTGGACGATACAGCGGTCGAGGCGCGGGAAGACCTTCTGGTAGATCGACCGGCGCGTGACGAAGGCTCCGCAGGGCACGTAGCCGGCCGAGAGGGCCTTGGCCATGGTCACGATATCCGGTTCGAGCCCCCAATGCTCGAAGGCAAACCACCTTCCGGTCCTCCCGAGGCCGGATTGCACCTCGTCGCAAACCAGGAGGGTTCCGTAGCGCCGGCAAAGGGCTTGCGCCTGCACGAAATAATCGTCCTTGGGGAACTGGACTCCTTTGCCCTGCACCGGTTCGATGACCAGCGCCGCCAC
>JAQTUK010000074.1 GCA_028710285.1 Methylacidiphilaceae bacterium | reverse complement strand
CATGACCCGCCATCCTTCCGTTTCGCCGAAGCCGTCCATGCCCCCATCTCATGAACTCTCCAGCGCCCAATACCCAAGCGGTCACTTCACTTGTCCTCGCGGCGGTCACTTCATTTGTCTACGACATTGCGGAGAAGGCAGGCTTGCCAGGGTGGGCGGAAAGGGCTAGGATTCGTAACTAGTCTTCGGAGGAAATGTGAAACTTCGTTGTCTCGTTGATCCCGTGGAAGCCCTGCGCAGAGGCATTGACGCGCCGGAGGGCACCGTCCTGGAACTCAATCCGTCGCTGCTTTCTCCAGCGGAGCGGGAGTGGCTTGCCGGAGCGGTGCGGAAGGCGGAGAGCGTTTCTCCGGACGAGCCGGCCCCGCTGGTCTTCCCGTATCCGATTCCTGCGCCTTCCGTGGAAGGATTGCGGGAGGCGATCGCGGCCCATATCACAGATATCACGGAGCGTGTCGAGGGCCCCGCGCATGGCGTCACGACCCGGTTCGACCAAGCGCTCCGGCAAGAAGCGCGGCCGGCGGCTCCGGCCGCCCCGCCCGCTGTCGCCTCTGCCAATCCTGTGGGCGAGGTGGCGAAGGCTGCGGGTTTTCTGGGCTTGGGCGCGTTCATGGGAGGGATGCTCGATCGGGTATTTGGACCGCACGCGCAAGCCCCAACCGAGGTGATTCTTGAGCAGGAGCAGCCGCGCGAGGGGTCTTGGGGCGAGCCGGGTCGTCAGGAGGCGCCCGCCGAACCATCGAGCTGTTGCGACAACCAGGAGGACGGAAGCGATGCTTCGGCGAGCCTCGCCGATGACGACCTGGACGACTCCGGGGGCTCGGACGGGGGTTACGACCTGGTGTAGCGGAGCAGGCTTGGAAAAGGTCGTTCACAAGCTCGTTGAATAGGGAATTTTCCAGGCGAGGGTAGCGGGTTCGCGCAGAAGGTCCAAAGCGGCCATCGGCTCGACCGGGAGCGCTCCCAGGAATAGACTGCCCATGCGCTTGGTCGTTGCGGTAACCGGGGCCAGCGGTGCGCTCTATGCGCAGAGGCTTCTCTCCTTCTTGGAGCAGGAGGATCACGAGGTCCATGTCGTCGTCAGCCCCTGCGCACGCCAGGTTGCAAGGGAGGAGCTGGAGAAGGGCAGCCTCATCATTCCTCCTCGTTTTGTTCTTCACGGGGAGCGGTCGATGAGTGCGCCGTTCTTGAGCGGGTCGAATCCATTCTCGGCGATGGTCATCATCCCCTGCTCGATGGGAACGGCGGGGCGGATCGCCCACGGAGTCTCCGAAGGGGCGATCGGTCGGGCGGCGGACGTCTTCCTCAAGGAGCGTCGGCCGGTCGTTCTCGTTCCCAGGGAGACCCCATGGAATCTGATTCACGCACGCAACATGGTGACCCTCATCGAAGCGGGAGCGGTCGTGATTCCGGCCTGCCCATCCTTCTACGGAAAGCCTGCAAGCGTTCTGGATCTTGTGGACACCGTCGTCGGCCGCGTCCTCGACCAATTGCAGATCCCAAACAATCTGGCGGCCCGCTGGAAGGAGGAGGGATCGTGAGGGCTGCCTTGTCTCCGGGAAGCCGAATCACGAACCTGCTGCGGCTGATCAAGTTCAGCCACACCCTCTTTGCGCTTCCCTTTGCGCTGGCCGCCATGCTGGTCGCCGCTCGAGGGCTGCCAGCCGCCTCGATTGTTTTAGGCATCTTGATCTGCATGGTGGGTGCGCGGACGGCCGCGATGTCCTTTAACCGGTATGTCGACTGGGAGATCGATCGGCAAAATCCGCGAACGGTGGAGAGAAGCCGGCTGGCGAGCCGAGGAGAAACCTTGGCTCTCTGCCTGGGCGGCCTCGCCGTTTTCGGCGCCGGGCTCTCGTTGCTCAACGGCCTTTGCCGACTTCTGGCTCCGCTGGCCATAGCCCCTCTCTTGGGCTATTCCTATGCCAAGCGCTTCACCTCCTTTTGCCATGGGCTCTTGGGCCTCGCCCTCGCCCTGGCGCCGCTCGGAGCCTGGGCCGCGGTCCGGGGAGAGCTGACGAGCGTTGCTCCCTACCTGCTCGCGGCTTCCGTGCTCGTCTGGACCTTCGGGTTCGATCTCATTTACGCCTTGCAGGATCGAGAGGTGGATCTTCGGCTTGGGCTGCACTCCTTTCCCGCCCGGTTCGGGACGGAGGCCACGCTTCGGATGGCACAGGTTCTCCATGGCGCGGCTTGGGTTGGTTGGATCGCTTTCGGCTTGCAGGCGGGTCTCTCGGGAGCATATTGGTTGGCTTGCGCGATCTCCGGGGCGGCGCTTCTCTACGAACATCGACTCTGCCGGAGAAAGGATGCGCGGGCCCTGAACATCGCATTTTTCGGAGTCAACGTGGCGGTGAGCTTGCTTCTTCTACTGGGAGTCGTCGGGAGCCTATGGCTATAACAGCCCTTTGGGACGCCTGGCGCAGGGCGGGGATCGCAGACATCGCCGAGCGGATCGTCGGGGAGGAGAGGATCGACGATCCGTCTGCCCAACGTCTTTTTGCCTGTGGGGACACGAGTGCGGTCGGTGCGCTTGCCGACCTGGTTTCCCGGCGAAAAAACGGGCAGCGCGGCTCCTTTCTCGTGAATCGTTACCTGAACTACTCGAACATCTGCCTGTTGAGCTGCCGCTTTTGCGCCTTCTATCGTCGGGCGGGCCAGCCGGGCGCCTTTCTCTATTCGGTCGAGGAGATGGCCGAGCAGGCATTTCAATCCTGGCGCAGCGGGGCGGTCGAAATTCACTGCGTGGGAGGTCTTCATCCCAAGTTGCCGTTTTCGTACTACCGGGATCTGATCTCGGCGATCAAGCAGCGCTGCCCCGGGATGATGATCAAGGCATTTACGGCTGTCGAAATCCGCCACATGGCCCACCGGATCGCTCGCCGATCGATCCCGGAGGTGCTGGAGGATCTGGCCGATTCCGGCCTGGACTCCCTCACCGGAGGTGGAGCGGAAATTTTTGATTCCGGGGTTCGAGAGGAGATCTGCCGGGGGAAGGAAACGGCCGAGGAGTGGCTTGAGGTGCACCGGATCTGGCATCAGATGGGAAAGAGAAGTACGGCGACGATGCTCTTTGGCCATGTGGAGACACCGGCGCACCGCGTCGACCACTTACGCCGGTTGCGAGAGCTGCAGGAGGAGACCGGAGGGTTCTGCGGCTTTGTCCCGTTTGCCTTCGAGCCGGCGAACACCAAGCTTTCTCATCTTCCGCGGGCAAGCGCCATGGAGACCTTGCGGACCGTGGCTGTCAGCCGCATCTATCTCGACAATGTCGACCATATCACGTCCTATTGGATCAGCTCGGGATTGCCTCTGGGCCAGATCGCTCTTTCGTTCGGGGCGGACGATCTCCACGGGACGATCGAGGAGGAAAGGATCTTTCACATGGCAGGTTCGAAAACCCCCGTTTCTCAAACAGCCGACGATCTGGCTGCGGCGATTCGGGAGAGCGGTCGTGAGCCTGTCGCGCGTGACACCTACTACCGGATCGTTCCGACGATTCGCCCACCGAGAGAAGCGGTTGGAGTGGGGGCGTGAATCGCCCTAGAGCCTGGACCGTGTTTGCTCGCCCAGGAGAGCGATGATATGCTCATAGCGGTAATCTGACCGAAGGAGAAAAAATACGATGGCGCTCACGCCGACCCAATTTCCCGAGCGAGGCAAGCTGCCTCGAGGCAAGAAGAACGAGTCCCTGCTGCGGGACCAGAAGGGGCCAGGAGATGGCAAATGGAAGGGGTTGGTCTTCTTCCTGGGCGTCGCCTTTGTCTTTTCCGCCCTCCTCTATTTTGTGGGCGCGGGGCAGGCTACTGCGATAGAGGGCAAAACCCTTCCGCAGCTCGTCCGCCTGCTCGACCAGAAGCAGGTGAAGTCCATTGCCTTCGTCCGGGATACCTCGAACGGCCAGACGTATCTGGAAGGCCGGTTTGTCAAACCCTCGCCCGATTCTCCGGGAGGACTGGTTCTCGTCCCTTTTCGGACGATCGTCGATCTCGATTTCAACCGCGATCTTCATGAACTTCTGGCCGCCAAGGGCTTCCCCGAGGTCGACATTCGGGTTGTCCATAACTTCTGGGGCCAAGCTCTGCTGAGCATCCTTCCTTTTCTCCTGTTTATTCTGGCTCTCTACTTGCTCTTCCGGCAGCAGATTCGCATGGCGGGTAAAACCGCGTTCAGCTTCGGAAAGAGCCGGGTTCGGCTTCTTTCCGGAGAAAAGACCAAGATTACCTTTCAGGATGTGGCGGGGATTGAGGAAGCCAAGCAGGAGGTGCAGGAGATCGTGGAGTTCCTCAAGGATCCCAAGCGCTTTCAGAAGCTAGGAGGACGCATCCCCAAGGGAGTCCTGATGGTCGGGCCTCCAGGCACGGGGAAGACCTTGCTCGCCAAGGCGATCGCGGGCGAAGCGGATGTCCCTTTTTTCAGCATCAGCGGCTCCGACTTCGTGGAGATGTTTGTCGGGGTGGGGGCATCGCGGGTCCGAGACATGTTCGAGCAGTCCCGTCGTCATGCCCCGTGCATCGTATTCATCGATGAGATCGATGCCGTCGGACGCAGCCGGGGCACCGGTTTGGGTGGAGGTCACGACGAGCGCGAGCAGACACTCAACGCTCTGCTCGTCGAAATGGATGGCATCGAATCGCAAGAAGGCGTGATCGTCATTGCCGCAACCAACCGCAAGGACGTGCTGGATGCAGCCCTGCTCCGTCCCGGGCGCTTCGACCGGGAGGTCCGCGTGAACCTGCCGGACATTCGGGGCCGCGAGGAAGTCCTGAAGGTGCACTCGGCAAAAGTGATGTTGTCCCAGGAGGCCGATCTCCACGCCTTGGCCAGAGGCACTGCCGGCTTTTCAGGCGCCGAACTGGCCAATTTGGTCAATGAGGCGGCCCTTTTGGCCGCGGGCCGCGGGAAAGAGTCGATCGGACAGCCCGAGTTGGAGGAGGCTCGGGACAAGGTGCGATGGGGGCGGGAGCGGAAAAGCCTGGCGATGAGCGACGAGGAGAAGCGGATCACGGCCTATCACGAGGCGGGTCATGCCCTTCTCAACGTGCTCCTCGAGCATACCGATCCCTTGCATAAGGTGAGCATCATCCCCCGCGGACCCGCCCTTGGCGTGACGATGATGCTGCCGGCCACCGATCGGTATAACACGAGGAAAAAGGAGCTGCTCGACACCCTGTGCGTCGCTATGGGCGGCCGCGTGGCCGAAGAGGTTTTCCTGGGCGACATTTCCAGCGGGGCCAGTGGCGATATCCGGCAGGCAACCTGGTACGCGCGGCGGATGGTTTGCGAGTGGGGCATGAGCGAGAAGCTGGGCATGGTCCATTATGGGGACGATCCGACGATGACATTTCTGGGCCGGGACCTGGGAATGTCGAGGGCGTACAGCGAGGCTACCGCCGAAGCGATCGATGGGGAAGTCAAGCAGCTGCTCCAAGAGGCTTACCAGCGTGCGAAGGATCTGATCGTCGCGAATCGCGTGCAGATGGACGTGTTAGCGAAAGCACTCTTGGATTACGAAACCCTGGATGCCCGACAAGCCGAGGAGATTGTGAAAACCGGACGCCTGCTCTCTCCACCCGCGCGTCCCACTCCTCCCACCGGTGCCACTCCGTCTGCCGCCGGATCCGTCGTGCCGACTCCCCCGGCCGGCCAGGCTGCCGCAGGCGGTCTCCTTCCCGGCCTGGAGGGATCGCCCGCCTGAAGCCGTTGGCGTCCGCGGGGGAAAGGCGATTTGGTCTTCTGGGACGATGGGGAACGACGGGCGGAGCCGTTAGCCATTCGCCGAGGCGCTCGTTACATTCCCGGCCTCATCCTCGGCCCGGATGAACAACGACTCTCCCTTCCCTAGGGGGAGTTCGAATTCCTCTTCCTCGGAGTCGAGGATTCCGTCGACCGGTGGAATCGGCAAGAACTCGCGACCGTCACGAGAAATCTGGACCGACCGGATGCCACTCGCGTCTTCGCTTACGCGGAAGCGCAGCTTGCCGCCGCCGGAAGAGAGAATGCGGATGCGCGGCGGCGTGTTATCGACGAGGAAGGGACGGCTGTTCAAGGTGGCGGTGAGCCCTTCGCCGGGTGCATTGTCCCGGACGTCGGAGGCTTCCACCTTGAGGACATACCGGCCATCCGGCCATCCCGAGGTGTCCCAGCTAAAGAGCGGCTCTTCGGAATCCTTGATGAGGAGGCGCCATCCGGTCTCCTTCTCGGAACGGTAGAAGACCGAATAGCGGAGATCGTCGCCATCGGGATCTTCCGCTTTCCAGACCACCGTTCGGAGTCCTCGGGCTTCCTTCGCTTGATAGCGGGGGGGCATGGGAGAGAAGAAGTCGAAGGGCTCCGGCTTGCCTTCCTGCGAGAGGAGCTGATCCAGGGAGCGGGCTTGCAGAGGTGCGGGAGGCGGCGGCAATTCCGAGTAGGCGACACCCGGATGAAGGATCTGCAGCTTCTCAAGCTTGGGAGGCAGATTGTAAGGGAGAAAGACAGCCTGAACGCGATTGACGGAACTCCCCTGGGCTAGGCGCAGCTCGAACTGAAAATACCGGGCTGCCGGGTTCTGGCAGCGTCCCCCCGGAGCCGGAGCCCAGTCATACCAGGAGTCGTCGGGCTTGGCGGTGTTGCCCGTGCGCGTGCGGACTTCTACCACGCCCGATCGCTCGACCAGCAAGCGGCCCCACCGGGCAAAGTTTCCGGCGTCCAGAGGGGCTGAGCGGTAGACCCCTTCCTGCCGTGAAGCGACTCCCGCCAAGAAAACTCGCGCCGGATTGCTGGCGCCCAGGAGAAGCTGCTGCGGGGAGGCCAGCACCGCAACCTGAACGGCGGGAGCATCGATCTTGAGTAAGCGATCGCTTCTTCCTTCCAGGCTGATGCGGTAGACGTAACCGTCACCGCTCATCCCTGCCAAAAGACCCATGGGAGCCTGGAGCAAGGAATAGAGAACCTCGCGACTGCCCCAGATCACGCGGGGAACCAGGGAGCGGTCGATCGACCAGACCTGGGAGAGAGGTGCCGGTGCCGCGATTTTGATCATGCCGAGCGGCAGCCCCCTTCCCGCCTCTCGCGGCGGCTCTTCCGGTTCGGAAGCTTCCGGGGTGGGAGTCCAGATCTCTGGGGTAGCGGAGCCTGGTTCCGAGGAGGATCCCGGTGCGCGGGGCGGATGGCGTGTTCCGACCGCGGAAAAGAAGATCGATCCGTCCGGCGAGACGACAATCTGGTGGACCTCCTCCCTTTCGCTGTCGGCAAGAGCCACAGCTCGTCCCCCGGGGAGGATCCGGAGGAGCAGCCCATGGGGGAAGCTGCCCGCCAGGAGCGTGCCCGGCTTTTCCCAGGCAAGGCAGCGCAAATGCGTCTCCCCGGTTGCACAGAGGAGGGTTCCCTTGAGCGGTCCTTCGATGCGAAAGAGTTTTCCTCCGATCCCGGTTCCGGCGTAGAGAGTGCCGTCGCGGTCGAAAAGAAGGGACCAGATGTATTTTTCCTTTGGGTCGAAATAGACGACTGGTTCCCCTTTGGCGGGGACTCGGTAGATCTTTCCGTTGGGAGAGGTTGCGGCGAATAGCTCACCCTTCGGGCTGCGGGCCATCGCGTAGATCTGATGCTCGGGAAACGACGCCAGGAGCGTTACGTCGCGATGCTGCCCGATGCGGAAGATCTTTGCGTCCGGAGAGGCTGCCACCAGGATGCTCCCATCGGCTTCCGGGAGGATCGCCCAAAGCTGATCGGCGGGGAGCCGCGCCACCATCTCGACCGGGAGAGCGGGTTGGAGCAATCCGGCATCGCAGACCGTCACGCTCTCCGCGGTTCCCTGCACAAAGTCCGAATAAGTGTCCAGAACGATCCGCTGTGGATGGATGGCCAATCCACGACTTACGCGGCCGTGCCACGCGAGCAGCACGAGGAGCAGAGCAACGATCCGGCGGGAGTGGGGCCGCAAAAGCACACCTTACGGCATCGGCTTGGGAGTCGATAGAGACGAGGGGGGCAAATTCGGCGTCGAGACCACGAGGGCCGGATCCGCGGAGAGGGTATTCAGGAAGCTCACAATGCTCTTGGCCTCTGCGTCCGAAAGCGTACGGCCCAACTGAGCGAACGCCATCGTCTTGACGGCCTCTTCCAAGCTCCAGACGGAGCCGTCGTTGAAATAGGGAGCGGTCAAGGCAACGTTCCGGAGGGAGGGGACTTTGAAGACATACTTGTCCGCCGGATTCTTGGTCACCTCATATCGTCCCAAGTCTTTCAGCCAATCTGGCTTGTGGATCAAGCCGAATTTCTGAAAGCGTCCTCCTCCGACTCCGACTCCGTTGTGGCAGGTGGTACAGCCGACAGCGACAAAGGTATTCAATCCCTGGCGTTCCTGCTCGGTGAGAGCGGAGGGATTCCCGGCGATAAACTGATCGAAGCGAGAGGGAGTCAGCAGGGTCCGCTCGAAGGCGGCGATCGCCTTCGCCGTGCTTTCGAAGGAAACAGGATCCTTTTCTTCCGGAAAAGCGTTGTGGAAGGCATCCACGTATGCCGGGATGCTCTTGAGCCGCTGCACGACAAGCTCCTTGGTGGCAGCCATCTCCTTGGGATTGAGGATCGGGCCCTTGGCCTGTTCTTCCACGTCCTTGGCTCGGCCGTCCCAGAACGACGAAAATTCCAAGGCGGCGTTGAGCACGGAGGGCGCGTTGCGGGAGCCGAGCTGCCAGCGGTAGCCGAGGGAGGTGGAGAGCCCGTCGGCACCAGCCATGCCCAGGTCATGGCAGCTGTTGCAGCTGATGGAGCTGCTCTTGGACAATCGTCGCTCGAAATAGAGAGACTTTCCCAGCGCGATCTTTTCCGGAGTCACGGGATTCTGCGGATTTTCGGCAATCTTCGGCAAGACGCCGAAGATCTGCTTGGCTTGGTCCGGATCGACCGCCTGCCCGATGGCAGAACGAATCACGCAGCCGTTTGTCAAAACAAGAACGCATAGAAGCAGGCGTCTCACGATCATTCCGTCCTCCCTGTCGAATGCTACAAGAAAACTCCGCGCATGCGGATTCTCCCGGTCCGCGAGCTTCTGTAAGAAGTTGCGCTTACTGTTTACCGGCTTCTGCCGAAGGCCGTCAAGCACGGCTCTTTAGCGCACGTCAATTCGAAGGAGCTGCTCCCCGTTGACGACTCCGGGAATCGAGAGGGAGGTTTCGGACCAAACCAGATCATTCCAAGGTTCTGCCTTCCTGGAGGAGGTCGGGGGAGAAAGCGTGGCGCGGATCGTCGGCGGAAGGGCGGGCAGATCGGCGGCCGCCGACACCAGTCCAGACGACTCGGTGATCGCCTGGACGTAGAGCATATCATTCGGGCGCTGTTCGTTGAGCAGAGCGATGAGTTCCTCCGGGCTTTCGGCGGAAGGCACCTTGCGCAGAAGGGCCCGCGTATCGAGGGCGTGTCCGGAAGCGATCCGGATTGCCACCGGCTGGTCTTGAAGTCCCGAGGGGAGAGTGAGCGGGACCTTGCGCGAGATCCGACGGCCGTGCCGTTCCTGAAGGAGCAGGTTGACCCAGATCGTGCTTCCGGGACGGCATCGGGTGTTGTCCACCGAGGCTCTTTCGATTACCCAGCTCTCTTCGTCCTCCGTCGACGCGGTTTTCATCTCGAGCGATTCGACGATCGGCTCCGCCCACGGTTGTTGAAAGAGAAGCTGAAGCGGTTGCACCATCTCCAGGATGGCCGACGCCAGGTCGCCGTCCTCGCCGGAGTAGATGCCCCGCAGATGAAGGGAAGGAAGATTCCGAAAATGAACGAGCCCCTCGACGGAGAGGGTGAAGGTGCGTCCGAAGCTGTCCGTCGCCGAAAAGATTTGGCCCATGGCCAGCTCCACGAGGAATGGGGTCAGCAGAGGATGAGAGATGAACTCTCCCCGCAGCGTGGGCAGCTTCTGTCCGCGGTGAAGGCGTTCGATCCGGTAAGAGGCGAGCTTGGGCATCTGGCCGACTTCTCCTCCAATGGCGGAAAGCCGGTCCTCCAAGATCGTTCCGACGACGCGTCCCACGTTCGTGAGCTTGTAGGGGGTTTCGTAGCTGGGCACAGTCGTCACCACTTCCGCCGCGGCCATCGGGAGGGAGCTCTTGCCGAAGCCGAACATCGGATGGCCGAAGGCGAGGACCCGATTGCCGCTGCGCCAGGTCAGCGTTCCCGTCCCCGAGATATTGATGTCGCCCGTCATCATCACCGCGGCCAGTGGCGCTCCGGGCTCCAAGGCAGAGCCGCCTCCCGCGAGGGTCGTGGTCCCTCCGCCCGGTACCGCCAGCACCGGCGTCCCGCGGAGACCGAGCGCTTCCAAGAAGCGGGCCGCCACTCGCGGGTTGAGGCCCCCGACCGACAGCGGGATGCCCAAATAGTCGGCCCGAAGCATCGCACCCCGTAGAGGACGTGGTTCGGCCCAATGCCAAGCGTCCCGCAACTGGATCGGCGAGGGGCGGGTGGGATCGGAGGCCGGCTCCTGCTCCACTCGCAGCATGTCCTCGATCGGGGTAAAGCCGCAATGACCGTCCTTCTCGAAGGTGGCGATCCGCCGCGAAAGCGCGCCCACGAGCTTCCCCTCGATGTAGAGAGGGCTCCCGCTCATGCCGTGGACCGCGCCGGTGGTTGCCGTCTTGGCGTCGACCAGCTTGGCGATGATCAAGTCGAGCCCAGGACCGACGAAATCCTTGGCAATGCCCAGGATCTCGGTCTGAAGCGGCTCGATTTTGCTTCCCTGCAAGACGGTGTAGGTGATGCCGTGCATTCCCGGACGCAGCTGACTCTTGGGGAAGATCGACTCTTGCGGTACGGCAGCGGGCACCCGCATCAGTGGGCAGAGCCAGAAACAAAGGAGCAGCAGCGCGGAAAGCCGTCGGTTCCTCATCGGGACTCTTTCAAGGCTTGGTCGATGGCAACGACCGTTTTCTCAATGTCCGCCTGCGAGTGCGCGGTGGAAAGGAAACAGGTCTCGAAGGGCGAAGGCGGGAAAAAGATCCCTTGTCGCAGCAGCGAATGGAAAAAGCGGGCGAACCGCTCGCGGTCGCTCCCGAGCGCGGCCTCGAGAGAGCAGACCGGATGCTCGGTGAAGAAGAGGCAGAAGAGAGAGGCCACGCGTTGGAACTGGACGCGGCCCTCCCCCCGGCGCCGGAGAAGATCTCGAACTTCCGACTCGAGGAATGCGCCCAGCTCTTCGAGCCGCCCGAGCGCGTCGCATCGCTCCATCTCCTCGATCTGCGCAAGTCCTGCCGCCATCGCCAGCGGGTTTCCGCTGAGCGTCCCCGCCTGGTAAACATCGCCTTCGGGAGCCAATCGCTCGAGGATGTCC
>JAQTUK010000213.1 GCA_028710285.1 Methylacidiphilaceae bacterium | reverse complement strand
AATCCTATCACCAACTACGACCTCCTACGGAGCCCGGAGTCTGCCACGACGGAGCGGGCGCGTGCAAGCGCAAACCGTCTCCTTCGCTTTGGCATGTTAAGCGATCTAAAGGTTGTTGCGCTCTTTCCCGGAGACGCTTCCCGAACGGAAAGCCGGCTGCGGGGCAGCGCCGTCACCGCCCTTGCCGGTCGTAGCCATTGCGATACTTCGCGAAGAGAACGCCTCGCCTCTCCGCTTCCTGGAGGGCCTCCTCAGTGATCCACTGGCCGATCACCACGGCGTAAGATTGGGTCGGGAGGGAGGGCAAGAGCTTCTCCCACTGCTTAGGCTTGGCCGCCACCGCCGCTCTCAATGCCTTGAGAAAGAGCTTCGAGCGGATGTCGGCTCTTTCCACATCGTCCAGGTTCACCGTCGTCGAGACTTCCGCCGCGGCGCATGCGGGCTCTCCGGTCTTCTTATCCTCTCCGACCGCGAGAGCATCCGCATGGACAAGTTGGGCGAGATCGTCCTCGGTGATGGCACCGATTTTGCCTGCGGTCGCCAAAATGCGGCTCCGCAGCCGTCGCTCCAGAACTTCCAGCGGATAGATCCGCTCGTATAGATACTCGTCCAGCTTCTCGGCAGCCTCGCGCTCCGTCACCGTACCGTCCAACTCATCCAACTTGATTTCAACCGCCGCAAACCTTTTTTCCGTGGCGTCCTTGAACTCCTCCATGGAACGCCGGAACTCCTCCATGGAGCGCTGAAACGCCTGCGTCGATTCCATGAAGGACTTGAGGGTGGCCTCGGTTCTCTGCTGGCTTTCGGTCAGCCCCTGGATCGACTCCCAGACCTTCCGGGAATCCTCCTTGCGTTCGAGCTCCGCCTTTTCGAGCTTGGCCGGAAGCTCGAGCAGCTCCTCGGTCAGGATTTCCCGGCGGACGGCCTCCCTCCACTCCGGATGTTCCCGGAGCGCGGCAAGGAGCTCGTCGCTGGACCGGATCGGAATGCTCACGGCTCGACTCTAGCCGCAAAGCCAGGGAACGGCAACGGCCTGCACCGCCCGTGTCCGTTCGGTATCCTTTCCTTGATGTGGCGACAGGCCCAAAGAGTCGTCCGGCGCCTTTCGTTCCCCTGCCCCGGCGAAAGGATCGTTTCGGGTTTTCCATTGACCGGTCTCGCCCGTGAGGAGACTCTCCCGGATAGGAACCATGGACAGCTGGTGGATTGGGTTGGCTGGGGCGGCGATCGGAGCCGCGGCGGCTTGGCTCCTGGGAACGGGAACCCGGCCCGCGGAGCGAGCCAAGCTGGCAGCGGCGGAGAGCGCCCGAGAGCGCTCGGAAGCGGAGCTCGCGGAAAAGAGGCGCGCCGTGGAGGAAGCGGCGACCGCCCTGCGGGCCGAGACCGAACGGCGGGCGACGGCGGAAGAAAAGGCGAGCCGGCTCCCCGGCTTGGAAGCCGAGCTTCAGGCAAGACGGGGAGAGCTCGGGGAAGCTCGAATGCGGGTTGCCGAGCTCGAGAGCCGGCTGGCCCAAACGGAAAAGGCGGCCCAGGAAAAGCTCCAGATCCTGGAGGAGGCTCGAGCCAAGCTCGGAGAGGCCTTCCGCGGACTTTCCGCGGAGGCGCTCCGGCAGAACAACGAGGCCTTTCTCTGCCTCGCCCGGGAAAACCTCAGCCAGTTCCAGGAAGGAGCGAAGGCCGAGCTCGAGGCCCGGAAGAAGGCGGTGGAGTCCTTGACGCAGCCGATCCGCGAATCGCTCCAGAAGGTCGATGGGAAGCTGGGAGAGATCGAGCGGAGCCGGATCGGGGCCTACAGCGCCCTTCACGAGCAGCTCAAGGCGCTGGTGGAGACCCACCTGCCCCAGCTTCGCAGCGAGACCGCCAACCTGGTCAAGGCCCTCCGGCAGCCGGTCGTCCGCGGACGGTGGGGGGAGATGCAGCTCCGGCGGGTCGTCGAGATGGCGGGGATGGTCGAGCGTTGCGACTTCTTCGAGCAGACGAGCCTCGAGGGGGAAGAGGGCCGGCTGCGGCCCGACCTGATCGTTCGGCTTCCCGGCGGAAAGCAGATCGTGGTCGACGCGAAGGCGCCGATCGCCGCCTACCTCGAGGCGGTCGAGGCTCCCGACGAGCCGGCGAGGATCGCCCGGCTGGCCGACCATGCCCGGCAGGTCCGGGAGCATATGGCAGGCTTGGGGAAGAAGGCCTATTGGGAGCAGTTCGCCTCGACCCCGGAGTTCGTCGTGCTCTTCCTGCCGGGGGAGATGTTCTTCTCGGCGGCGCTCCAGCAGGACCCGGGGCTCCTCGACTATGGGGTCCAGAAGCGGGTGATCCCGGCAACGCCGACGACCCTGATCGCCCTCCTGCAGGCGGTCGCCTACGGCTGGCAGCAGGAAGCGCTCACCGAAAACGCCCGGGAGATCAGCGAGCTGGGCCGGACGCTCTACAAGCGGATCGCCACCCTGGCCGATCATTGGGCGGGCGTCGGCAAGGGGATGGAGCAGGCGATCAAGGCCTACAACAGGGCAACGGCAACTCTCGAGTCACGGGTGCTGGTGACGGCACGCCGCTTCACGGGACTCCGCGCGGCCCCGGAAGGAGAGGTCATCGAGACGCCCGAGCCGATCGACCATTCCGCCCGCCTGCTCCAAGAGCCGGAGATGGGGGAGGAAGCGCGGGATGGCGGAGAAGCCCAGGGAGCGGGATAGTCCTGTTCCTACGGGGATCGGCATGCGCCCTCGCCTTTCTCCTCTAAGCGCGCCAGACCGGTCATGGACCGGGGCGAGCGGGAAATGGACGGGGCCGCTCATCGCCCTTCCCTGTCGGGCCCGTTGCCATATTTCACGACCAAAACGCCCTCCCGCTCCGCTTTCCGCCGGGCCTCTG
>JAQTUK010000212.1 GCA_028710285.1 Methylacidiphilaceae bacterium | reverse complement strand
TGACCCGCCATCCTTCCGTTTCGCCGAAGCCGTCCATGCCCCCATCTCATGAACTCTCCAGCGCCCAATACCCAAGCGGTCACTTCACTTGTCCTCGCGGCGGTCACTTCATTTGTCTACGACAAGCGGCCGAAAAAACCTTGCGTTCTTTTGGGCCCACGATTACAAGCACACCACGTTCCGCCGGAGCGCCGCATTCGGCTCTGGGAAAGTATAAGGAGTCGGCAAGAAGAGGAGGAAGGAATCGGATGAAAAAGACGAGCAAAAGCGCTGACACATTGTCCTGGATGGCCCGTCGGGCGCTTGTGCTCCTGCCGGTTTTCGGCCTTGGGCTCGGAAGGGCCGGCGCGACCCTGGCGCCACTGCAGCTTCCGGGGCATGGGTCGATCGTCGGAGGCAGCGCGACTTATTCGTCCAGTACCCCGGGAGTGGGCACCGTGGCCAACGGAGCCGCAAGAACCGCGATTAATTGGGGAAGCAGCGGCGGAACCCTGAACGTGGGCAATTCGGGAACCGGCTTTAACATCGGTAGCTCGGCGATCTTGAACTTCACGGGGCACGCGGGTGCCGTCCTCAACGTCGACACGAGCGGCAACCCCTCTCTTTTGATGGGGACCCTGAACTCGGCCGGCAACATCCAGATTTTTGTCGCAAACGCCAACGGGATCACCGTCGGATCCACGGGCGTGATCAACGCTCCGGCGGGATTGGGCCTCGTGGCGGGGAGGGTCAATGCTTCGAGCTGGGTAGGCGGTTCGCCGTTGGCGATCGGCTTTGCTCAGTCCGGGCCATTGACGGTCCAAGGAAACCTGCAGGGGACCGGTCATGTCGTTCTGTTCGCGGGCTCGGGTAACGTGAATGTCTCGCCCGTCCAGGGTTCTGCGGGAAACTACTTCTCCGGCACGACGATGGTTCGGGTGATCGGCGGGGTCGGCGGGATCTTTTCCGGGGTCGATTTCCATCCGGCGGATGGTGCCGGAAGCCCCATTCACTCCGCCCCATCGGCTACCACGGTGACCTTGAACTTAGGCACCTCGACCAACCCCTTCTCCTTCGAGGGGACCCATCTCCGGGTCTGGAGTCTTGGGAACATCGTCAACAATGGCGTGCTTGACCAGGTCGCCTCCAATCCGGCCTTCGAGTGGACCGGGACCTTCACCAACAGTGGCACCCTCTACGGCTCGCACTTCTTCGACGTGCATGGGCCCGGAACGGTCTCCTTCCACGGGAACGGCAGCTCCGCGCTTCTCTACGGGGGCCTGACGAATGATGGGGTGATCGGTGCGTCTCATCCGGGCGAGCCGCTGGTCATCAACCTTCCCGGTACGGTGATCAATAACAGCACCGGCACGATCGGCCTCGCCGCAGGCAATGTCTCGGAGACCGTGATCGTGCAGTCCGGAGTGATCGCCGGCGGCGGAGCGATCCTCAATTACGGAACCATCCAGGCTTCCGACACGATCCATATCCAGGCGGCGAATTTCGCGCATACCGGACCGTATCCGAACGGCGGGGTGTTCAGCAACGGGTCGATCCTCTTGCTGAGCAACAATGCTTCCGACGACGGCCTGCTTCAAATCTGGAGCAGCACCGGGAACGTCGGGTTGCAGGGGAGGGTGGCGGCGCCGTACGACGCGAACGGCATCGGTCGGATCGGGCTGGCGTCCGGGGGATCGGAGGGGCTCATCACGGTTGCCACCAACTTGGTCGCCTCATCGGCGATCAACTTCTTCACCCTGGGAAGCTCGTACAGTGCGAACGTGCAGGGGAACTTGAGCCTCACCGGATCGAACGGCACGGCCGAGTTCTTTGGCGGCGCTCAGAACATCACCGGCCCTGGGACGGTCACCGCGAACCGCGTGCTCTTCGACGGGGTGACGGGCAACATCAACAATCGGGTTGGGACCAATCCGCTGCAGAACGGGTTCCACATCGCCAACGGGCCCGGCGGGAACACGGCGATCACGATCTCGGCGGTGGGGACCAGCCCACAGGCGATCAATTTGAACGTGGCGGGCAATGCAACGGTGAACTCTGGAAGGACCGCCACCTTCACCCATGCGGATGACGCTCTTCGTCCAGTGCCGAACACCGGGAGCAACCTGCTGGTCCAGGCGAGCGGCAACCTGACGGTCGTCCAGAGTGGGTCGGAGATGGAGGACAGCGGCACGAGCCTCAGCGCGCAGGCTCTGCATATCCCCAACGGCTTTGTCTTTCCGGGCGGGATCGTGCTGATCGCGGGCACCGGGGGCTCCGGCACCCTCGCCCTGAACACGGTGGTGGACAATGGCTACACGACGACCGCCGTAGCGGGCCAGGGAATCTTCTTCCAAGCCCCCACGATCCTTTCGCCCAATCCGGTGGTGACGAACGGGAATACGTGGGTGAACTTCAGCGTCCAGCCCTCGGTCGTGCCCGCGATCTACGGGGTGGCGACGACGGCGTCGTCTTCGGCGTATACGCTCGTGCCCGACTCGGGGGCCTTCCACATTCGCTCGTATAGCCCCTAACGGGAAGCGGAGCTTGTGGATCAAGGGAAAGGGGGCCGTCTTGGCCCCCTTTCTTGCCTTGGGCGGCCTGCCATGGCTGCACCACTCTTTTAGGGCAAATGGCTCTAAGGGGTCCGTCGAGTCGCCCGAAAACTGCCCGGTTCCCGTCTGCGCGCCCGCCAAGCCGGAAGCAGCGCATGCGAGCTTCGGAGGATGTCGTTTCTCCTTGAGACTTGCGGTCCGAACCTCTAGCCGCCATTTCTCACCATTGCGAGGTTTCGGGCGAGAGAGGTGTGGAGGAGGCCGTTTCCGAGCGTTTTCGACCGAGGGATGTCTCTTTCGAGAAGGGATCGGGTCGGGATACGGTTCCGTT
>JAQTUK010000211.1 GCA_028710285.1 Methylacidiphilaceae bacterium | reverse complement strand
GGGAAGATCTCCACATGAATATCGAGCGCGCGCTGATCGCCCGCACCCCGGCCGGAGCAATGCTGCACACGGGCCGTAGCCGAAACGATCAGGTCGCCACGGCGCTTCGGCTTTGGCTGAAGGAAGAGATCGATTCCGACAGGGAAGCCATTCGGGCCGTCCAGCTCGCCCTGGTGGATTGGGCGGAGCGCGACCTCGATGTCCTTCTTCCGGGCTACACGCATCTCCAGCGGGCGCAGCCGGTTCTCCTCGCCCATCACCTTCTTGCCTACGTGGAAATGCTCTCTCGCGACTCCGATCGGCTCCGGGAAGGCCGCCAGCGGGCGGACGTTCTTCCTCTCGGGAGCGGCGCGCTCGCCGGGAGCACTCTCCCTCTGGATCGCCGCCGGGTGGCCGAACTTCTGCATTTCTCGCAGGTGGCGCGGAACTCCATGGATGCGGTGAGCGACCGCGATTTCGTAGTGGAATACCTGGCCGCACTGGCCTTGCTTGGCACCCACCTCTCCCGCTTTGCGGAAGACCTGATTCTCTGGTCGACCAGCGAATTTGGATTTGTGTCGCTTCCGGAGGCATTCACGACCGGATCCAGCCTGATGCCCCAGAAAAAGAATCCGGACTCGCTTGAGCTTGTTCGGGGAAAGGCGGCGCGCCTCTCCGGCAACCTTCTTTCGATCCTGATCCTGCTCAAGGGGCTGCCTCTTACCTACAACCGTGACCTACAGGAGGATAAAGAGGCCCTGTTCGATAGTGCCGACACCGCGCTCGGTTGCTTGCGAATCCTGGCCGCGCTGATTCCCGGAGTCGTCGTCCATCGGCGCCGCTGTGAGCAGGCCGCTTCCGATCCCGCCCTGCTCGCCACCGATCTTGTCGACTGGCTCGTCAATCATGGGATGGCTTTTCGCGAGGCTCATCATGCGGTCGGCCGCCTGGTCGCCCTTGCCGAATCCAGGAAAGTCTCTCTTGCCCAGCTGCTCGCCCAAGACGTCGCTTCCCTCCACCCGGATCTTCCCGGCGAATGGAACCAGATCTGGAGCCCTCGAGCGGCCATGGAGCGGAGGCAGACCGAAGGCTCGTCGCGCCCTCGCTTCGTGAGAGCGGAGATCGAGCGATGGCAAAGGCAATTGCGCGCCGAGCAGTCCTAGCCACTCTCCTGGGGGGAGCGGGAGGCGGAGGAGAGCGGCTTACGGACGGACGATTCGCGAGGCCGAGACCGGTGTGGACGTCTCCCCGTGCTCTGCCCGCCATTTCCACCAAGCCCACGAGCACCAGAGCGCGAAGAGGAGTTGAGCCAGGGCAAAGCCGGCCACAGGGCCCACCGCACCGCTGCCGAATCCGTAGCTGTGCAGGCCCTTGCCCAGCACGAAGTTGACTCCGTACCAGGCCATCAGGACGCTCAGGAAGCAGAGCACGGAGCCGACCGCGAGGCCGAACTCGCCCCACCAGCCGGCGATGCGCCCGTGAAGCAGCGCCAGATAGCAGAGGAGCGACACCAGGGCCCAGGTCTCCTTTGGATCCCAATCCCAAAAGCGTCCCCAGGAGTAATTGGCCCAAACCGCCCCAAGCACAACCCCGGCCGCCAGGAAGAAGACGCCGATCTGCAGGCAGCGGTAGATGTATTGCGTCAGAACGGGTTCCTCCCGCTTCCTGTCCGGACCTCGGCGCAACCATCTCCACAGATAGAGATCGCCCAACCCGAGGGCCAAGCCGAAGGCAGCGTAGCTCAACGTGACGCTCAGGACGTGCACCGTAAGCCAAAAGTTATTCCGGAGAACCGGAACCAACGGCTGGAGCGAAGGATCGAAAATGAGGGGCTGTGTCTGAACGAAAAGAAGGCAGAGGACCGCAATCGGCATCGCGGCCAAGAGAAGATAGCGGGAGCGGTAGACCGCTTCGAGCAGAAGCGCGAAAAGGACGACTCCGAAAGCGACCCAGATCACCGACTCATACATGTTCGTGACCGGCGGCCGGCCCGCCAGCAGGATGCGACAGACAAATCCGTAGATCTGGAAGAAAAAGCCGGCCAAAGCCAAGGCCCATCCCGCGGCATAGCCGAGCCGGCGTCCCCATGCGCTGGTCAAAGCAAGAGCAATCGCCGATGCGACGTAACAGATCCAGGCCCACCGCCAAGGCTGGAGCTCGCGATAGGCTTCCTCGAAGGAAAGCTTCCCGGCCTCGGGGTAGCGGGCGGGGCTCAGGCTCCTCAACTCTTCCGCCAGGGACACGGCGGCGGCGCCGGCTTCCCCACGCTTGCCGGAGAGCACGGCGGACCGCATCCTCTGCCAAGTCTCGTCCAATTTGGCCGTAACCTCGACCGGATAGACCGCCTTCGCTTCGGGCAGCGTAAGCCATCTCCCCTCGGTTCCCGCCGGCTCGGGAACGATCGTCAGGGCGCGACCCGAAACGATGCGTGCGAAGAGATCCATCCGGTCCGTCAGCCCCCGCAGGGCTCGCTCGATCTGGGCCTTGGTCGAATCCTCCCCCTCGGCCGTCGCTCCGCCGGCTTCTACGCGCAGCGTCAGGGCCCGCAAGGCCGGATTGCTCCTCAACTCGTCGTAGGAATAGCGCGAGCGCGAAGACGGAAGACCGAGAGCCTCGCGCAGGATCGGCTCTCCGACGAGGATGATGGGCTCCTTTGCCCAACCATCCGGGGAGAGCCAAAGGGAGAGCAGCAGCGGGAGCGCCTCCATCTTCCCTTGATTGGGAAGGACGACGCTCTGTTTGCCGGTGAGGAGGAGGCAGCTTTCGCTGGCAAAACTCGTCAGGGGTTTTTTTCTTCCATGATCCTGAACGGCGATTTGCGCGAAGTCCCTCTCCCAAGGGACCCCGGCCGCCGCGGGGGAGGTGCACGCCGCCCAGAACGCGA
>JAQTUK010000073.1 GCA_028710285.1 Methylacidiphilaceae bacterium | reverse complement strand
CGCTTCCGTACTCCGAAAAGGCGCGGCTGCTCCTTCCTTCGTCGCAGGCGCCATGGAGAGGAAGCATCGCCGTCTGGGAGGGGCGGTGCGCCAGGCCATGCACTCGCTCGGCAAAGTCGATGCACTCCTCCCCCATCTTTCGATAGGTCGTCCACTTCCCTCCTGCCAGGGTGATGAGCCCGGAAGGCGAAGCGAAGATCGCATGCTCCCGGCTCAAGCGGTCCCGCCTGGGATTTCCCGGCTGCGCCAGGAGGGGCCGCAGGCCGGAGAAAGACGCCAGGGCTTTCGCGGAGGAGACCTGCGACAGGTCGGGGGAGGCTTCCGAGCACAAGCGTTCGGCTTCGGATGAGGAAATTCGAGGGGCCTCCTCGGGGTCTTCGACCGGAACCTCGGTGGTCCCCAGCAGGACGCGGTCCAGCCAAGGGATGACGAAGAGGACCCTGCCCTCCGGGGTTTTCGGGACCAGGAGAGCCACGTCGCCCGGCAAGAAAGATTTCGGAAAGACCAGGTGGCTGCCGCGGCTCAGGGCGAGCCGGGGAGCCACGCTGAGGTCGTCCATGGCCCGGATCCGGTCCGAGAAGATTCCGCAGGCGTTGACCACGATCCGGGCGGAAATCGGGTACTCCCGACCCGTGAGCCGATCCAGGAGCAGGGCACCGACAACCCGTCCTCCCTGCTTGGGAAAGCCGACGATCTCGGCCGCATTGAGCGCGACTCCTCCGGCCTCCTCGAGGGTCCGGAAGAGCGCGATGGCCAGCCGGGCATCGTCGAACTCGGCATCCCAGTAGAGCACCCCTCCCCGCAATCGATCGGTCCGGAGGGTCGGCAGCCGCTCGACGGTCTCTTGGCGGGTGAGCCGCTCCACCCTGCCCAGCCGGTGGGGTCCCGACAGGCTTTCGTAAAGTCGGAGCCCCAGGAAGTACCAGGGGATTTCCCCGCTCCGGTAGAGCGGAACGACGAAGGGGAGCGGCTGGACGAGGTGGGGCGCGTTGCGGAGGAGAAGCCAGCGTTCCCGGAGGGCTTCCCGCACCAGGTGGATCTGTCCTTGCCGCAGATAGCGGACTCCTCCATGGATCAGCTTGCTCGAGCGGCTCGAAGTCCCGCTGCCGAAGTCAAACTTCTCGACCAGGAGCGTCCGGTAACCTCGGCTCGCCGCCTCGAGCGCGGTTCCCAAGCCGCTCGCCCCGCCTCCGAGGATGAGAAAGTCCCAGCGGAGGGAGGGATCCCCAGCCAAGGCGAGAGCGGCATCCCTCGTCATAGGGCCAGCGGGCCGGGTTCCTCCCGTCTCCAACGCCGGGCCCGATCGATCGCCCTCTTCCACTCCTCCCGTTTGCGGAGACGCTCCCGCGAATCCAGAAGGGGCGAGAAGATCCGGTCGATCTGCCCGAAGGCGCTCCGCTCTTCCGGGGAGGAGAAGAAGCCCGCTTCCCGGCCGGCGAGGAGACCCGCCCCGAGAGCGGTCGCCTCATGGCAGCCGGAGCGGGCGACCGGGAGGCCCAGCAGGTCGGCCTGGATCTGGAGGAGGAGATCGCTCTGGGCCGCACCTCCGTCGACCTTCATTTCGTGGAGGGGCGCTCCGGTTGCCCGGCCCATCGCCTCGATCACGTCGCAGACCTGATGAGCGACTCCTTCGAGCACGGCGCGGGCGATCTGGGAAGGCCGGGTTCTCCGGGTGATCCCGATCAGGAGTCCCTCCGCCGAGGGATCCCAATACGGGCTTCCCAGCCCCGTGAGGGCCGGGACGAAGACCAGCCCCTCGGTCTCGGGAGCCTGTCGCGCCATCGCCTCGACCTGGGCGATGTTGGAGGCAAGCCGCAACCCATCCACCAGCCACTGAACGGCGGCTCCGGCGACGAAGACGCTTCCTTCGAGCACGTAGTCCGTCTGTCTGCCCAGCTTCCAGGCGGGGGAGACCAGCAGGCCTTCCGCGGCCGCAAGAGGCCGATGCCCTAGGTTCATCAGCGAGAATGCGCCGGTCCCGTAGGTCGTCTTGAAGCTGCCTTTTCCCCAGCAGAGCTGGCCGTAGAGCGAAGCCTGCTGGTCCCCCAGGACCGCGAGGATCGGAATCCCCTCCCAGAAGCCCGCCCCCTTCCCGAAAAGTCCGGCCGAGGGAAGCACCTCCGGCAGGAGCGAGAGAGGCGTTTGAAAAAGCGCCAGGAGTTCGTGGTCCCACCGGTGTTCATAGATGTCGTAGAGCAGGGTCCGCGAAGCGTTCGACTCCTCGGTGGCGTGGACCTCCCCTCCGGTCAGCTTGGCGAGAAGCCAACTGTCGACCGTGCCGAAGCAGAGACGGTCGAGACGGCTCGAGAGCATCGGAAAGCTCTCCCAAAGCCAGAGAAGCTTGGTCCCCGAGAAGTAGGGGTTCAGGCGGAGGCCGGTCTTCCGCCGGATCGACTCTTCCCAACCCGCCTCCCGCAGTCGATGGCAGAGAGCGGTCGACCGACGGTCCTGCCAAACCAGGGCGTTTCCCATCGGTTCGAGGCTCCGCCGATCCCAGAGGAGGAAGGTTTCCCTCTGGTTGGCGATGCCGATGGCGGCAATCTGCCGAGGCTTGACCCTGGCCTGCTCCAGGGCGTCGCGCGCGGCCTCCTCTTGCGACCTCCAAAGCACTTCGGGGTTCTGCTCCACCCATTCGGGCTTCGGAGTGAGGACCGAAACCGATCTCCGCGCCTGCGAGACGATCCCTCCTCTGCGATCGAGGAGCAGGGCGCGGGAGCTCGTCGTGCCTTGATCGAGAGCGAGGACATATTCCATCGGCTTGCTCTCCCGCGCGGGCCAAGGCCGCTAGATCGCCACGACCAGTTTCCCCAGAGACTTCCCTTGAAAAAGCTGCGGAAGAGCGCCGGGGGCGTTCTCAAGTCCTTCGACGATCGTCTCTTCGTAGCGGAGTTTTCCCTCGACGGCCCAGCGCTCCAGCCGTCCGAGGGCTTCCGGCCAGCGATCCAGCCGATCGCCGACGATGAAACCCTCCAGCCGCACTCTTCGGGACAGAAGGAACTCCCATCCGCTGGGGATCGGGCTTTCCGGACGATCATAGGTGGAGATGTGGCCGCAGAGGACGATCCGGGCAAAGGGATTGAGCAGGGGCAGCACCGCTTCGAGAACAGCTCCGCCCACGCTATCAAAGTAGACGTCGATCCCCTCGGGAGCGCTCTTGCGCAGGTCGCCTGGCAAGTCGCCCGCCTTGTAGTCGGCGGCCGCGGCAAACCCGAGGTCTTCCACCACGTGGCGGCACTTGGCCGGGCCGCCGGCAATGCCGACCACCCGGCAGCCGTGCATCCGGGCAAGCTGCCCGACGATGCCTCCGACCGCCCCCGCCGCCGCGGAGACGACGACCGTCTCCCCCGCCTTGGGACGGCCGATGTCGAAGGTACCGAGGTAGGCCGTCACCCCGGGCATGCCGGCTACCCCGAGATAGGCGGGTAGCGGCAGCCCGCGCAGGCCCACCTTCCGCGCCTGCTCGCCCCGACAGATGCCGAAGAGTTGCCAACCGAGGTAGGACACCACCTTGTCGCCGACAGAGAGCTTGGGGTCGCGCGAAGCCATCACCTCTCCCGCGGCCCAGCCGGGCATCGGCGCTCCCAGCGGGGCTGGCTGGGTGAAGGTGTCCCCGCCGCCGGCCAGCAGTCGCTGGTAGGGATCGACCGAGAGAAAACGGTTGCGGACCAGGATCTCCCCGGGCGCAAGCTCCTCGGAGAGCTCCGTCGTTACGACCGTGAAGGAGTCTTTCCGGAGGGTTCCCTCCGGTCGCCGGACCAAAAGTACCTGTCGGTTTTGGAGGCTCATCCTCTTCTCGATCCTCGATCGGTACGGCTCGCTCTTCAATCGATTTTTACGAAAACGCCGCCGAAGCGGACCAAAGGCGCGCCAGAAAGAAAATGGCTGCTCCCGCGAAGGAGCAGCCATCTCTTGTGAGAGAGTGGGCGCAAGCGCCGTGCTCTCGGCTAGCCGAGCATCGCCTTCTCGACCGCTTTCCGGAACTCGGCCTCTGCCTTGGCCTTGGCGACTTTCGCCTGCCAGCCGGCTCCCATCGTCGCTACGAAGGCATCGGCTCCTTTTTCGAGCTCCGCTCCCCACTGCTTCCGGATCTTCTCCTTCAAGATCTCGGTCACGACTTCCGACCAGGCCGTGCAGCCAGCGGATCGCCACATGTGCAGGATATGCTCCACGAGGTTGCCCTCTTCGTGGCACTTTTCGGCTTTTTCGTCGTGGCAGCTCGTCTCCTGGCAGCAGCTCTTCTCTTCGCAATCGCTCATTGTCTCGTTCTCCTTGTGGTTGCTTTTGAGAATCGCCGGAGCCGGCTGCTCTGCCGAGCGAGCGGCGTCGCGGACGATTCACCGGCGAGTCTGCCAGTGCCGGGAATGGTCTGCCAGGGTGTCCAAAGACAAACTTCGGGTCGAAAACGCCAACCGTTTCCCCCATGGGATGGGGCGGTTTCTGACTCGATCCATTGGCGAGCGAGGGAGCCCACCCGCCCACGGAGGGTAGTGATTCCCCCTTCTCTCCGGAGCGAAGCCTGTCTCGGTTGTCGGCCCAGCGGCCCTGCTCGATCGGCGCAGGGGACGATCGTTCGCGCCGATCAGGAGCCGGAGGAGGCGGTTGTGGTCGCCTCGTGCTGCGGGGCAGCGACGTCAGGGAAGCGATCCGGGGTCGGACCGAGTTCCGTCGGCTGGAGAAGCTCAGGGGAGATCATTTGCCGCAATCGGCAGAAGGAAGAAGGGCTCGCGGAAGAGAGCGGCATGCTGGGGATGGGTGCTAGGATCGTTGCCCAACACGAAACGATCCATGCTCGCTTCCAGCCTCCACTGGACGTTCCACTGGCCGTTTTTCAGGTTTCCGTCGGCGCTGACGGCGACAACGCCAGACTGCCACTTGCCCCAGGTCCGTTCCTGATGCGAAAAGAACCGACAGATTGTTTCCCCTTCGCGATCGCAGGCCTTGGTGATGAGGGTAAAGCCCCCCCTCCACTGCTCTCCGTCGCTCTTCTCTCCATGGGTCGCATCGTGAGGAAAGGACCAGACCTCCGGACCGTGGAAGTGCACAATTTCCGCCAGCCACGACCAGGTTTCCAAGGAGCCGGTCGGCCCCGGGAAAAAGCGACGACACGCGGCCGAGTACTCGTGGTTGGTCGCTCGCAAGTAGAGGTGTCCGTTCGCTCCAAGGAGATATCTTCCCTCGAGTTGCCGAAGGACGATCTCGGCAAATGTCTTGGAATGCGGATCCTTCGGGCATAACCAGGAAAGGCCGTTGGTGATGTGATACGCGTAGCCATCGGGAACCATGCGCCCGGCGCCCGGCCCTGCGCCCACCGTTTGCCCAGCGATGAGGCCGGAGGGATTGGATGCACACTTCTGTGAGGACGGATCATCGGGGTAGGAACCGTTCAGAACGAAGGAAGCGCCCATCCCCGCCACCGCCCCTGCCGCCAGGATCAGATTTTTGGACATCGCCGCCGGGTGATTCATGAGGATCGATCTCCGATTTGGCGTTCCTAGGAAAGGAGGCCGCGATGAGCGGCATCCGCACAGCGACTTCTTCCCGTGCGCATCCGAAGGCCCGCCGGCACGCGCCCCAACCGAATCATTGTCCTTGTATCGACCCGCCTACTCTGCCAGTGCCGGAAAGGATCTTCCAGGGTCCCTAAAGACAAACTTCGGGCCGAAAACGCCAATGGCTTCTTCTCCATTGGACGGAGGCGGCTTTCGATTCTATTCTGTGGCGAGCGATGGAGCCTCCCCGACGACTGAACGCTGCGGTACCGCTTCTCTCCGGGGCGAAGCCGATCTCCGTCGTCGGCCCGGCGCACCTGCTTGGGAACTTGGGAGCCTCCCCGGACAGCCCGTGCTCCGAGGGCAGCCAAGGTAGCTTTCGGGTTCAATTGGTCTCCACGAACGGGATGCCGGTCGAATACGGACCGGTGATGATTCGATGCGACGGCGCGATTCCGGAGATCCGCGCTCCCGATCTGATCTATGTTCCGGCCCCGCAAGGGGATTTTGAGGAGGCATTGCGTGGCAACCGCCCCTATCTCGATTGGCTTCGGGAATGCCACGCCCGGGGCACCACGGTCACGACCTCCTGCACGGGGGCGCTCTTTTTGGCCGAGGCGGGACTGCTCGATGGACGCCGGGCGACGACCCACTGGTGTCAGGCCGACTTCTTCGCCTCCCGTTATCCCAAGGTGCGCTGGGAAATCTCCCGCATCGTCGTCGAGGACGGCGGAGTGATCACGGCAGGCGGGGCGACGGCCTATCTCAACCTGATGATCAAGATCGCGGAAAAGTTCCTCGGCCGGGCGCAGGCTCTCTCGGTTGCTCGGTACGCCCTGGTCGATCCCGAGCGAGACTCCCAGCTCCCCTACATGGTTCGTTGGAACCGGCAGGCGCACGGGGACAGCATCGTCCAGAAGGCCCAGGAGCTCTTGGCCGCAGACCCCGGGAAGCCGGTTTCGCTTACCGAGGTGGCGACATCCTGCGGAGTCAGTCCCCGGACGCTTCTGCGCCGGTTTCAGACGGCGTTGGGCGAGAGCCCGGGGGAATATCTCCAAGGGCTGCGCATCGAAAAGGCCAAGGAGCTCTTGGAAAGGACCGATCGAACCGTGGAGGAGATCGTCGCGGAGGTGGGATACGACGATTCACGCTCCTTTCGCCGTCTTTTCCGGCGGCAGGTCGGGATTTCGCCGAAACGATATCGCCGGAGATACACGGTCTTTCCCTCCAGTCAGGAGCGGGAGGAGGCGCTTGGGGACGGTATCGGGCTGCCAGGCTGCGGCTCCCGTGCGCCAGTCCGGGGTGCCCAAGCGCGCCCTGCCTGTGCAGCCGCCGTCCTCCTCAAAGAGGATGCTCGTCCAGCGTAAGGCTGGATGGGCCTTCTGTGATCGTCCCGGATTCCTCTCGCGAGAACTCCTCCGCCATGGGCAGGGTTTTCAGATCGAGAATCGCGGCAGCTCCTGCGCCCGTTCGGGCGTTGGAAAAAAGGGAGCGGGTGAAGGGAATCGAACCCTCGCTACAGGCTTGGGAAGCCCGTGTTCTACCACTGAACTACACCCGCACAGTAGGGGGAAATGCTCCCTTCGATCCGCCAATTTGTCAAAGGCATTCGTGAGCCGCGCCCCTACTCATCCAAGATACTCGACCTTGCCCTGGCCGTCGCGGAGGGAGACCGAGGCGCCGGGATCCGCCAGCGTGATCTCGATCGGGGAGCCGGATTCCAGGACCAGAACGAAGCGGCTGCCGGCTTCGAGGACCTTTTCGACCGCGCCGGTGGCGGGGAGGGGCGGCGCGGCTGTCGCGACCCGAACGACCAGATTGGATCCGTCGCTAAAGGAAAGAGAGAGCTGGTTGGGAGTCGCTTCGCATTTCGCGATCTGCCGTCCCTTGAGGATCGGGCTGAGCTTTCGATTGAGCGCCATGGTTGCCTTTCGTTATTCCCCGGTGCCGTGTGCGGGATGGAAGCCCTTCGCCTTGGCCTCCTCCTCGGTCATATATTGCCCCTGCTTGGTCTTCCCGTAAAAGGAAGAACCGGGTTTCCAGTAGGCGCCGGAGCGGGTGTTGACCCAGACGGCGGAGCCTGGGGCGGCCTGCGCGGGAGATGGCCCTGCCGCCTTCCGCGACTCCTCTGGTCTTTTACCCCCCTGCCCGATGTATTTTTGGTAAGCTTCGATCCAGTTGGTCGAGATCGCCTTCTGGGCTTCCGCCAAGTCGACCTTTCCGGAACAGACCAGCTTGTGGAGCCGGTCCTCCAAGAAGTCTTTCTTCCCGGCATTCCAAGGCTGGGTCCTCCGGGACTGCGGCCACAAATTCCGGATCGAGTTGGAACCGCCCAGGGAGAGAGGAATCAGGTGGTCGATTTCGTAATCCCGCCGGTCCGCGAGCGGGACTCCGTAGCGGCGGAGCGCCTCGCGTTTCTCCTCCCAGGGGACGTTCCGGACCTTCTTGGAGTATCCCGGGACGCAAACGTCGGCTCGGGAAACCGGAAAGGTATCGCCCGGGGTCAGCTTGGGATCGGGGAGGATGGGCGGCTGGGCCAGAGCCGAGCAGCCGAGCGCAATCAGGAAGGCGGAAGCAAGAAACGCGTAACGCATCGGGGGATGCTAGCGGACTGAACAAAGCCGTCGCAAACCATTTCATGCTGGCTGCGAATGGCTTAGGGAAGCTTACGCGTGATCTCGCGAATCCGGGCGACGATCCGCCAGTTCCGCGCCGTTGCAGGGCGCCGAAGATCCTGTCACCCCCGGCGGCGAGCTTCGAGCTGAGGAATCCTCCGGGGGCATGGAGGTAAAAGACCCGGCCGACCACCTGCCAGGATTCGGCAGTCGATCGGAAGCCGTTCCGGCGTTCCGGGTCGATTGTCGCGAACCTTGCTTCCAGAAAGAAGAGATGGAGTACTTTCCCCTCGGCTATGACAAATTCATCTATCTAAGACGCATAAACGGTATTCACACGCTGCGTTCTGCCGGGTTCGGCGCAACGGCTTCGTCCTCCGAAGCCTGCATCAAGCGCTAGCGACTTCGGGATATTTTGCATATCGCGCACGTTGCGCAGGGGTCAGATTGGCGGGATCGAATCGCGGATCGAGAACATTGTTGATCCGCGAGTAAATCACATGGGCCATGTCCTCGGCGGTATTTTTGATATGAGCGGCGTGCTCTCCGGTAAACATTTCATCCACGGTCGAGCGAAAGAGATCCAGCCACCTCTGAAAGCGCGGCCAATCCATCGACGTCTCGGAGAGCAGTTTGAAATGAACACCAATGGGATTGCCTTTGAATCCCCCGTCGCGGAACAGGACAGCCTGCCAGAAAGCGTAGAGTTTCGGAAGATGCGAACTCCAGTCCACCTTGGCAATGTCATTGAAAATGGGGCCGAGCAGGTCGTCCGCCCGGACTTTTTCGTAAAAGCGGTCAACCAGCCGCTCAATTTCCGCGCGGCCCTTGATGTCCGAGAGAGGATTCATGCAATCGCGGATGCGGCGACCGATTCCAATTCTTGTCGCGGGCCAAAAAATTCAAAGTGGACCTGGGAAGCGGGAATGCCCCATTTCCGCAGAACTTGATAGATTGCGATCATGAATGGCTTGGGACCGCAGAAATAGTAATCTGCGTCTCGCGTGGGCAACAAACTTTCCAGCAACACGGCATCAATCAGTCCTTCGCTGTCATGGTGTTGGTTACGTTGATCCTCGACGGTGGCTTTATTGTAACGGTAATGCACCTTTAGTTGACGATGTTGCCGCGAGAGGTCGCGCACCAGGTCACGGAACGCATGAGTGCGACCGTTGAGCGCACCATGGATGAAGTGAATGTCACGTCCGGGTTGGGAATCGAGTGTGCTCAACAGCATGCTGAGCATGGGAGTAACGCCCACCCCCGCCGAGAGGAGCGCCAGCGGACGCTCGTCATGTTCCGTTGGATCGAGAAAAAATTCTCCGCAAGGCGGTCCGACTTCGATTTCTGATCCCTCGGGAAGCCCATGCAGGTAATTCGATGCAAAGCCTTCTGACTCCCGCTTGACGCTGATGCGGAAGCAACCTCCACCCGGCGCACTGGAAATGCTGTAGTTGCGCATCGTTGTTCCGTTCCGAGGATGTGGCACGCGCACGGTGAGGTACTGGCCGGGTTGGAAGAGTGGAACGCCTTCGCCGGATACGGGTTCGAGATAGAAGGAAGTGATGATCTCGCTTTCCGGCGCCTTGCGTGTGATGCGGAAGAGCTTGAATCCTTCCCAACCGTGCTTCGATCCAGCGTGCTCTGAGTAGATCTGCCTCTCGCGGGCGATCAGAATGTCTGCGAGGAACCCGTAGGCTTCCTCCCAGGCGGCGAGAACCTCATCCGTCGCTCTTTCGCCAAGCATGTCGGCAATCGAGCCAAGCAGATTCGCGCCCACGATAGGATAGTGCTCCGGCAAGATACGAAGGGAGGCATGTTTCTGCGCAATAAGCTCCACGGCTCCTCCGAGCACTTCCAGGTTGTCGATATTGGCCGCGTAAGCACAGATGGCAGCCGCGAGCGCGTTTTGCTGGGTACCAGCCGCCTGGTGACTCGGGTTGAAGAGCGGGGCGACTTCGGGATTGTGGCGGAACATCCTCGTGTAGAAATGGCGCGTGAGGAGTTCTCCGTGTTGCTCAAGGATGGGGACGGTCGCTTTGACAATTTCGATGGTCCGCGGGTTTAACATGATGACGCAATCGTTCTCGTTCCTCGGATCGACCGCAAACAGGCGAGATTGACTTTGTGAAATATGTCACAGGACGATAAGGTCTCCCGAGAGAGGCTGCGATCCTGCGTTGTTCCTGATGGAAAACATGACTTTTGAGGTCCGAGACCTCGCTGCTACGCGCCGGGCTGCCTTGCACTATTCGCTTTCTCGGGCGCCGATATTCAGCGGCCTGCCAGAAGAAGATTTGGACCGGATTTCCCACTATGCGGAAATTCGCGCGCTGCGGCGCGGATGCTACCTTTTTCGTGAACACGACCCGGTCGTAGGATTTTTCGTTGTCCGGCTGGGAATGATCCACGTGCATCGCCTCGATACGAAAGGTCGGGAACAGGTCATTCACCTGTTGCACCCCGGTGAATCCTTCGCGGAACGGGCCATCATGTCTCTGGAAGGCTATCCTGCCAATGCTCGTGCCGTGGAGGATAGCGAGGTGATTCTGATTCCTACCGAGGATTTCATGCTTCACCAACGGCAACGCCCCGATTTGGCTTGGCGAATCGTGGCCTCCCTGAGTCACCACCTGCGTTCAGTCGTGGCCTCCCTTGAGGGACTTAGGTTCAACGATGCCCAAACTCGATTGATCCATTGGATATTGCAACGATGTCCGGCGACGGCTTCTTCCCGAAAACCGATAGAGATTCCGCTGGAAATGAACCGGTCCGAAATGGCAACGGCGCTGGCCACACGGCGGGAAACGCTCTCACGCATGATCCGCAAGCTCCGCTCCCAAAACTATATTGAATTAAGGGGCCGATCCATCCGGGTTCTCAATCTTCCCGGTCTCCGGCATCTCTTTAACGGGTCTCTTCGCTGATTCAGGTGGGTAGAGCCGGAAGATCGAGCCGCAACTTTCCGGCTTTGAGGAATGCAGCGATTCTCAGGTAGGGGAAGCTCCGAAAGCCTCCGACCATCGCGGAAATCAACATCTCCCGCGGAAGCATCCAAATGACCGCCTCGATCATGAGGGAAAACCCCGCCCCGCTCTTGCCCCGGGAACCTCCACCAGCCGAACCCCATCCTCCGGACAGACGACCCGAGAACCCCGCTTCTTGCCATCCCTCAACGGAAAATCCGCCCTCTCTATCCACTCCATTCAGCGAAGAACCACAAATCGACG
>JAQTUK010000210.1 GCA_028710285.1 Methylacidiphilaceae bacterium | reverse complement strand
ATGTCCTCTTCCAATTCTATGTGCAGGACGGCTTCCTCTCCTGCCAGCTTTATCAACGGAGTGCCGACCTCTTCCTCGGCGTCCCCTTCAATATCGCCTCCTACTCTCTGCTTACCCTGCTCGTCGCGCATGTCTGCGACCTGCGGCCGAAGGAGTTCATCCACACCTTCGGCGATCTCCACCTCTACGCCAATCACCTGGAACAGGCCAGAATCCAGCTCGGTCGAGCCCCGAAGCCCCTTCCCCGCGTGGAGATCGATCCCAAGGCCCGCTCGCTGGAGGAGATCCACTACGAAGACATTTCGCTTCTCGACTATCATCCGGAGCCTTCCATTCGCGCTCCGGTCGCGGTCTAGCCGCCCTTTCTCCTGCTCTCCGGCACAACTAGCGCAGCTTCGCGAGCTCTTCGCGAACGACATTCGGCGTCAGAGGAAGGTAGACGCCGTCCTTGGCGACCTCTTCCTGTCCCTGCTTGCTCAGCACGAGCTTCAAAAATTCCTTCACTTTGGGCTCAAGCGGCTTGCCAGGAACCCGGTTCACATAGATGTAGATATAGCGACTCAAAGGATAGGCGTGTTCATAGACCGTCTCGGTCGTGGGTAACACGAAAGGGCCCAGGCGCCCCTCTGACAGGGGCACGGGTTTCACATTCGGCTCGACGTTCGCCAGCGTCGCATAGGTCAGGCCGCCGGGTTCCCCAGCCATGTCCTTGACCGCCACGTTGAATGCGTGCGTGAACCCATTGCCCTTCGTGAACTGAATGTCCGGCTTGTATGCGCCGCCTTCCAGGACGCGCGCCTGGAAATACGCTTCGATGCCATTCGGTGCCGCCAGGCCGTAAAGGTGGATCGGCCGCTTCTCCCACTCTCTCTTCAGTCCCAGGTCGCCCCAGGTTAGAATGTCCTCTTTCTCGCCACGCTTCCGATCTTTGCCATAGATCGCATCGAGCTGGGACAAGGTCAGACCGGTGATTGGATTATCCTTGTCAACGAGAATGACGATCGCAGCCGTCTTGCCAAGAGAGCCGACGCTGCCGGTCGCCACGCGAATGGCAAACGGCTTGTAGCCAAACCGATCGACGAACGCTTTTTCCTCGGACGGCAGCATTTCGCGCCCGATTGTCGCAACATCCGCGCGCCCGTCGATCAGGGCGGGCGTGCCCGTGCCCGAGGCGCGAGCTTCCATCGTCACGCTGAGATGCGGATAAGCCTGTCGCATCCGCTTCGCCCAGCCGAGTGCCATTTGATCCATGACGTCGGCGCCCACGATGTGGAGTTCTTCTTCCGGCTGCAGATCCAATTGCCCTGGCTTCCAGGACGGGATGGCCGCGTCGGCATGCCGATGATGCTGGATCGGGACGAATTTCAGCGCATGCGCGTTGGGAGACGCGATCCCATCGACCATCCATGCGAGCGCCGCCGAAGCCGCCAAGGACAACACCCTTCTGAGAGGTCCGAGCACCTTCCTTCTCCCTCCGTTTGTCCTTGCGCGAAACATCGGATTCCCCATTTCCACTCCCCCTTTTTACGTGCGTGACGGCTCAGTTTGGAGCGGCAAAGAGCGCTTCGTAACTCGGGATCTGCTCGCTCAGTGCGTCGCGCAAATTCAGCGCCTCGGTAAAGAATTCCCGCTCGCCCTTGCCAGGATTTTTGTCCAGCCGGAACGCGCAGACGAGGAGCCCAATGTTTTCCTTGTTCCTGTCGCGCAGCGGCATCATCACCACGAATTTTTTTGGGTTGTCGGTCGTGCGATGCCAACGCGGATCGACGATCGTGATTCCTTTCGTGATCACATCGATGTCATCGGGATCATCCGGATTGCCGATCCGCTCCGGGAACGAACCGGCGAACATCGTGTAGACTTTATCCATTCCTGGTGGAACGCCATGAAAGGTGACGCTCAGCAACTCGGGATGTGCCGCCATCGTCCGATCGGACAGCACTTGAGCGAAGATCTTGTGCGAGGGTGGCGTCCAGTTTTTCTTCTTCGCTGGGGCGGCAAGCGCGGGCTTGTCGGAGGAAGGCTCTGCGTGAATGGACAACGGCACGACTGCCATGAGAACAGAGGCTGCCCCCAGGACAAGCGGTCTGGTGATGATCATATCTTTTGCTCCTTTGGAACTGTCGCGCTCCTCTCCCTGTCTCTGAACCGCCTCACCCCTCCATTGCCGGGGTTCTTGCGGCGCCAGGATGCTATCTTTGCGCGGACCCGTTGACCATACCAACGCGCCCGCCCGTTCCGGAAGCGCCGAGTGACGCGTACACACTTCGTCGGCATGGGACGGCCTGGCGCCCCTACCGTTGGCACGTGGAAATTTATCGGGCCGGCGAAACGATGTCGGCTCTCCGCAAGCATTGGGACATGCCACGACGCTAGAGCGTCTGCAGGAAGCGAACCAGCTGCTCGCGAGTGGGACTTGCGGCGTGCCGAACATAGAAGCCGGCACAGGCGACTCCCAGTTGCAGGCAGTGCGCGGCCTTCCAGCCGAGAAGCCGCCCGGCGCAAAATCCGGCATTGAAATGATCTCCCGCCTGGAAAACGATTTTCGGCTTTGTCGTATGGGGAGTTTCCAGCCCCTCCTCGGTTGCTCCATCGGCGGCCGCGGCAAATCTTGGGCAGTGGATCACGACCGTGGAAACCCCGATTTTTTCTCGAATGGCCGCCGCGAAGGCGGGAGCGCTTGCGAAGTCCAGGCCGATTCCAGGGACGCGGAGGACGCGGGCGACGCTTTCGCTTTGCCGATCGTTCAACCTCAAAATCACGTCGTGAGCCGCCTGAAACTCGGTCAGGATCTTGAGCGCGGCCAGCAGGTCGGAGTCCCTCGATTGACGAAGATCCCCCAGGTCGAAAAGAAGGAGCTTTCGCGGGGAGCCGGAA
>JAQTUK010000072.1 GCA_028710285.1 Methylacidiphilaceae bacterium | reverse complement strand
CAGGCGGAGGCCACCATCTGGCCGAAGGAAATACTTTCATCATTGGGGGAAAGGTCACGCGAAATATAGACCGAAAGCCGCTTTCCCCACAACGCCTCCACGAGGTCGACCAGGAGGCCGTTTTGAAAGACTCCGCCGCCGAGCGCCACTTGGCGCGCGCCCGCCCATCCCGCGACTCGCCCGACAAGATCTGCCAGAGAAAGATGGAAGCGCAGGGCGATCTCCCCCGGAGGGGTGCCGCGGACCAGATCGCGCGCGACTTCTTCCCGCAGACCGTCCAGGCCCACGATCCCGCCCGAGGAGGGCAGCGGGAGAGGGTAGAGCTCCTGGCTTGGCAGCTTGTCTATCCCGCCGAGCGTCCGGCAGGTGCGCAGCGCAATCCTTTCCAGCCGGCGTGCCGCCTCCCCTTCGAAGGAGACGTAATCGGAAAGGCCGAGAAGGCTAGCGAGCCCGTCAAAAAGCCGTCCGACGCTCGAGGTCCAGAGAACGTCGCCTCGTGCAAGAAGAGCCCGGAAAATCGACCTCTCGACCGGCCGGAGCTTCGCCTCGAGCCGCGCACGCAAGATCTCGGAGGAATGCCAGAGGCCAAAAGCGGCGAGGCGCGGCTCCCGGACCGCCTTTTCGCCCAGGAGGAGTGGAAAATAGGCCAGATGCGCCACCCGCTCCATCCGTCCCTCCCGCCAGAGAAAAAACTCCCCTCCCCAGATGGCACCATCCTCCCCCAGCCCGGTTCCATCCCAAATCACGCCGACCACCGGCTCTCGGGACCAGAGAAGGGAATGCTCGGCCAAGAGAGACCAGAAATGGGCCTCGTGGTGCTGGACCTCCTCGGCCTCGATCCCCAGGTCTCTCGCCAAAGCCCTGCCTTCCTCGGTCGAGGTATAGCGCGGATGCAGGTCGACCACGATCCGCCGCGGCACAAAGGCGAGCAGGCGGCGGAAATGGGCGAGCACGCGGCGGAAATTCTCCTGGGCCTCCCAGCTGTCCAGATCCCCCAGGGATTGGGAGAGATAGATCTTCCCCTGATGCGCCAGCGCGATCGTCGCCTTCTGCTGTGCACCCATGGCTAGGATGGCCGCCTCCCGGTCGATCTCGAAGCCCTTGGCGAGGTAGAGCGGAGCAAAGCCGCGGGCACGGCGCAAAAGAATGGGTCGCCCGAAAAAGGGGGAAAGGCGGACCACCGAGTCGTCCAGGCGGCTCTCGATCTCCCGGTTGTGGCTGAGCACCGCATCGACCACCTCCCCCAGATCCCCGAAGATCTCCTCCTCGGCGGCCAGGATGGGCGACTCCGACACATTCGCGCTGGTCGCCACCACCGGACCCGCCAGCCGGTCGAGAAGAAGGGCCGGCAGGGGAGCCGAGGGGAGCATGATTCCCAGGGTATCCTCCTCGGGGGCCACCGCGGGAGCAATCCGGCTTGGTCCTTCGTTTCGATGCAGGATCACGATCGGCTTCTCGCGGCGGCGAAGCCACCGCTCCTCTTCGGGACCGACGCAGGCCTCCCGCCGAATCGAGTCAAGGTCGGCAAAGAGGAGCGCAAAGGGCTTGGTCGGTCGACCCTTCCTCCGGCGCAACTCCGCGACGGCCCTTTCGTCGGCCGCATCGGCAAGGAGCAAGTAACCGCCGACTCCCTTCAAGGCGATAATCTCTCCATGGGCGATCCGCTTCGCGGCCTCCTCCAGCGCCTCGGAGCCCGAGGCAAGCCGCAATCCCCGAGGATCGCGCAGATCGACCCGGACCCCGCAGGCGGGACAGGAGTTAGTCTGGGAGTAGAAGCGCCGATCGGCGGGATCGCGATACTCGCGGGCGCATTCCGGGCACATCCGGAAGGGCTCCATCGTGGTCCGCTCCCGATCGTAGGGAAGCCCTCGGATGATCGAGTAGCGGGGGCCGCAATCGGTGCAGGTGATGAAGGGATACTGGAACCGCCGATTCCTGGGATCGGTCATCTCGCGCCGGCAGCTTTCGCAGAGGTCCAGATCGGGGAGGAGAAGGACCGTCGCCCTTCCCTCCCGGCTGCTCTCCCGGACCACGAAGCTCGAATCGGTGCCCAGCGGCGCTTCCTGGATCTGCGCATGAGTCACCGAGGCGACGGAGGGGTGATCCCGGAGCAGCGCGACCGAAAAGCGCTCGAGCGCTTCACTCTCGCCCTGCACCCGGATATGAACCCCGTCAAGGCCGTTGCTCACCCAGCCGACCAGCCCCGCTCCGCGCGCCAACCGGTAGACAAAAGGCCGGAAGCCCACCCCCTGGACTTTGCCTTCGAGATGGATTTGCCAAGCCGCCATCCGGGAGGCCATTCAGATCCCTCCCACCCAAAGCCAGAAGACTCCGATCCCGATCGCGAAGCTCCCGGTCGCCAGGCGAGCGGCGCGAAAGCTCCCGCTCGTTCCCGCTGCGGGAAAAATGACCCATCTTCCCAAGATCCAGGAAAAGAGCGCCATCCCGAGGATCGCCCCAAGGCCAAATCCGCCGATGTACCCCCCGGCCGCCAACCGGCTCGGGAGGGCGAGCACCGGGAGGGCCGCCAGGAAATGATGGCCGCCCGCGACGCCGTGGAGGAGCCCGATCCAGAGCGGAGCATGGGGGTGGCGGTGGGCCTCGGCCGCCTCGTGGAGAGGAGAGGAGGCTTCGCCCGGTCGGTGGAGATGGAGATGAAGATGGGCGTGGCAGACCCCGTCGTGGCTATGCCGATGGACATGAATCTGGCTCCGGAGAGCACGTCGGTAGGACCAGAGGCCGATGGCCACCAGGACGACCCCCACCAGCCGCTCGCCCCAATGGGAAAGCAGCGCGGTCGGAAAGGCGCCTCGCAGTCCGAAAACGAGCAGGCTCAGGAGCCAGACTCCGCCGCTATGCCCCAGGCCCCAGGAAAGGCCGACCCGCCAGGCATCGCCACGCCTCTCGATCGTAAGCGGGGCGATGGCGGCGAGATGATCCGGGCCGGTCAGGGCATGCACAATCCCGGCGGAGATGCCCGCTCCCGCGGCGGCGACAACCAAGGGGTTCGCCAGCACCTTTTCGGCCCTTCTACGCCACAACCGGCTCCTCCGGACGGTAGGAAGCCTTGGCGCGGAGCCACCCTTCCTCCACCCAGCGGAGCCACTCCTCCATGCCCTGCCCCGTCTTCGCCGAAAGCAGGAGCAGATCGAGGCCGGGCCGGAGCCGGTGGGCAAAGTCGGAGCACTGGTCCACGGAAAAATCGACGTAGGGCAAAAGATCTCTCTTCGAAAGGAGAAGGAGATCGGCTCCGTGAAAGGCCTCCGGGTATTTTCGAGGCTTGTCCTCCCCTTCGGTTACGGAAAGAATCACCACTCGCTTCCCTTCCCCCAAGTCGAAGAGAGCGGGGCAGATCAGGTTCCCGACATTCTCGATCCAAAGGATCCCTCGCCCGGGGAGCGTCATCTCCTCGAGCGCGTGGCTTACCGCGTGGGCGTCGAGATGACAGCTTTTTCCCGTTTGGATCTGGAGGGCGGGAACGCCCGTGGCGCGGATGCGCTCGGCATCGAGATCGCTCTGCTGATCTCCTTCGATGACTGCCATCGGGATCCGATCCCGAAGCGCCTCGAGAGTGCGAACGAGCAGGGTCGTCTTGCCCGACCCGGGGCTCGAAATGACATTTACGGCGAAGACGCCGTTTCGGCGAAAGAGCTCCCGGTTGCGCCGGGCAAAAGCCGCGTTGGCCTCCAGCAGATCGGCCTCCAGATCGATGACGCGCCCTCCCTCGGGCCCATGGCCATGCTCCTGAGCATGAGGATGAGAATGATGCTCATGCCTTGCCCCTTCTCCTCCCCCGCATCCGCAGGTCGCGCACATTGGCTTCCCTCCTTGTTCTCGCCGCGAAGCGGCCCTCGCTAATCGACTTCGATCTCCCCGAGACGGAGCCCGCCATCCTCCTCCCACAGCAACCGGTAGCTCCCGCAGTTGGAACAGGCTTCCGCGAGCTTTGCCACCTCGCCTTCGCACGAGCAATCGAGGCAGACGGCTCTCGCGGGCACCGGCCGGATTTCGAGGGCAGCCCCTTCCGCCAAGGTACCGCGAGAGGCGACCCCGAACGAGAAGACCATCGAGGCCGGCTCCACCATCGCCCGAGGCCCTACCCGAAGCTCCACCCGGCGCACCCTCCGGTAATGGTGGCGCCGGGACTGCTCTTCCAAAATTTCGACGATCGACTGACAGAGAGAGAGCTCGTGCATCGATTTCCGGCCTCATTCCCGGAATTCATCACCATTCTCCGCAGGACGCATGTCAGCACATCTTCTCTCCGATTGACCCCTGCGTCAGCACAAAAAACGCCGACGCTTTCCTGGCGTGCCCGAGAGCGGAGTTCGCCACCGCTTCTCCGCCTCGCAGTTTCTGCTTTTTCGATTGCCTTTGTTGTAATGACAGCCATATCCTGACGGGAACCGCGGTCGGGAGAGTTCTCCATGAGAGTCATCGGAAAGAGGGAAGTCGCTTCTTCTTCGTCCGAGGGTTTCGTGGCCCGAACCGGTCAGGAATACGAAGCACTCCGCCTCCGCTGCGAGCGGCGGCTCCGGGAACTGGAAGCCTCCGAGCCGCTCAACCAGGTCAGCCTTCCTTCCCTTCTGCGCGACCGGGGGATGAGCCGGCGCTCCTTCCTCAAGTGGGCTTCGGCGACGACGGCCCTGCTCTTCCTGCCCGCGAGCTTCGAGAAGCTCGTGGCACGCGCGGCGTCGGTGATGAACCGGGTGCCCGTCATCTGGGTCGAATACCAGGATTGCGCGGGCAACTCGGAAGCGGTCCTCCGCGCAGACGGCCCGACGATCGACGAACTTCTCCTCGACGTGATCTCGCTCGAGTACCAGGAGACGCTGATGGCCCCGTCGGGCTTTCAAGCCGAAGCCCAGCTCAAGGATGCCGTCGAAACCTTCCGCGGGAAGTATATCCTGATCGTCGAAGGCTCCATCCCCGCGGAAGACGGCTTTGGCTTCAATGGCCCGCGCGGGGAGGGCTTCCTCGAGAATCTCAAGCGCCTCTCCCGCGACGCCCTGGCCGTCATCGCGGTCGGGAGCTGCGCCTCCTACGGCGGCATCCCCGCCGCCTATCCGAATCCAACCAAGGCGATGGGCGTCTGGGATATTGTCAAGGGAAAGCCGATCGTCAACATCCCGGCCTGCCCGATGAACCCCGCCAACCTGCTCGGGGTCATCCTCCACTACGTCCTGACGGGAGCCCTCCCGGAGCTCGATTACCTGCTCCGGCCGAAGTTCGCCTTCGGCTACCGCATTCACGACAACTGCGAGCGCCGCGCCCATTTCGATGCCGGGGAATATGTCGAGCGCTGGGGAGATGAGGGAGCGCGGAACAACTTCTGTCTCTACAAGATGGGCTGCAAGGGCCCGATGACCTTCAACAACTGCTCGATCATCCGCTACAACGACGGGACCAACTGGCCGATTGGGGTCGGCCGGGGATGCATCGGCTGCTCCGAGCCCGGTTTTTGGGATAAGTATGCCTACGAGAGGCCGATGGCGGGCGCCAACATTCCCGTCCCTGGCCTCTTCGAGCTCGGGATCGAGAAAAGTGTCGACATCCTGGGAGTCGGCCTCCTGACCGCGGCCGGCGCCGGCATCGCGATCCATGCCTTCCTGAGTGCCAAGTACGGGAAGAAATCGGAGGAGGCCCCATCCAGCGCACCTCCCAAGGAGAAGCCATGAGCAAGCGCATCGTCGTCGACCCGATCACCCGGATCGAGGGTCATCTCCGGATCGAAGCCGTGCTCGATGAGACCAACACGATCCGGGATGCCTACGCCTCGGGAACGATGTTCCGCGGGATCGAAACGATCCTCAAGGGGCGTGATCCGCGCGACGCTGGGCTCCTGGCGATGAGGATCTGCGGGGTCTGCACCGGGGTCCACTACTGGACCAGCATTCAGGCGGTCGAAAATGCCTTCGGAGTGCGTGTCCCCAACAATGCCCGGCTCGTTCGGAACCTGATTGCGGGTTCCCTCTACCTCCACGACCATCCGGTCCACTTCTACCACCTCCACGCGCTCGACTGGGTCGACGTGATCTCTGCGCTCAAGGCCGATCCGCGCAAAGCGGTCGACGTGGCCTACCAGTTTACCGACACGCCGTGGAATGCGAGCGTCGAGCACTTCCAGAAGGTCCAGCAGCGGCTGAGCGGATTTGCCGCGCAGGGCCGCCTGGGCATCTTCGCCAACGGCTACTGGGGAAACCCGAGCTATCGCTTCTCTCCCGAGGAGAATCTCATCGCCGTCTCCCACTATCTCGATGCCTTGGCCATGCAGCGGGGCGCGGCAAAGATGATGGCGATCTTCGGAGGAAAGAATCCCCATCCGCAGTCGATCGTCGTGGGAGGGGTAACCTGCGTCCAGGATATCGAGAACCCCAGCCGGATCTCCCTTTTCCAGACCCTGCTCGCCGAGCAGCATCGCTTCATCCGGCAAGCCTACCTGCCGGATATCCTCATGGCCGCGCATGCCTATCGGGAGGAGGGCCTTTCCGGCATCGGATCGGGTCTCAAATCCTATCTGGCCTACGGCTTCTTCGAGATGGACAATCAAGGGCCGGGACGGGGAGAGACCCTCTTCCCGAGCGGGATGGTCCGGGAAGGCGACCTTTCGAAGGTCTACGACTTCAACCCCTCCAAGGTCACCGAGGACGTTCTTCACTCCTGGTATCGCGGCCAAGACAGCCTCCATCCCTACGCTGGCGTGACCGATCCGTCCTTCACGGGCCTGAAGAAGGAAGGGGAGATCGCCTATCTCGATACCGACGGCAAGTACAGCTGGATCAAGGCGCCCACCTACGACGACCAGCGGGTGGAGACCGGTCCCCTGGCCCGGCTCGTGGTTGGCTATGCCCGAGGCGATGCCCGGATCCGGAAGGCGGTCGACGGGCTGCTCCAGCGCGGAGGTCTGCCCGCCACCGTTCTCTTCAGCACGCTCGGCCGGACGGCGGCGCGGGCGATCGAAACCGACCTTATCGCGGAGGCGATGGCCGGCTGGGCGCAGGAGCTCGCCAAGAATGCGGCGACCGGGGATCTCTCGACCTGGACCCCCTTCGATTTCGCGAAGGTCTCCCGCGACGCGCAAGGCTGCGGCTTATCCGAAGCCCCGCGAGGGGCGCTCGGCCACTGGGTCAAGATCCGGGATGGGAAGATCGAAAACTACCAGGCGGTGGTCCCCACCACTTGGAATGCTTCTCCCCGCGACCGCAAAGGCAGGAGGGGAGCCTACGAGGAGGCTCTCATCGGCACCCGCCTGGCCAATGCCGACCAACCCTTGGAGATCCTCCGGACCATTCACAGCTTCGACCCCTGCCTCGCCTGTTCGGTCCACATCGTCGACTTTCGCGGGAGAGCCTTGGGCACCTACCAGGTGCTCTAGAGCGGAGGTGGCAGCGGAGGAATTTTCGATGAACGGAGAAGCAAGCGGAAAGATCGTTCGGGTGCTCCGGATGCCCGTAAGCTGGCGGATCTTCCACTGGGTCAACTTTCTGGCGGTGTTTGCGGCGGTCGTTACCGGCATCTACATTGGCCGCCCCTACTACCAGGCCATGATCGCCGAGCCGGCGGTCCGGAAGTTCGTGATGGGATGGAATCGGGCGATCCACCTCTACGCCGCGATCGCGGTCGACGTCCTCTGCGTCATCTCCTTCTACCTCTATTTTTTAAGCCGGTTCGAGCGCCCCGTCCGCAAGCTCCTGCCGACCAAGGAGCATCGGCGGGAATTCCTCGAGGTGCTGGCCAACTTCTTCACATTCAACCGGAGGAAGCGCTTCGACTCGGCCGAGCTGGACACCTTCAACGCCGCCTGGTTCACGCTCCTCCATCTCCTCCTCCTCTTTCAGCTCTTCACCGGCCTCCAGCTCTATGTCTACAGCTTGGAAAGCGGCTTGAGCTCGGTCGGTGGCTGGTGGCCATGGCTCATGCACGCGGCAACCGATTGGACCTACTGGTCCTTCGGCGGCCGAATGGGGGTCCGCTGGGTCCATCACTTCACGATGTACCTGATCCTCGCCTGGATCGCCTTCCACGTCTACTATGAGATCTGGAGAACCGTCTACTGGCGCGAAGGCGACATCGCCATCGCCTTCGGAGGGGAGAAGATCGTGCGTCGACAGCCCGGACCGGCCACCGAGTGATCTTGCCCTCGTCGGCTTGGGAAACGTGATCCTGCGGGACGAAGGACTCGGCGTGCTGGCAACCTGGTTCCTGGAGGCCAACTACACCTTCGCTCCGGAAGTCCGCTTCCTGGACGGCGGCGTTCTGGGCCTCGACCTCGTTTCCGAATTCGAGCGCCACTCCCGGCTGCTGGTGCTCGACGCCGTGGCCAGCCTCGACCCGCCGGGGACGATCTACCGCTTTCCCGGCGAAGCGCTCTGGAAGAGGGAAGGCCCGGCCCGAACGGCCCACGAGGTCGACCTACTCGATGTCCTAAAAGTCGCAAGCCTCCTCGGCCCGGTTCCGGATCTGGTCCTCCTCGGCATGGTTC
This sequence comes from Methylacidiphilaceae bacterium, assembly GCA_028710285.1. GTDB lineage: Bacteria > Verrucomicrobiota > Verrucomicrobiia > Methylacidiphilales > Methylacidiphilaceae > Methylacidimicrobium. Next base: position 3,045 of record JAQTUK010000072.1, on the reverse strand, counting down.
CCGCGGAAGTCGGCGGACCCGCGCTCGGCCTTTCCGCCCTCCTGCAAAAGCCCTTTCGCCGCTATCTGGCCGCCATCCTCCGGGAAATCCGCGGCCTCGAGATTCAGGTGCGAAACAAGGCCAGAGCCTCTCTTCCCGAGATCCTTGAGAGAAAGACGCGCAACCCGCGACCATGAGCCGATCCTCGGCCCTGCTCCTGCTCCGGCTCGACCGGTTCGACCCGGAGAGCGGGCTGTTCGCCTCGTTTCCGGACCCGCCCCTCGTGCCCCTGCTCCGCTTCGCTCCCCTTCCCACTGGAGGAAGGCAGATCCTGGAAGCGATCGGCGCCCTCGACGAAAACGCCGCGCGCCTCCCGCCGAATTTCCGGAGGAGGTTCCCGCAGATCTACAAGGCCGTGGAAACGATCGGCAGCGGATTCCCGGAGGGCAAGGAGAGCAGCCTCTTCTTCTTTCTCTCGCTCTGCAGCGTCGCTCTTCAGGTCGAAGAAGCCGACGTCCGGGACACCGCCTCCCTGTCCTCCGGCGTGCAAGTCGACTACGCTCTCTTTCCGGAAAAGGATCACTGGTTTATCGACCTGCGCACGACCCTCCGCAGCCTCTGGAGCTACAAGCTGGCAGAGGTGCCCAATGCCATCCTTCTTCTCTCGATCTTCGACTCGCTTGGGCAAAGCATGGGAGCCTTTGCGGGACGCTGTGGAGAACTGTTGGAGACAGAGACGCTGCGGCTCTCGGGAGATCTCCAGGCCAATCCCTTCCTCCGGAACGGCCTGCGCCGCGGTCTTCCCCGGAAGTTCGCGATCCTGGAGGATGCGCCGGCTTCCGAGGCTTCCGGAAAGGAAACCGCATCCTCTGCGAAGAAGGCTATCGCTTCCGGGCCATCGGCCGGGAGCGGCGGCCCTTTCTGTCCACCGGCCGCTCCTCTCGCAAAAGAAAGAGTGCCAGAAAGAGCAGAAGACTAAGAACGCTTAAGGCAGCCATCGTCCTTGCTCTCGTTTTTGGCGAGCACCTCGGGCTTCACGAGCGCCCGCTCCAGAGCCCGAAAGACCACTTCAAAAAGATCGGGAGCTCCCAAAAGACCCATCAGCGCCGTCGCCATCAGCGCTGCTCCTTCGGCCGGAGTGACTTCCGTTCGGAAAGACCCCTCCGCCACTCCCTCTCGCAGCATCGCCTCCAGTCCGCTTCGCCACTCGGCCAGGAACGGTTGGAGAATCCGTTCGATCACCGGGCAGCGGCGGGAGCGGTGGATGAGCTCCTGCATGACCAGCAGGAGTCTCCTTTCCTTGGCCCAGTAAAAAGCGACATCGGCAAACTCCTGCCGAAGCCTCGCCAGCCCCGCACTTCCCTTCACCAAGGGTGCCGGCGCATGGAGAGTCCGAAATCGCTCTCCCAGGTAATCCGCCATTCCTTGAATCAGCTTTTCCTTGGTGGAGAAGTAGTAGTGGAGGGTGGCAACGTTGACCCCGGCGCGTTCGGCCACCCGGCGGGTCCGCAGCCCTTCCAAGCCATGCTCGATGAGCACGCTCATCGTCGCCTCGATGAGCTGGGTTCTCCGGTCAGGCTGAGCCGCCCGCGGAGACCCCCTCGGTCCCTTCCTTTCCTTCCCCGCCCGTGCTGTTTCCGGAGCCTTCACCCTAGCCTATTCCCCACCCCGAGAAGCCACGAGCAACGGAGAGTGGGTACCGATCTCCAAGAGCTCCGTCTTAGGAAATCCCACTTCCCAAAGCCACGCGGCATATTCCTCGGCCGAAAAGACCCCTCCCTCCTCGGTGTGGAGAAACATCCGCAATCCGAAGAGCACCGGGTCGAGCGGACCCGTCCGTTCCCGGTTCGGCAGAAACTCGAGGATCGCGATCCTCCCCTTTGGCCGCAGCGCCTTGGCCACTCGGCCGAGGAGCTTGCGCGACTTCCCTTCCCCTTCGCTGTGGAGGATGTGGCCCAGAATCGCCAGATCGTATTGCGCCTCGGGCAGCGGAACTTCTTGGAGATCGCCGGGCAGATATTCATAGCGATCGGCTAGTCCGTGGCGCTCCCCGTAACGGCGCGTGTGCTCGAGCACCCCGGGAAAGTCGACGGCCGTCACCCGAGCCTCGGGATCGGCCTGGGCAACCGCGAGGCTCCAGACCCCCGATCCACAAGCCAAGTCGAGAACGCGCATCCCCGGGTGCGCCGTGCCGGCGCCCAGCGCCTGAGCGGCTGCCATCGCCGGTCCCCGGTTGACAACGTGCAGGAAGCGGATCAACTGGGGAAAGAACTCCTCGGCCCGCTTTTGCCGTTCGACCGGATCCACGGCGTCTGCAAGCCCTCCCTTCCTCACCGCCTCGGCCAGGCGGTCCCACTCCTGATCCAGCAGATGATCCCTCACCATGTCCCCCAGGTAATCGGGGTTTCCCGGCACCAGCAGCGCCTCGGCAATCGGCAGAAGCCGGTACGAACCCTTTTCTTTCCCGAGGAGTTGGAGGGCCGTCAGCGAGTCCAAAACCGCCCGGGTTCCCCGCAGGCTGACCCCGAGCGCCGAAGCCACTTCCTCCGCAGTGCCAGCCTTCCTGGCGAGCTGTTCAAAGAGTCCGAGCTCTACGGCCGCCGACACGATCCGGGAGGCACGTACGCTATCGATGCAGAACAAGAAGGGAGAGAGGTCAAAGTTGAGGGCCAACCGCCGTGTATCCGTTTTTTCCACTGTTTCTCCTGTTCGGTTGCCGGAGCCTGGCCAGAGCCGAGGCAGCCGGTAATACAATCAACTGATTGATTAATTAATGAAAGGCCCGCCCTCTGTCAACTCCCGAGTGCTGCCCCAGAGAAAAGTCCCTTTGGCGACGGAGGGGAGATCGCGTCGGAAAGGCTCGCCTTTTTCCTCTTGCCTCCGCTCGGCCTCCGTACCAAAGTAGGAGGCTGTCTTGCGGGTGTAACTCAGTTGGTAGAGTGCAACCTTGCCAAGGTTGATGTCGCGGGTTCGAGTCCCGTCACCCGCTCGCCGTTCGAGCGATCGCCCCTGTGGCTGCTTCGAGTTTCGGCCGCATGCCGACGATCGGGATCGTCTCGGTGAATA
>JAQTUK010000071.1:4329-11543 GCA_028710285.1 Methylacidiphilaceae bacterium | reverse complement strand
CCGACAGCAGATATTTCTGAAAGCGCTTGAGAATATGGAGCCGGTTGACCCGGACGATTTGGGGATCGTAGGGAACCTCCAGGTAATCCAGGAACTCCTCCGCCGCCGAAAGGCGGCTTAATGCGGCAAGAATGGGATCAATCATCCAAAACCCTCTGCCAGGAACCGCAGCAGGTCGCGTGCCAACCTTTGCGCTCTCTTCTCTCTCGCTTGCCCAGTGCCTCGGGCCGCGCGGCGCCGCGCCGGGACGGGATGGGAAAAGCGAAAAGAGCGAAAAGAAAGGAGGCACCGGGGAGAGGAAACCGCCTCCGTGTGTCCTTCCGGTCAAACGCTACGATTCCCGTCGGCTTTACGACAATTCTCCGGCGGCAGGTTGGAACGGGCGGAAGAGTCCCTCGCACAGATCGTGCAAGGAGAGCGGGATCCGCTCGATCCTGAGCTCCTGCAAGAAGCGCTCCTCGTTACGGGAGAGCTCCGCCGGGAGAACCGCCCAGTGACGATCCGAGGACCGCTTCAGGATCTGCCGGGCATAGGTCCGCTCCGTTTGGGTCGAGAAGCGGCATCCCAGGAAGAGAAAGCGACTCTCCCGGCGTCGCGCCTGGATCACCGGCGGGATCGGGGTCTGAATATCGATCTCGGTCAGCACCTCCACGTAATCGGAATCCGAAATCACGAAATTCCCCGCGGGGCTGACCGAGCCCAATGGCTTGTACAGGATGGTCGCCCATTGAGCGGCGTCCTCGATCGGGGCTTCCGCTCCGTCGGAACGATAGGCTCGCGTCCAGCTTCCGGGATGCTCGGCTTGGCTCACGCCCTGGATTTCTCCCCAATCCTTGCGGGAAGCCAATGCCGCTCGGAGGGCGCCATCGTACCAGACGTCGACGATCAGCGGGAGATGGGGAAGGCCCGCCAGCCGGTCGTGAAGACAGAGCGTCGGAGTCGGCACCGAGAATGTCTCGAGCAGGAGCTTCCGCAACGTCTTCCGATGCCGATGGCTCTCAATGTATTGGGCGGCGGCGGAGAGATTGCCCCGCACTCGGCCCGGCACGGCCACCCGCCGGGCAAGGCTCTCCGACAGGCTCTCGCCGCCGACGGGAAACGGGGCTTCGACTCCCTCCTCCGAGCGCCAGATCCCCGGTCCCAAGTAGGGGACGAGCTTCCCCGCCTCCAGACACCCGACCATCTCGCCAAGCAGATCGCTCATCCTTCCGCTCCTTTCTCCGCCGTTTCGCCGGTAGCCGACTCTTTCCCCTCGTCGTGCAATGCCTCCAGCTCGGCGCGCGACAAGCGGAAAATCCCTCGACCGCCGGCAAAAACCTGGAACTTGTCTCCCGCCTTCTTCCAGAGCTGGCCGAACCAAGCTTGGGCGGCCAGCCCGTGCGGCCTCTCCCCGATCTCCTGCACCGCTCCGTCGTTGGCGAAACGGACATGGATCACAATCACCTCGTCATTCATGCACTCTCCCTTTTATTTCCGGACTACAAGTAGATGGCCGCTCCGGCTCCCACGTTGACCGAGGAGTCCTTGAGGGTCTTCACGATAAAGGCGATCTGCTCCTCGGTCAGATGGGCGTGAAAGGGAAGAACGATGGAACGATCCGCGACCTTCTCGGTCACCGGGAGCCGGCCCTTCCGCCAGCCGCGCTCCAGAAAACATCCATGCAGATGCATGGGCAGGCAGTAGGCGGATGCCTCGATGTCCGCCTGGAGGAGATCCTCGAGAATCGCATCCCGGCTCGATCGGCTGAATCGCGTTCCCAGGTGAACCGGATAGAGAAACCAGTGCACCTCCGTCGCCTCGGGAGCGACGTAGGGATCCTTGATCCCTTCGAAGGATTTCATCTGCTGGAAGTACCAGGCCTCGACGACCCGTCGCCGCTCCAGGATTTTCTCGATCCGGCCGAGTTGGACGAGTCCCAGCGCTGCGGTCAGGTTGCTGGGCATCGCCTGGAGGGGAGGAACCATCGTCGCGATGCGGGAGTAGCGCTCCTCCGGGGAACGGCTCCGGCCATGCCGGATGCGAGCCGCCAACTCTTCGTCGTCGGTCACGACCATCCCGCCTTCTCCGCAGACGAGCGCTCCCGGCTGCGAAAAATCGAAGACCGCCACCCGGCCGAAGCCGCCGGTCCTCCGGTCGCCGTACCGCGAGCCCACGGCCTCGGTCGAATCCTCCAGCAGGAGCAGTCCCTGCTCGTCGGCCAGATGCTGCAGCTCCTTCCAGGGTGCAGGATGGCCCAGGGTGTTTCCCGCGAGGATGGCTCGTGCGCCCCCGCCGACCGCCTCCGCCGCCCGGTCCGGCGAGAGCGTTCCCGACCAGTAGTCGATCTCCGCGAAGACCGGCTCCGCCCCGCAGAGGGCAATCGCCCCCCCGACCTGGTGCCACGAATAGCCGGAGAGGATCACCCGGTCACCGGCTCCGATACCCAGGGCCCGGAGGGCAAGCCAGAGGCCGATCGTCCCGCTGCCGACCGCCACGGCCTCATTGCGTCCCACCCAGGCGGCAAACTCTCTCTCCCACTGCTCGACCAGTGCCCCTCCGCGGATCTCCGGAGAGCGGAGCACCGATTCGACCGCGGAGAGCTCTTGTTCCGTCAAATCGGGATCGGAGAGCGGAATCGGGAGAGTTGCCTCTCCCGAGGAAGGCACTTCCCTCATTCCCCTGCCCCTTCGGCCAACCGCCTCGCCTCGACGGTAATGGGAAGCACCGTGTCGCCCGGCATTTCCGGCAGCTGGAAACGCCATCCGTTGGCCAGGGTGACCGACCCGCCCCAAAGCTCGGGCTTCTCCACGGTGACGACGGGCTCTTCCAGATCCTTTTTTGCGACATAAACGGATAGCTCGCCCGAAGCCGCCCGACGAATCATGATCTTCATCCCACCGGTCCCTCCCCTGTTTGAGCCTTGATGAGGACGGAAGCCTCTTCCACGATGCCGCGCGCCGCCCTCTCGACCTCTTCGATCGTCGTCTCCCGTCCCAAGCTGAACCGGAGAGTGGCCCCTGCCTCCTGCGCCGAAAGCCCCATCGCCAAGAGAATGCGCGAAGGCTCTCCACCGCCGCTCGAGCAGGCCGAGCCCAGCGAAGCTTCGATGCCTCGCTGCTCCAACCTGGCCAGCAGCTCCTCGCCGTCGATCCGACCGAACTGGATACTCGTGGTGTTCGCTACCCGGGGGCACTGCCTGCCATGGACCTTCGCGCCATCGGGAAGCGACAAGAGGATCTCTTCTTCCAGCCGGTCGCGGAGCCGCCCTACCGCTCGGCTCCGCTCCGCGAGCCCGCTCGCGGCGAGTCGGGCGGCAATGCCGAATCCTGCGATGGCCGCGACGTTTTCCGTCCCCCCTCTTCGGCCCCGCTCCTGATGGCCGCAGAAAAGCGGAGGAAGGCAGACTCCTTTTCGGACGAAGAGGACTCCGATCCCCTTGGGTCCGCCCAGCTTGTGAGCCGAGAAAGAGAGCAGGTCGAAAGGGAGGGCCCGAGCATCGACCGGGATCTTTCCGACCGCCTGCGCTGCATCCAGATGGCAGAGCGTCCCCTTCTCCTTCGCCAGGCCGACGGCCCTTTCCACCGGGCTGAGGACCCCGGTCTCGTTGTTGACCCAGACCAGGGAAAGGAGCGCCGCCGGCTTGTCGAGCGCACGCTCCAAGTATCCCAAGTCGAGCCGGCCCTCGTGATCGACGGGGACGCGGACGACTTCCACCCCCCGGCCTTCCAGCCGCTCCAAAAGGAGGGCCGTGCTCGGATGCTCGACTGCCGTCGAGACGACCCGGGGTCGATCCGGCGAAAGCTCGAGCGCACCCAGGATCGCCTGGTGAATCGACTCAGTAGCGCCGCTGGTAAAGAGGATCTCCGAGGGCTGGGCGCCAATCAGGTCGGCCACCTCGCTCCGCGCCCGCACGACCGCTTCCTTGGCGAGCCGGCCGCTCCAGCCCGGGCTCGAGGGATTCCCGTGCTGCTCCCGAAGGTAGGGAGCCATCGCCGCGAAAGCTTCCGGCCGCAGCGGCGCGGTCGCGTTGTGATCGAGGTAGATCCGATCGGCCTCATCCATGATTTGCCTCAGCCTCGGTTCGTCCGGGGCTCTCTTCCGACACCGGATCGAGCTCCTTCCCTTTCATCCCGACCACGTAGCCGCGCTCGTAGAAGTCGACGCCGTAGATGTAAAAACGTTGCAGAAAAGTGCCGATGCTCGTCACCACCCCGAGCTCCCCCTTCTTGATCAAAACCTCGCCGATTTCCTTGCCAGGAAAAGTTCCGTCGTTTCGGATATGCTTCCGCGAAATCACTTTTTGGCCATACGTGAAGGCCGGCGGGCCCTCCAGCTCGACTTCCTCGTCCATTCCCATAGCTCCCTCCGCCAGGCTTAGTCCTCTTCCTCCCTCTGTCCCTGCTCGACGATCCGCCGCAGGTCCCTTCCCCGCAGCAGCCCCTTGGGATCGAGCTCCTCCAGCTTGCGCAACGCGGCGAGTCCCTTTTCTTGCTGGCCCAGGCGGATTTCCAAGTAGCCGTAGGCCTTCAAGGCAAAGAGGTAGAGGCGAAACAGGGGATCCTCGCGGGAGCGCTCTTCTCTCTGGGGAGGGAAAACCATGGTCCATTCCTTGGGAAAGCCTGCCTTCTCCGCCACGGCCGCCAAGCACGCCAATGCCCAGTCCCTCGCCACGGGAAGCTTGCCCGCATAGAAGGCGTAGCGGTAGTTGGCAATCAGGACGGAGATATGACCCGGTTCGGCCTGAGTGGCTTCGTGCAAGAGGGCTTCGGCCCGGGACTGCGCCCGAAAGCAGAGGCCTGCGGCGCGGAGGAGCTCTTCGCTTCGGCGCGAAAGCGGCCCCCAATACGCTTCCGCGAGCCCCTCTTCGCCACATACGGCGACCTCTTCCTCCGCTCCCATGGGCGTTTTCTTCCTATCCCCCTTTGTTGGATGCGCCTGCGGCTTCCGAAGCCGCTTCCTGAGAACAGGCACAGCTACCCGAGGGGCCGGAAAGCACGATGAGCCGAGTCTCCATCGGGTTCTCGACAAAATGGAGAATGGCCTCCTGGAGCAAGGGCTGGCTCTCCGGTGGGACGAAAATCCGGCAGCCCTTCTGTTCCCAAATCGCATCGCCTTCCCGGGGTCCAGGCTCGACGGTAAATTCCGTCGCCAGCCCGGAACAGCCGCCCGGACTGGCGGTCAAACGCATCCCCGCTCCGGGGTTTCCGCCTCCGCCCATCCGGATCATCTTCTGGATGAAGGCCTCGGCTCGTGGGGTGAGGGTAATCTTCATCTCTGGTACCGAGGGAAGTTCTTGTCCACGATGCACGTATGGTCCACCGGACAGACGGCGACGCATTGCGGCTCGTCGAAGAAACCGATGCACTCCGTGCACTTTTTGGGATCGATGAGAAAGATCCCGTCTTTTTCGGATATCGCCTTGTTCGGACACTCCGGTTCGCAGGCCGAGCAACCCGTGCACTGCGAAGCCACAATCTTGTATGCCATCGATTTCTCCCGTTTCTTTCCTTTCGCCCTTCGCTTTTCGCTTACGCCGCCTGGCTTGCCGGCGCGCCCACCTCGACAAACGCCCCTTGGCGAATCACGGCATCTCCGCGCTCGACGTCCGCGACGGCTCCGGCCTTGAGCCTCTCCAGGTAACTCCGGTAGTAGGAGATTGCCGCGGTTTCAATGTAGCCATAGGCATACTGGTCGACCGGCTCGATCCCCGCCTTTCGAAGCTCCTCCTTGGGGCAGGCGCCAATCTTGGCAACCAGCACCGCCACACAGTCGTTGATCGCGCGAATGACCCCCGCGAGGGCATCCTCTTCTCCATAGCCGCCCTGGCAGTAGAGATCGACGCGCCGGTGCCCCACGAACTTGGAGCCCGCCGTGCTCATCTCGTAGATCTGGAACTCCTTGGCATGGCCGAAGTGTTCATTCACCTTGCCGCCGCCTTTCGTGGCGACCGCCAGGAGGATCTTCCGATTGCTATTCTCTCCGGCCAGAGTCAGGAGTTCCTCTTCCCGAGCCGCCTTCCTGGCGGCGCGCTCGACCTCCACCGAGTCGCGGTAGGATTGGCGTTTCTGGGCATCGTACTGGATCTCCATCGACTCGATCCGTTCCGTGGTGAACTCGGCCCCCCGGTCCTCGCCCAGCAGCCCGACCGCATCGGCCCGGCACTGCCGGCAGTGGCGCATCATGTTCATCTCTCCCTCGCACTTATCCTGGAGCGCCTTCAGCTCCTGCGCCGTCGGCCCACGCTGTCCGGCAAGCCCAAAGACCGTCCCATGCTCGGGCGCGGAGATCAGGGGCATGATGTTGTGAAGGAAAGCCCCCCGGCTCTTGACCGCCTTGTTCACTTCGACGAGATGGTCGTCGTTGATTCCGGGGATCATGACCGAGTTTACCTTGCAGAGGATCCCGGCTCGGGTCAGCATCTCCAGTCCCTCGAGCTGCCGCTCGGAAAGGAGCTTCGCCGCATCCTTTCCCGTGTAGCGCTTGTGACGGAAAAAGACCCAAGGATAGATCCGGGCGCCCACCTCGGGATCGATCATGTTGATGGTGATCGTCACATGGTCGACCTTGAAGTCCTTGATCCGGTCGACATGGTCCGGCAGAGCCAGACCATTGGTCGAGAGACAGAGCTTGATGTCCGGAGCGGCTTCGGCCACGCGTTCGAAGGTGCCGAAGGTCTTGTCCGGATTGGCCAAGGGATCTCCGGGCCCGGCGATCCCGAGGACCGTCATCTGCGGGATCTCGGAAGCCACCGCGAGAACCTTCCGGGCCGCCTGCTCCGGGGTCAACCGCTCGCTCACGACGCCGGGGCGGCTCTCGTTGGCGCAATCGTACTTCCGGTTGCAGTAGTTGCACTGGATGTTGCAGGCGGGTGCCACCGCCACGTGCATCCGGGCATAATGATGATGCGCTTCCTCGCTGTAGCAGGGATGATTCTTGACCTTCTCCCAAATATCCGGAGGGAGATCGCCGGATCCGGCACTCGAGCCGCAGCTCGACTTGCCGCTTCCCCCGGTCGAACCACACCCCTGGTGCGGCGCAACCGCGATCGCCAGCCCCTTGAGTTTCGAAAACCGCTCGCTCACGCCTCGTCCCGGTTCCATCAGAGCTTCCATCGCTTCTTCCCTTTCTGGCGGCTTCTTCGTTGTTGCGTCCGGCCCCCGCCTTCTCTCACGGGTCGCCTCGCATCACATGGATCGAGCAAGGAGCGTGCCAAGTCGCCCCCTCCCCTCCCGTCC
>JAQTUK010000071.1:0-4319 GCA_028710285.1 Methylacidiphilaceae bacterium | reverse complement strand
TCCCGTCCTCGGAGAAGGGGGAAGGATCGTCTCCTCCCCGATGCTTTTTGAGTCCTGCCCTGTCGCAACCGCGACAGCGGGTTGTCTGGTTTTGTCCGCTTCTGCACAGCAGGCTTGCGACAAAGGGAACGCCGGCAGGCAAGACGCGACCGAAGCAGAGCATGGATTCGCCGGGAGAAAGCGCGCGATCGCGCCACGATCAGGCGCTGAAGCTTTGCCCGCAGCCGCACTCGGCCTTCGCCTTGGGATTGTGGAAGGCGAAGCCCTCGGCGAACGGCTTACGGACGTAGTCCAGAAGCAGGCCGTCGAGTAGCGGAAGGCTCTCGGAAGCAACGACGAGGCGGAGTCCTCTGCACTCGAAGAGCCGATCCTGCGGAGAAATGGTCTCCGCCTTTTCCAGCAGATAGCTCCATCCGGCGCAGCCGGACCGAGTCAGTCCGATACGGAAAGCGACATCCGAGGATTGCCCTTTGAGAAAGGACCGGAGCCGGTCAGCAGCAGCTTCCGTCAGTTCGATCGCCATGGTCTCGCGCCTCCCTTACTCTTCCGATTTGCTGCAGGTCGAAAAGGAGGAGCCGCAGCTGCAAGTGGAAGCCGCGTTGGGATTGACCACCACGAAGCGCGCGCCCCCCAGATCCTCCTCGTAGCTGATTTGCGCGCCCGTCAAAAAAGGAAGGCTCCGCGAATCGACAACCACGGATACCCCTCCAGATTTGAAGGCAAAATCGTCCTCTTCGGCCTTTTCATCGAAGGCGAAATTGTATTGGAACCCGGAACAGCCTCCGCCGGTGACATAAACGCGCAGCTTGAGATCCGTCCGGCCGTCCTCCTCGAGGAGATTTCGGATCTTTTCCGCCGCCGCTTGCGTCAGGGATACCGCCGCCTCGGCTCCCTGGCTCCCACCCGTTTCCACGCTTGGCCGCCGCCCCTCCTGTCGTTCCGTGCCGATTCCTTCCATAAACCGTCTCGAGCAGCTTTCGTGCCAGAAACATCGACGCCAGCTCGATCAGTTGGCAAGGAATTTGCTTCCCTAACCATGAGCACCGGTTGCTGATCGGTGCTCAAACCCGAGAACAATGCAACCGATCAATCTGGAACTCACCACGATCTACGAGATCAGCAAGCTGCTCAACTCCTCCCTCGATCTGGAGTATTCGTTCCGCGGCGTGCTCAAGCTTTTGGCCACCTACTTGGGAATGGAGAGAGGGATGGTCGTCTTGGGCCGGGATGAGACCCAGCGCGCCATCGCGTGGCTCGGCTTTCCCCAAGAGCAGCTTGGGCCCGATCGGATGGCGGGGGCGGGGCCGGTCGTCCGATACATTCAAAAGACCGGATTTCCGACGGCGGTCCCGGACGAAACCCAGGAACCGCTCCTGGCTTCCTATGTCTCCGGCTTCCCTCCCCGGAAGGGAACCCCGATCTCCTTCCTGGGCATCCCCATTCTCCACGACCGGGAATGCCTGGGCGTGCTGATCCTTGAGCGGAGATCGGCTGGACCTTCCGCCAGGCTCCGGGAGGATACCCGGCTCCTTCAGCTCGTTGCCACCCTCCTGGGCCAAACGATCCGCTTGCAGAACAAGGTGGCCGAGGAGCGGCACCGCCTAGTCGCCGAAAGAGACCGCCTCCAGACCGAGTTGGCGACCAAGCACCGGATCGAAAACGTCATCGGCCGGAGCAAGCGGATGCAGGAGGTGATCGCGTTGACCCATCAAGTGGCGCCCACCCGTTCCACGGTTCTCCTTCGCGGCGAGAGCGGCACGGGAAAGGAAGCCATCGCCCGAGCCCTCCATTTCCTGAGCCCCCGGAAAACCGGTCCCTTCATCAAGCTCAACTGCGCCGCCCTGCCCGAATCCCTGCTCGAATCCGAGTTGTTCGGCCACGAGAAGGGAGCCTTCACCGGTGCCCTCCACGAGCGGAAAGGACGGTTCGAGCTGGCCCACGGGGGAACCCTTTTTCTGGACGAAATCGGGGATATCTCTCCGGCGGTCCAGATCAAGCTCTTGCGCGTTCTCCAGGAACGGGAATTCGAGCGCCTCGGAGGCAGCCGGACCCTCCACACCGATGTCCGGCTCATTTCCGCGACCAACAAAAACCTGGAAGAAGCGGTGCTCAAGGGCGAGTTTCGTTCGGACCTCTACTATCGCATCAACGTGGTGAGCCTCTTCCTGCCTCCGCTGCGGGAGAGATGCGACGACATACCGCTCCTCGTCGAATACTTCCTCCAGAAGATGGAAGCCGATCTCGGGAGGCGGCTGTCCATCTCCAGCCGGGCTCTCGACGTTCTCGTCCGCTGTCAATGGCCCGGGAATGTCCGAGAGCTCCAGAACTGCCTCGAGCGCGCGGCAAACGCCGCCCCCTCGGGCTTGATCGAGGACCGCAGCATCGCCTGCCAAAGCAGCCAGTGCCTCTCCTCCCTCCTGTGGAAGCGTGAGCTTACACCCGTCTCGACTCCGGTGGTTGCCCAACCGATGCCGGCCGCCAAGAACGGCTTCGAAAAGGAAAGCCTGGTTCGCTCGCCTTCGGGCGCGCGCGAGCAGCTCCTCGAGGCGATGGAGCGCTGCGGCTGGGTCCAGGCAAAGGCGGCCCGGCTACTCCATCTCACCCCCCGTCAGCTTGGTTACGCGCTTCGCAAATACGGGATTCCCATCAAGAAGTTCTGAGCGCCGTCCTTGCGGTATCCCGGAATCGAAAACAACTCCGCCCGACTCAGAGCGGCGTCAGCCGCAGGTCCCACATCGCCTCTTCTCCGTCCCGTTCCAGTCGCACAGAAAGGGCTGCGCGGCCCCTTGCCCTACCCGGTTTTCCTCGCAACGGTCCCTCATTCCTTCCCGTTCGTCATTGAGGCTCGACGATCAGAGGTGAGCTGATTTACCAATAAGGAATGGCAGGCCGTTTCCCGAAAGCTTTCTTTCTGGTGCGATCCCTTCTGGCCTCTGCCCTTTTCCTATGCCTACACGGGACTTCTTCTGCCCTGGCGGATGAGCCGGCTGCCCCCTACGAGCTCCCCAAGCAGTTCTCCGTCGTGCAAACCATCCAGAATGGGGCGCAGACGGCGGTGCAACACCTCTATCGAGATGGCGACAAGCTGCGGCTCGAATCCCAGGAAGGAGCCGCAACGCAGATTATCATCGTGCGGAAGGACCAGAAGAAGGTTTACACCGTTCTTCCCGCGGACAAGCGAGTGACAGAGATCACCTATCAGGAAACGGCCCCTTCGGCCCAGATCGGCCCGGGTGAGCCCGGTGCTTCCTGGACCTTCCAGCAAAAGGAGACGCTCCGCGGTCATGCCTGCGCAAAATACTTCATGAAGGGGAGCCGGAAGAGCGCTTACGTCTGGGTGGACGAAGCCGGTAAGTATCCCGTCCGGATCGCTGCGGCGGACGGAACGAACGTGGCCGATTGGGATCAGTATCAAGCGGCTCCGCAGCCACCGGCCCTCTTCGAACCGCCGGCAGACTACCAGAAGACGACGATCGAACTGCCCAAGGGCCCATGGTGAACCCTCTTCCCAGAGTCCCGTTGTCTCTTTCTCATCCGGCGGCCACTCCGGCGCTCGATTGAGGACCGGACTTCCCCCCGAGGAGCCCAGTTCGTTTCCGTGCCAGCTATCGGCAAAGGCCGTCTTCCGCGAGCAAAGGGGTTGATTCGTTCCCCCTGCGCGGCCGGATCACGCCATTTCGGACATCGTTCCCGCTTTCCTTACTCAATCTTCTCCCTCTCCCCTTCACGCGCTCTCTTTTCCGGCTTCTGCCGAGCCCAGCCAATGGAGCGCAGCAGCTTCCAGATGCGAACCTTGCCGTACCGCACCCCAATCGCTTTTCGATGAGCTGCCCTGCCCGTTTGACCATGCAAAGGTTGGCCTCATATCCATTCTTCCGCGGCCCCTCTTGCAGAGTCCTTTCCCATTCCTCCAACTGCTCATCGGAAAGCAACCGCCTCGGAGCCGAATGGGTGGCCAAAGGGTTCCGCGAAGAAGTGCCCAAGGTGCTTCGCCGCCTTCCGGCAATCCGCTCAATCCAGCTTGCTCCCAACGAAAAGCCCTTCGATCAGGCTCTTCTCCAAGATCTCCGCCGAAATCAACGCACGACTCCAAAAGCTCGACCTCCTCCTCTTCGCTTGCCCGACCAAATGGGCCACGTAGGCAGAACGAAACAGTAGCATCGTTCTGGCGCAATAACTTACAATTTCACAGTGTAGAGTCGAGGAGTGGCGCGGTGCGACGTAGGAGAGCCATAGCGGGTGCTGCCCCTTTCGGTATGGCAGTGCCTGAGTATCTCGCCCTATCGTCCGTTTCCACTCCCCGCTCATCAAACCGGACA
>JAQTUK010000070.1:1648-11568 GCA_028710285.1 Methylacidiphilaceae bacterium | reverse complement strand
AGCAGCCACGCACCTCGTCCTCGATCTGGCTTTCGGAGCAGAAGATGTGCGCATCGTCCTGGGTGAAACCACGCAAGCGAGTCATGCCCCCCAGCTCTCCCGATTTTTCCCAACGATAGACCGTGCCGAACTCGGCGAGCCGGACCGGAAGCTCGCGATAGGAACGCGGGCGGCTCGCGAAGATCCGCGCGTGCATCGGGCAGTTCATCGGCTTGAGGAGGTAGCCCCCAACCAGGCCGTTCTCAACCTGGTCGGCATACTCCCCGCAACGGCATCCTTCCTGCACGAGCCTCTCCCATGCCGCAGGCTCGGGGATCGGAGGATACTGGGACTCCCGGTAGAACGGGAAGTGGCCGGAAGTCCGATAGAGCCCTAATTCCCCGATATGAGGCGTGAAGACCGTTTCGTAGCCCTGCCTGGCCAGGAGTTCCCCCAAGAACGCCTGAAGCTCTTGCCGGATCACGGCACCGCGAGGAAGCCAGAGCGGAAGGCCAACCCCCACCGCCTCGTCGAAACAGAAGAGCTCCAACTCCCGACCGAGCTTCCGATGATCCCGTTTCTTGGCCTCCTCGAGTCGCGCCAGATGCTCTTCAAGCTCGCGCTCGGTGGAGAAAGCCGTCCCATAAACCCGCTGAAGCTGAGGATTGTTTTCGTCCCCACGATAATAGGCGCTGGCGACGTGGGTCAGCCGAAGCGCTCCGACCAAGGCCGTGCTCTTCACGTGGGGGCCTGCGCACAGGTCGAGGAACTCCCCGTTCTGGTAGAGCGTGATCGTTTCCTCGTCGGGAATGCCGCGCAGGATATCTACCTTGAACTCGCTGGGCACAGGGCGTTCGGTCAAGGCGCCGAGCCGCCCGCGCAGGGCCAGCCTCTCCGCTTCCTGTCGGCTCGTCGGGATGCAGACGAACGGCTGACCGGCGCGCACAATCTGGCGCATCTTCTCTTCGATCCGCGGAAAATCTTCCGGCGAAATCCGATGAGGAAGGGAGACGTCGTAATAAAATCCGTTCTCCACCGGCGGTCCTGCGGCCAATTGCGCTTCCGGCCAGATCTCCAGAAGAGCCGTCGCCAAGATGTGAGCCGCGGAATGACGCAGGGTTTCGAGCTCGGTCACAGTACTTCTTTCCTTTTTCCCATTTTCTCTCTTCCGATCCTCGCAAGGGTATGCCCCGTCTCGACGATCGACAAGAAAAGGAGAGGGTTTCCTGCCCGCTTTGCCGCTGCCTTGCCAGAATCAGAGATTCAACATCAACAAAGCAAACGGCCTTGGATTTGCAAGCCGCAAGAGAAAGTTCCCGGCAGAGCCGGTCCACCATTCTGTCGGGGCCAGGTCCAAAACCGTGGAGAGCGGGCGATGACAAAGCAAGGCAGTGCCCTTTTTCCAAAGAGCGCCTTGCGGCAGAATCCGCCCCGGCGTAGCCTCGGCGACCGCGGCCGATGCTCGCCTACTACGTCGACAACCTCAGCCCCTATCTCGTCCGCTTCCCGGGCGGTTGGGGAATCCGCTACTACGGGCTGGCCTATCTCCTCGGCTTCCTCTTCCTCTGGTGGGGTCTACACTACCAGCGGAAGAAGGGCTGGCTTCGCTTGTCTCACCGGCAGATCGACGATCTGGTCTTCTGGCTTGCTCTCGGAGGGGTCATCGCGGGAGGAAGACTGGGCTACTGCCTCTTCTACGATCTTCCCCACATCCTCACCAATCCTCTGGAGCTCTTCGCCCTCTGGCGTGGGGGAATGTCGAGCCACGGGGGGATTGCCGGCGTCCTGATCGTCCTCTTCCTGAGCGCCCGGCGGTGGAGGGTGCCTTTTTTTCACCTGGCCGACGCCGTCGTCTGGTGCACACCGGTTGGGCTCGGGCTGGGCCGGATCGCCAATTTCATCAACGGAGAGCTCTGGGGCCGACCGTCGACGGTACCCTGGGCCGTGATCTTCCCGGAAGCCCCTCCGGTTCACGGATTGCCCGTGCCGCGTCACCCTTCGCAACTCTACGAGGCAGCGCTCGAGGGATTGTTTCTTTTCGCCATGGTCGCCTGGCTCCGGGCGCGCGGCTCCCGAGAAGGCACGGTGGCGCTCTCCTTCCTCGCCGGCTATAGCGTCGTTCGAATCCTCGCGGAATGTTTTCGCGAACCCGATGCCCAGATCGGCTTTTACTTCGGTTTCCTGACGCAAGGGCAGATCCTCTCGGGAATCACCCTGGCCCTCGCCGGCATCCTCTGGTGGCTGCGAAGCCGACGATGCCTCTAGCCCGCGTGGGAGGAGAGGGAATCGCAGGGCTGCTCCAAGCGCAGCAGCCAATACTCGATGCTGTCGACCAGCGCCTCCCAGGAAGCCTCCACGATGTTGGTCGATACGCCGACGGTCGTCCAGCCCGTGGAACCATCGGAGGACTCCACTAACACTCGCGTCGCGGCTCCCGTGCCCCCCAACTGGCCCAAGATGCGAACCTTGTAATCGCGCAAGCCGACTCGGGCAAGCTCCGGATAAAACCGCTCGAGGCCGCCGCGCAGGGCCTGGTCCAAGGCATGGATCGGGCCGTCGCCTTCCGCGACCGTGTAGACCGTCTGCCCCTTGACCGAAAGCTTCACGGTCGCCTCGGAGACCTCGTACTCCTTGGCGGGAAAGCGGCGGATGGAGACGTGATACTCTACCAGTTGGAAGAAGGGAGAATAAGGCAGCAAGAGCCTGCGCAAGAGCAACTCGAACGAGGCGTCCGCCGCCTCGAATTCATAGCCCTTTCCTTCCCTCTCCTTGATCTGCTGGAGCGCCTCCCCGGTTCGCGGGTCGTCCTCGCGGAGCACCAAGCCCAATTCCCGCGCCTTGAGCACGATATTGCTCCGGCCGGAAAGTTCACCGACGAGAACCCGCCGGCGATTGCCCACGATTCCCGGATCGATGTGCTCGTAGCTGCGGAAGAGTTTTCCGATCGCGTTGACATGCGTGCCACCCTTGTGCGCAAACGCGCACCGGCCGACGAAGGGAGCCCGAGGATTCGGGGCGAGGTTGGCGGTCTCGTCCACGAAATAGGAAAGCTCTTGGAGACGAGGAAGAACTCCGGACGGAAGAGCGCGTTTGTTAAGCTTGAGCTCCAAGTTGGCGATCGTCGAGATCAGGTTGCAGTTTCCCGTTCGCTCCCCGTAGCCGTTGATTGTTCCCTGAACCTGGATTGCCCCCGCCTGCACAGCGGCCAACGCGTTGGCGACCGCAAGCTCGCCATCGTTGTGAGTATGAATGCCGACACGGGATTGGATTCTCTGTCGAGCCAGCCTCGTCAGCTGCGAGATCCTCTCGGGCAGCGATCCGCCATTCGTGTCGCAAAGAACCACCCAGTCCGCGCCGGCCTCGGAAGCCACGGCAAGACAATCGAAAGCGTAGTTCGGATCGTCCTGATATCCATCAAAGGCATGCTCGGCGTCGTAGATCACCTCTTTGCCGCAAGCCTTAAGAAAGGCAACCGTGTCTCGAATCATCGCCAGGTTTTCCTCCGGAGTCACGCGAAGGACTTGTCGGACGTGGAGAAGCCAAGTCTTGCCGAAGATCGCCACAGCTTCGGTCCCCGCGTCCAGAAGCATTCGAATTTGAGGATCCTGCTCCACGGAAAGGCTCGCTCGCCTGGTGGCGCCGAACGCGACGATCCGGCTCGTCCGGAGCGGAAGACGGGAAACTTCCTGGAAAAACGCCAGATCCTTTGGATTGCTCCCCGGCCATCCCCCCTCGATATAGGGGATCCCTACCTCGTCCAGCTTCTGGACGATCCGCAGCTTGTCCGGAAGGGAAAAGTGGACATTCTCCCCTTGAGCGCCATCGCGCAGCGTCGTGTCGTAGATCCTCACGGCTTCCTCGGTACCGTGATCCATCTCTTTCCGGCTCGACATCGCTCCTACCTTTCTCGAAGAAAACCCCTGGACAAAGCGAAACCCAGGGAAGAAACTTCACAATGATGCAGATCCAATGGAATCCGCAAGGAATTAAGCTGACCGCACCCCTTTACTCCTATATCGAAAAAAAATTACAAAAGCTCGAGCGCTATGAGGATAGAATCGTCGGAGCTCATGTCACCGTCCAGCACGATCCGCCGAAAGCCTCGGTCAGCAAGCAGGCCTTCGTCGTGAAAGTCCATCTCTCCCTCCCCGGACCGGATCTTCACGCCGAAGATCACGGACATGATCTCTATCAGGCGATCGACCTGATCGCGGACCGACTCGAAGGCCAGCTCCGGCGTCGTAAGACCGAATTGACCGAAAAGCGACGGCACGAGTCCCGTGAAGCGAAAGGGGAACTCCACTCCGGACCGCCTCCCGAATAGGGACGCATCCCTGCCTCTTTGAGGGGAGGGGATGAGCCGGGCGTCGTGTCGCTATGCCTATTCCGCTTGAGCGGCTCCGGCGCCGCTGCGCGCAAGCTCCTCGCGGACTGCCGTCACCAGGGCTTCCAGGTTGGCTCGTCCGAACGAAAAGGGGAGTCCCGCGGCCGCAAAGAGATCGGGAAGAGCCTTCGATCCCCCCAAGGCAAGCGCGCGCCGATAGGCGGCCAGGGCGCCCGCAGGGTCGGTGAGGGAACGCCTCCAGATCCCCAAGGCACCCAATTGGGCGATCCCATACTCGATGTAGTAAAAAGGGTATTCGAAAATGTGGAGCTGCCGGTGCCAGAGGGAACGCAAGACCTCTTCATAACCGGTCCAATCCTCTCGCCCGCCGAAACGCTGCATCAGATCCTTCCAGGCGACGGCCCGTTCGTCCCGGCTATGGCCGGGATGCGTATAGAGCCAGTGCTGGAAGCCATCGACGACGGCCATCCAGGGAAGGAAGCGGAGGATTCCTTCCAGGTGATTGCGCCGTGCCCTCCGCAACTCTTCTTCGCCGTAAAAGTTTCCCAAGTGGGGTGCAGCCAAAAGCTCCATAGCCATCGACGCCACCTCGCAAAATTCCAACGGAGCGGAGCGATAGGCATAGAGGGGTTGGGAGCGGGCAAGAAGGGTGTGGAAAGCATGACCGCTTTCATGCAGCAACGTCTCCAGGTCTCGGTGAGTGCCGACCGCGTTCATGAAGATAAAAGGCAGTCGCGCTTCGGAGAGAGTGCTCTGGTATCCCCCGGGCGCTTTGCCCTTTCGGTTCTCGAGGTCGACCAACTCGCTTCGGCGTAGCTGCCCGAAGAGGTCTCCCAACTCCTCGTCCAGGGTACAGACCGCCTTTTCAGTCTTCTCCAACAGTTCGGCGGAGGTTTGAAAGGGACGTAGGGGGGGCTTCCCCTCAGGATCGACGGCCAGGTCCCAAGGGCGCAGCCGGTCGATTCCCAGCTGCTTTTCTCGCCGGGCGTCCATCTCCCGGCAGACGGGCACCACGACCTCCTCGATCGCCCGACCGAACTCGAGGCAGTCTGCGGGGGTGTAATCGAATCGCTCCGCGCGGGCAAAGGCGTAGCCCCGGTAGTCCGGAAAGCCCGCGCCGGCAGCAATCTCCCCCCGAAGAGCAAGCAACTGCTCGAAAATCCCTTCCAGCGTTTCCGCGTCTTGCCCTCTTCGCTCGGCAATCCGTTCCCACGCCCTCCGCCTCCTCTCCCGATCGGGCTCCTCGAGCACCCTTCCCACCTGGGCGAGCGTCTGCTCCCTCCCATCGAAGGGCACGGTCATCGCTCCGACGATCTTCTGGTATTGCTGAGAAAGCCGCGCCTCCTCGGTCTCCCGGGCGATATTCTCCTCGCGGAAAAGACGGACCTGCATTTCCACGCTTCGTCGCAGAACCTCATAAGTCCTGGGTAGAGCGTCGACGCACGGGTGCTGGCAAAAGACGCGCAGGATTCCGATCTGCCGGGCTTTCCTCCACGGATCGACAACGGTCAGGATTTCCAGATAGGCCTTTTCGCGCTCCGGATCGTCCGTCTGGCAGGTCATCGCGATGTAGCGCCTGGCCCGCACTTCGTCCATCGCCGCCTGGACCTCGTCGTAATGACCGAGCCAGGTCGCCAGAGCCGCTGCCGATCGGGCGTCCCGGAGCTCTCGCTCGAGCCGCCCGAAATGCTCTTCGAGTTCCGGAAGGGAGCAGAGGTCGGCTGCGGCGGGAAGAAAGGTTCGAGCGGCAAAGGGAGCGGCAGGAGCAAGCGAGTTCATTTCGAGGGATAACCCTTGCCATCGGAAGCGGAGGAGGGCAAGCCCCAACGCGGACACTAGGCCAGAGATCCGACCGACTCCCAAAATCGTGCGAAGGCTTGCTCCCAATTCCAAGCGCGCCGAACCGCTTCCGCAACTCTCTCCCGTTGCGCGAGAGACGGCGGGGAAGCCAACAGGAGAGAAATCGCGGTGGCCCATTCTTCCCGAGAGCCGGGACGGCACGCATGCCCCATCCCGAATTGGCTCAAAAGCTCCGGCGGGCCGCCCGCGTCGGAGACGACCACGGGCAGGCCGGAGGCCATGGCTTCCAGCACTGCGTTGCCGAACGTATCGGTCGTGCTCGGAAAGACGAAAATATCCGCCGAAGCATAGGCTCCGCCCAGTTCCTTGCCGGTCAGAACGCCAGTAAAGAGAGCGTCGGGCAGCTGCCGCATCAGCTCCTGCCGATAGGGCCCTTCCCCAACGAAGGCAAGAGTGAATTTCAACCCCCGAGTGCGCAAGGCTTCGGAGACCGCAGGCAAAAAGCCCAGCTCCTTCTCCTTGGAAATCCGACCAACGTAGAGAAGGACGGGTCCCGTTGCTCCTCTACTTTTCCAGAAATCGGCTTGCCGAAACGAGGGGTGAAAGGCCTGCACCTCGATGCCACGCGGCAGGATCGCCAACTTTTCCTCGGGAAGTCCCCGATTTCTCCAGGAGCGGAGATAGGCGGAAGAATTCACGTAGGTCTTCGCCATTTGGCCGTAAAACCAATCCATGTAACTCCACGCTAGACCTTCCATCCAGGAATCTTGGCTCAAAAAGCGGGTGTACTGTGGGAAATCGGTGTGGTAGATGCCCACGGTCCGCAGGCCAAGGATCTTCCCGATCGCCAAAGCGCAGAGCCCGATCGGGCCCGGCGTACTGACGATCAGTTCCGTGAATCGCTCCTTGTGCACGAATTCCAGAAGGTCAAAAAAGGGAGGAAACGCGAGCTTCTGAAGCTCGTATTCGGGAATCGCAAACTCGCCGATCGGAGGAAAGTTGCGGAACAGGATTCCGTCGACTTTCGGATGGGCGCGCGAGGTCACGACGGTCAAGTCGGCCCCGGCTTGCGAAGCGGCCCGGGCCATCGCCTGAATCGTTCTCGTCACCCCGTTGACCTCGTCGAGCGTATCGGTGAACCATGCCCGTTTGCACGAGAGGATTTCCGCCGGAGGGGCGGAGAGATACCGACGGCAGAGATCCCGCACAAAGCGCCGATCAAACCCTTGACGCTGAAAGGCGAGAAGATGGGGAGCCGCTGCCGCCGTCACGGGCAGGAGCCCGGCGAGGGATTGGAATGCCTCGAGAATGCTTCCTCGTCCGAGCTGAGCGACGGCTCCGCGAACGAGACGATAAGCCAACTGATTCACCAGGTACGAGGCAACGCGAAACGATGCGTCCACCGGCGTCGAAGCTCGCACGATGATGCGATCGACCTCTCCGCGAACCTCGCCATTGGTAAAGAAGTCGGCGAAGGCCCGCACAAGCGTCCCTTCGCCCGGCCTGAGCAGTTCGAAGACCTGCCCGCTGCGAACCGCTTCCGCCAGGTGGCCGATTCGCTCCCCGAAGGAAAAAGCCGTCGGATTTTTCCCGGAGACAAAGCGCTCGGCGATCTTTTGCACCAGGGCCGCAGCCAGAGGCGCCGATTGCCGAAGCCGCTCCTGGGCATATTGGAACCCCAGATTGTAAAACGCGATGGAAACCCGCGCTGGGTCTCCTGGCTCTCCACCGCCCGTTCTTCCCTTCCCGGCAAACAGGGCGCGAAAAAACCCTTCGATCGTTCCATCGTCGCCGGCTTCCGTCCACAAGGTCCCGAGGGCAAGCCCGCCATGGTCGTTGGATCCTCCCACGAAAATTTTTCGATGGCATTCGCCGTCGAGAGGAGCCATCCCTTGACGTTCCGACATCTCGACGATCCGCTCCGGCGTGAGGGAAAGCAAGCAGAGACGAGCGATCTCCTGCGGCAACCCGGGCCGACTGCCGTCCGCCGTCTCGAACGCCCGAAAAAGCAAGATCAGCTTCTCGAAGTGATCCGGCAAAAGCTTCCCGTTGAGGTTTTCCAAAGGATGAGCCACCGCGTGGGGAATCTCCTTCGCTCGCAGATAGGCCGCCAACTCTTCGACATTGGGGGCGAGCTGCTGGATGCGTGCATGGTCCGGCTCGCCGATGTTCCAAACCAGCAGGTGAATCTCGCATCCGTCGGGGAAGAATGTCGTGACCTCCTCGCTCAGGAAAACGTCGGAATGTTGCTCCCGCATCTCCAGGCAGCCGTCGATTCGATCGTGATCGGTGATCGTCTTCCACCTCATGCCCGCTGCGGTAAGCTTCTGATAGAGCGTCTCCGGATCGGTGTAGCTCTGTCGGCAGCCGATCCGCCGCAAGATCCACTCCGAAGGCCGATCGGAATAGCGAGAATGAAGATGAAGATCAACTCGAGACATAACGAAGATAGCTCAACGGCCGCCCGTGCCGATCCAGAGCCTGCTTGACGATCCGCTCGATCTGGGCGCGGATCGAGCGATAGGCAAAATCCGAGGGATGCAAGCTCACCCGGACCACGGAGCCGGAGGAAACCGGGGAAAGCAGATGATTCCAAGCGAGCGAGGTGGCCCTGCGCCAAGCCGCCCGGGTGCTCCAGCAGTAGGTCCGCGCGGCAGTCCAGCGCTCCTCCGGACGCAGGCTCAAGATCCCGTCGATCCGCGTCGTGTACCGGAATCCTTCCCTCGCCAGAACCCGCGGCAGGCGAGGATCCATCAGCCAGCCTGGAGCCACAAATCCTTCGGTGGGCCATCCCTGTCGCGCGAAAAGTGCGCGGGCCAACCGGAGTCGCTCCCCGGCAACATCGTCCGGCAGGTCGAAAAACTCGGCTTCTCGCCGGGTGTAAACCTCGGTCCAGAACCAGTTCCGCAACCCCTGCGCCCTTTCCTCACGGGAGTGGAAGTAGCCGTGAACGACCGTTTCGTCCCCCTCTTTCCTTTGGAGATCGACCCAGCGGCAGAACTCGGAATCCTCGCCAAACGACGGTCCGTGGTGATAGGAAGGAATGACGAGAAGGCTTGCCTCCTTCACTCCCCACCGGCGTAGCTGCTCCCGCTGGCGGGCCACAAGCGAAAGAGACCCTGGATGGAGATCGTGGAGAGAGACGATCAGCGCTGGCCGCCCTTTCTCTTTCATTCGTGCGAGGGCTGGCGGGAAGCGTAGAGCCGAGGGCTTTCCCGAAGGTCCTTGATCACCGTACAGAGATAGACCGATCCCGGGAAGCGATCGGCATACTTGGTCACCTCCACTCGATCGACGACCCGAAACCCGTAATGCTCGAACATCTTTTCCCCCCGGCGACGATCGAAGACCACTACTTGCCCATAAACGGCCGTTTCTCCGTTTTGGACGAGATAGTCCAAGAAAGAATCGACCAGATGACGGGTGCGCGAAACACTGCGCCAGGGCGACAAGATGTTAAAGTGAAAATGAGGGATGCCCGGAAGACTCCGGGGCGCTTCCCGGCGCCCCTTCCAGAGCAACCAGTGGAGATACCGGCGGCTGGCGGGACGATAGGACGGGTAGCGTACCAGCGTCCGCAGGAACAATCGCGCGTTGTGAGCCGCATGATACCAAAACTTGGCACGCGAGTTCCGGCAGCCCATGAGGTAGCCAACGATGGCTCCTTCCGCCTCGCAAACCAAGGTCGATTCGGGCTCCTTGTCCGTGTAGTAGGAAGTCAGATAGTCGGCAAAGAGCTCGCGATCTTCGAAGATCGGATCGATGGGAGAGCCCAAGAAGCCGGTGTCTGCGCAGA
>JAQTUK010000070.1:0-1638 GCA_028710285.1 Methylacidiphilaceae bacterium | reverse complement strand
CCACGATCGCTCGCTCGATAAAAACGGATCGTAACGGCTTCCGTTCCCGTACGTTTTCCCTCTGCCATTGCTCCCATCGCCAATCCTTTGCTCCAACGCACCGGCTATCCCGCCCGAGCACCTCCCAGCGGAAGAGCGACTGGCTCCTCGGTCGGGTCCGTCCGGCCGATCGCCAAACGGTAGTGGCGCCAAATCTCGGCGAAGACGTTGGGCCATTGGTAGATCTCCCTTGTTCGCTTCGAAGCGCATAGGCCGATCTGCCGCAAGTCCTTATCAGAAGAGTCTTCGATCGCCCTCGCCAATTCCTCGGCACAGTTTCGCCTCGCCCACAAGTCGAGACCGGCGTGGATATGGTCGTCCATGTTGGTCCCCCGTATGCCGATGACGGGACAACCGCAAGCCTGGCTTTCGACGGCGACCAGACCGAACGTTTCGACTACTCCGGGGTGAACGAAAAGGTCCGCCGTCCGATAGCATCTTCGCAGCTCGATCTTCTTTTCGATGTACGGCCGCCAGATCACCGCATCGGTGTCCGCCTGTAGTTGCAGCACTTGTCTCCTCAGCGGGCCGTCACCGACCACCAGCAGCCGGTAGTCTCGGCGACGCGAGGCGCGAAGAGTCCGGAAAGCATGCAGCAGGACCGAAATGTTTTTTTCTCGCGCGAGCCGCCCTACATAGAGGAGCAGGAACGACTGCTCGGGAATCGCGAGCTCTTCCCGCCATGCCCAGTCGGCGGGACCGGGGCAAAAGGTTTCCGCATCCACTCCGAGCCGAATCGGGATCGTGTTGGTCACCCCCCAGGAAGCTAAAAGCTTCTGCAGGATGATCGAAGGGACAAACGTATAGTGAAAACGAGAATAGAGACGGACAATGTATCGTCGGGCTGCGGCAAGGACGAACTCCTCGACGATCCGCCCTCCGAAGCGGCAGGCGGTCCGCAAATAAGCATCGGGAAAGTGCGAATGATAGAAACTGACGGCGGGAATGCCTAACTCGCGGGCAGCTCGCAATGTCGTCCACGCCAAATGGTAGGGATCTCCGGATTCGATCACGTCGGGCCGAATGTCACGAAGAATGGAGCGTACCAAGGGAATGTTGCAGAGAATGCGATACCGGGAGGTCCGGTCGACTTTTGGCGAGGCGATCGCAATGACATGCGTCCGCCCTTCGCTCTGGTGCGACGTCCGTTCCCCGGGAACGATCAGGTAATGCTCGTCCTCGGTGCGCCCGCGGACATGCTCCTGCTTTTCGCCGAGATAGCGCCTCACCCCGCCACTCCGCGGCGAATAAAATTGGGTCACGTCACAGATCTTCATAGACGCGCCGTTCCTCCTCTTAGCAGAACGAGACAACTCCATCCCCTGCGTCGCCGCTCATTGAATACTTTTTTCTGGCCGAAACAAGGAAACGATGGAGAAGCTTTTTCGTCCTGGCGGCTGGGACTCGGGAAGAGGGGCATCGCAATTTGCCTGGAGGGCCCAGGGAGGGGACGGAGTTTCTCTCCTAGAGAAAAAGAGGTGGACAAGCAACTGCATTCTGCTCCGGTGTCGTAGACAAATGAAGTGACCGCCGCGAGGACAAGTGAAGTGACCGCTTGGGTATTGGGCGCTGGAGAGTTCATGAGATGGGGGCATGGAC
>JAQTUK010000002.1 GCA_028710285.1 Methylacidiphilaceae bacterium | reverse complement strand
GGTCGATCGAGCTCCAAGGGTGACGCCATGGTAGATCTTTACGGCTTCGCCGATCCGGCAGGTCTCCCCGATGACAATCCCCGTCCCATGATCGATGAAGAAGTGGGGACCGATTTCCGCCCCGGGGTGAATATCAATCCCTGTCCGGCTGTGGGCCCATTCCGTCATCATCCGCGGTAGCAGCGGCACGCCGCGCAGATAAAGAAGATGGGCCAGCCGATAGGTCGCAATCGCTTCCACTCCAGGATAGGCGAGCAAAACTTCCTCGGTGCTTGCCGCCGCCGGATCTCCGAAAAACGTGGCTGCGACATCGGTGGCAAGCCGCCCTCGCGTTTCGGGCAGCCGGGCCAAAAACCAACTCGCGACGGTGTCCGCCGCCGATCCGGATCCCTCGTTCTGGCCCACGCTCTTGCGAAGTTCTTCGGTCAAGCCGCGATGGAGTCGCGCCAACCTCTCCTCGACAAAGTCGGTCAGCTCCCGAGAGGAGTTGGGCGGAGGAGAATGAAAGCCGGGAAAAAGCAGGGCCAGAAGGTCTTCCATTAACCGGGCTACGGCTGGCTTCGACGGAAGGTTGGCACGGTCGGCCCGATTCGCGCCCCCATCCTTTTCGTAGGATCGGAGCATGGCTTCACAAAGTCCCGGAAGTGGCATTGCCTATCGGACGAATCTGCGTCCCCCCCTTCCACTCATCTTCTTATCCTCTCGACCCCCCGACCAACGGCCCGGTTCGCTCGATGGAGCGCACCTTTGCCGAGAGAGATCGTTGCCGATCCCGCCCTGCTCCTCTAAATTCTGAGAATTCCCCCATATGGCCGATGTCGCAAGCGCAATTTGGTGTCTTCCCAGCCTGCCGGAGTCCCTCCCGTGGCCGAAATCCTACGCGGTTCTCGGCTCCCCGATCGCGCACTCCCTCTCCCCGGCGATCCACCAAGCCGCGTTCGCCGCCATCGGCTGGCCAGGAGGATACGGGCGCATAGAGGTGGACGCCGCCGGTCTCGGCGCGGTCGTCGATCGGCTCAAGACGACCGGCTTTTCCGGATGGAACTGCACCGCCCCTCTCAAGCAGGAGATGTTTCGGCTCTGCGATCGACGGGCCGTCACCGCGGTACAGCTCGGCTCCGTCAACACCGTGAGGCACGAGAAAGGGACGCTCGAGGGGCACAATACCGACGGGAAGGGCTGGGTGCTTGCGGTGGAGGAGGCCTTCTCGGTTTCCCTTCGAGAACTGCGCATCCTCTTCCTGGGCCTCGGCGGAGCGGGCGCTGCTCTCGCTCGGCAGGCTTCCTGGGAGGGCTGCCCTCTTCTTCACCTCGCCAATCGCACATCCTCGAAGGCGCTCGCCCTGGCTGCCGAGCTCGAGCCGCGCTGCCGGAGCCAGGCCGTTCCCTGGGAGGAGGCTCCTCTTTGTGAGGCAGCCTCGAGCGCCGATCTTCTCGTCTCCTCGCTGACCGACGATCCACCTCTCTTGAGGAATCCCGGCCTTCTCGATCGACTCTTTCGCCCGGGCCTTTTCGTCTTCGATCTCCGCTATTGGCCCGCCGACCTGCCGCTGCTCGAAGCCGCTCGGGCAAGAGGCGCCCTGACGGCGAATGGACTCGGAATGCTCCTTCATCAGGCCGCCTTGGCTTTTGAGCTCTGGACAGGGGCTTCCGCGCCCCTGTCCATCATGCGCGAAGCCCTTGCCGCTTCTCTTTCGCCGGGACCGGCAGAAAAGGTTTCCGGCTGAGAAACCGTTCCGGCCCCATCCTTGCGTCGATTCCAGATCGGCGGCTTTCGTGTTCCTTTTCGGCCTAGGAGGAGCAGGAAATATTCGCCCGTCAACGGAAAGGAAAAAAAGTTGCCACGTTGAGGGATTCCCTTGTCCGCTCTCCTCTCAACTCTTACGATCCATTCTTCTACAAAGCACGAGGCTAACGCCCCGGTCGAATCTCTTGTGAATAACTTTACAAAGTCGTTCACCATCATTCTCATGCGATGGCTTGAACCTGTTCGTTCGAAATTCATTAACATATTAATCTTCAACTAGTTACGAATCCGGTTCGAGAGAGAAAGGAAGTTTGGGCCTTGTTGTGGATAAGTTGTGAATAACGCGACCGCTGATCTTGGCTGGATCTGGGAAAAAGTCTGTGAGGAGATGCAAACCATCGCCTCTCGCGAGGCGGTGGACCGCTGGTTTTGCCCTCTTCGAATCCTGACCCTCTCCGAGGATCAGGTCACCCTCGAAGCACCGGACTCCATTTACCGCTATTGGATTGAAGAAAACTATCTGCCTCAGCTTTCCAGCGCGCTCGCAAAAATTCTCGGGCGACAGGTGCGTGTCGCCTTTCCCGCCGCGCCGTCGGAAGCCAAAGAGACTGCGGCAGAGCACCCCAGGAAAGCAGAGAAGCCCGCGCTACGAACCAATGGTGTCTCGGAAACGATCTCTTCCGACGGATTGAATCCCCGTTACACGTTTGAGACCTTCATCGTCGGGGCCAACAGCGAATTCGCCTATGCCGCCGCCCGCGCGGTCGCGAGTGCACCCGCGCGCGCCTACAACCCCGTTTTCTTTTACGGAAAGGTCGGCCTGGGAAAGACGCATCTCATGCAGTCCATCGGCAACGAGATCCGTCGGCTCCGGCGCTCTCTGCAGGTGCAGTATGTCACTTGCGAGCAGTTCACCAACGAGTTCATCGATGCCATCCAGAAGGGGGCCCTGCTCCGTTTTCGCAAGAAGTACCGGGAGGTCGACGTTCTCCTTCTTGACGACGTTCAGTTCCTGGTGGGCAAAGAGCGCTCGCAGGAAGAGTTTTTTCATACCTTTAACTGCCTCTTCGATGGGAGCAAGCAGATCGTTCTGACCAGCGATGCGGTTCCCAGCGCCATGCAGACCCTGGAAAAACGCCTCACCTCGCGATTCGAATGGGGGCTGACCGCTGAACTTCTTCCTCCGCAGTTGGAAACCCGCTTAGCCATTCTACGTCACAAGATGCGCAGCCTTTCGATCGCGGTCCCGGATGAAATTCTCTCGACCATCGCGGAGCGCATCCAGAGCAACGTCCGCCAACTCGAGGGCGCCCTCAATCGAGTGGCAGCGTTTTCCAACCTCCATCCGGAAAAGCTCACGGCCGGACAGGTACAAGTCCTTCTCAAGGATCTTTTCAGCACAAATTCCGCCCAGGGCGTGACCATCGAGTCGATTCAGAAACAGGTCGCCGAGACCTTTGACCTTCGGCTTGCCGACATGACGAGCAAGCGACGGCTGGCTCACATCGCGCTGCCCCGCATGGTGGCCATGTACTTGAGCCGTAAGCTCACGACCTGCTCGCTTGCGGAAATCGGAGAAAGGTTCGGCGGTCGAGACCATGGAACCGTCCTCCATGCTCAGCGCGTGGTGGCCGAAAAACTGCAATCCGAACCGCGTTTCGACGCCACGCTCCGCGAGTTGATTGAAAAACTCGGGAATCCACAGTAAATAACCCAAGGGGGGCGGTGAATAACTCGATCCATTCGGCCCGAGCAGAGGAGTTGACCACAAGCGCCCCGTCGGGAAAACAAGTTACTCACAGATATTCCACTATTGGAAGTTGTTTTAGATCAACGCATTGCAGAGTTATTCACCGCCGAATCCCCCTAAGAAGATGACGAAGATGAACAAACCTTTTCTCCTTTAAAAACAGACTTGCCCATGCAATGCGAAATCGTTCGAACTTCCTTCCTGGACGCTCTAGGCCTCGCTCAGAGCGTCGCCGGCGGCCGGACCACGCTGCCAATCCTGAACAATGTGCTCCTGGAAGCCGATTCGGCAGGGAAACTCTCGCTTTTCGCGAGCGACCTTCAGACGACCCTGCAGCTCCATATCGATGCGGAAGTAAAAGAAGCCGGCCGGAC
This sequence comes from Methylacidiphilaceae bacterium, assembly GCA_028710285.1. Taxonomy (GTDB): domain Bacteria; phylum Verrucomicrobiota; class Verrucomicrobiia; order Methylacidiphilales; family Methylacidiphilaceae; genus Methylacidimicrobium. The sequence goes on along the minus strand of JAQTUK010000002.1, from coordinate 45,741 downwards.
CACGCTGCCTGCCCGCCGGCTCTTTGCCATCGCCAAGGAAGTGTCCGCCAAAGAGCTCGCATTGACGAGCAACGAGAAAGAGGAAACCACGGTCACGGCAGGCTCTTCTTCCTTTCGTCTCTTCGGATTGCCGGCGGCCGATTACCCGGCTCCTCCCCCTTTGAGTGATTCTCCGTCGTTCGGCATTTCCCAAGCTGCTTTGGTAAGATTGCTTCGCCGTACGGCTTATGCCATGTCGAGCGACGAAATGCGCTACGTGCTCAATGGGGCTCTTTTCTGCTGGAAGGCGGAAAAGCTCATCGTAGTGGCGACGGACGGTAAACGCTTGGCCCTCATGGAGAGTCCTGTCTCGGGTAAGGCGGAGGAAGAGATCCAGGGGATCGTTCCCGCTCGGGCGGTTACGGAGCTGCTGCGAATTCTTGGCGACGAGGAGAGGAAGGTCACGGTCTGGCTCGAGCCGAGCCGGCTCCTTTTGCAGTCCGGAGAGGTCCTGTTTTCGTCCAAACTCGTAGACGGAAAATATCCCAACTATCGCGCGGCGATTCCGGAAGGCGCCCCGGAAAAGATGTATGTTTCACGAGAGGCAGTCCTGTCTGGCTTGCGTCGCGTCTCGATCGTCGCGGGAGAAAAGGTCGTCCCGGTCCGTCTCCGCTTTCAAAAGAACGAGCTTGAGTTGTCCTGCAGCTCTGCGGAGATCGGGGAAGCGAAGGAGGCGATTCCGATCCGCTACGGAGGAGGGGAGATCCGTGCTGCGTTCAACGTCGCCTATCTGATGGATCCGCTACGGGAAAGCATGGCGGACGAAGTGGCCCTTCAGGTCGGAGAAGCTTCCGGGCCGTGCATCTTCAAGGACGAAGAAGCTTTCCTCTATGTTGTGATGCCGATGCGCAATGCATAATCGATCCGGATTCGTCGCTCTTTTCGAGGAACCTCTCGAGAGAGAAAGGATTGAGGCAATCGTTACCCATTGGATCGTCCGGTACGAAAGGGTGGAGCAGGCTCTGCCTGGTGGAGAGGGAGGCGGAATGGCGACGATGGAGATCCGCGTTGCTTCGGATATCTTCTGGGAAGAGTATCCACAGTTCCGAATCGCCGAAGGAGATACCTTTGCGTGGGCTTATCTCGCGATCAGCCGAAAGAGCGTCGAGACGACGGGTTTTTCGACGTCCGGGATTCCTCTTTCCTTGGAGATCCTCCTTGAGCTGCCCCGGCTTTGCGAAATCATCGACGAGAAGAATGAAGAGCGGTTGGCCCAGTTGGAGAAGCAGGGTGTCTTATGATTTCGCTGCTTTGTCCGCTGGGCGATGGTCCCGATCTGGTCTTTTCCAGAGAGCGAAGGAGTGATCCCACGCGCAAAGAGATCGATCCCTCGCGCCGAAGAGCCCCAGGACCTTTCTTTTGGGCACTCTTTCTCGCGTTGTTTCTTCTCGACCAGGGGACGAAGGCAGCGATTCTCCGGTGTGGGGAACATTTTTCACTCTCCGTGATTCCCGGGCTGCTGAATTTTGTTTCTGTCCGAAACACCGGGATCGTCTTTGGACTCTTCTCGGGACGGAACTGGCTATGGATCGGAGTGGGAGCCGCTTTCTTTCTCGTTGGCTTTTGGGTTAGCCGAAGGCTCGATTGGAGACCGCGAGAGACGAACGTGATTGCCGCCCTTCTTGCCGCTGGAGCGGCGGGGAATGTCAACGACCGGATCCTTCACGGATTTGTCGTCGATTTCATCGATGTTTACGTCGGTTCCTGGCATTGGCCGAGCTTTAATGTCGCCGACAGCTGCCTTTGCCTTGCTTGCCTCTGGATGATCTTTCGATTTGGTCTTGCTCCCGTACGTTGACCCAGACGACGACCGAACAAGAGAAGGGGACTAGATGGGTTGGCACGCCACGACGACGTGCGGGAGGCTGGTCATACCATGCGCATATTGATCGTCGAAGACGAGGAGAAGATCGCCGCCTTTATTCGGAAGGGGTTGGAAGAGCACGGCTTTGTCGTAGACACGCTGGCGCGCGGCGACGAAGCGCTCTTGGCCCTGGCGAACCAGCCCTATGACGCGACGGTGCTCGATGTCTTCTTGCCTGGGCGCGATGGTCTCAGCGTGCTCCGAGCCATTCGGCGCCGCGGGATCCATCTGCCCGTGCTCCTGCTGACTGCCAGGGGAGAGATGTATGAACGGGTCGAGGGGCTGGAGAGCGGTGCCGACGATTATCTCCCCAAGCCGTTTGCCATGGAGGAGCTCGTGGCGCGTTTGCGCGCCCTCCTTCGCCGAGCGGCCGGAGTCGGACTTTCCCTCTACCAAGTGGGCGATCTGACCTTGAACTTGGTGAGTCGGGTCGCGATGAGGGGCGAGCGAAAAATCGAGCTCACGGGCCGGGAGTTTTCCCTCTTGGAACTCTTGATGCGCTCTCCGGGAAAGGTCTTCACGAGAACCGAGATCTGCTAGCATGTCTGGAACTTCCATTTTGATCCGGGAACAAACCTGGTTGATGTCTACATTCAGAAATTGAGGAAGAAGATCGACGAGGGTCAGAGCCGGAAACTCATTCACACGGTCCGTGGGATCGGATATCGAATCGAGGAGTCCTCATGAAGAAGGTTTCCCTTCGGTGGAAAGTCGCCCTGCTCACCGGAGCGACGGTGGGGCTCGCGCTGGCTCTCGTGGGAGGGGTCGCCGACTGGACCCTTTATCGCAAGCTCGTCCAGGACTCGGATCTCCAGATGATCTCGGATGCGGGGGAAATTGTTTCGGCTCTGAAGAAGGTGCCATCGCTTTCCGAGGGAAGGCTTCCCGAGAACCTGGAGGCGGAGGAGAGCAGCATATGGGAGATTGATCGAGCGGGGGGGAAGGTCCTCTATCGGGCGCCATTTTTTCTGACGCGGCATCCTTTGGCGAAGGATGGCTTTCGGTTTTTATCGCTTGGGAAGCGAACCTTTCGTGTCATGGTGATCACCAAGGAGGGCTATCGCGTGATGCTGGGGCGAGACACGCGGCTGTTAAAGGCGACCCTGCAAAAGGCGGAAATTGCCTACCTCTTTTCCTTTCCTCTCGCCATGGTCGTCGCCATTTGGGGAGGATGGTTTCTTTCGGGCTACGCTCTACGGCCGGTTCGCGCGATCGCCGCCGCTGCGGAGAAGATCGGTCCCCATGCCCTCCATGGGAGAGTCGAAATCCCCTCCGAAGATCCGGACCTGGCACGTTTAGCACAAATCCTGAACGCGATGTGGGAAAGGATCGAACAGGCATTTGCCCAAGAAGCGCGATTGACGGCCGATGCCTCCCACGAGCTTCGGACTCCCCTGACGATCCTTCGGAATCAGTTGGAGGCCGCACTTGCCGAATCCAAGGGCCGGCAATTCTCGGGGGAAGAAGTTTTCCTTTCCCTCTTGGAGCAGGTGAAGCGGCTGACCACGATCACCGAAAACCTTCTTTTTTTGTCCTACGCCGAAAGCGGTCAGCTTCGGCTACGAAGGCAGCCCATGGATTGGAGCAAGATGGTGGCGGAGGTGGCGGAGGACGCTCGGCTTCTCGCGGTTCCGGGGGGACTTTCCGTCGCGACCTCGATCCTTCCGGAACGATGGGTCTGCGGAGACGGAGAGCTTTTGCTTCGCCTCCTTTGGAATCTCGTGGATAATGCCGCGAAATATAATACGGCGGGCGGCGCCATCTGGATCACGCTTCTGGAGGATGCCCCGTGGCTCGTCTTGAGCGTCGCCAACACAGGCCCGATCATCGAGGCGGAGGACCAGGCCGAAATCTTTCGACGTTTCTACCGGACGCGAAGCGCCAGAGACGGTCAGGCAAGAGGCAGCGGGCTCGGCTTGAGCCTTTGTCGGGAAATCGTGTCCCTCCACGAAGGGGAAATCCGGTACGACAATCCGAGCGAAAACTGGAATCGCTTCACGGTCTGGCTCCCGAAGGCAGAATCCCAAGCTTCCGGTCGTCAGCCGGCCTCGCAACTCGGCGATGCGCCATCCGATCCCTCGCCTGTAGCGGCCAGGAACGCGACCTTGGCGGGGGCCGCTCGAAGAGCAATCCATTCCGTGCGTTTCGGGTGAGGGAGCCTGCTCCAAGAACGGTGCGGAGGCCGTCTGCGGCCTTTCCGCCCTATGGGCAAGATGGACGAACCTTCGGGGCGGGGATGCGGAGGGCAATCTCTCGACAGAGTTCGTCTTCCGCCCTCTTGAGGGTGATATCGCGAAGGAATCCGGCGGCCAACACCGAGGAGATCGCGATGTCGACTGGAAAGATGGCCGGAAGGAGCGTGGAGTCTTGCCGCTGCCCGTTTACTTCGATGAGGGTGCGACTGGTGCGCCCCGATACGATCCTTACCCGAAGCCCGACCCGCCAAGCGGAGTAGAGAAAGGCGTAGATGGCCACGGAGTCTTGGACCTCGCCGTAGACGAGCGCGTCGACGCCGAGCCAGTCGGCCACCCGTTCTGCCTGCTCGCGGAGCATGTCCGCCGCCGTCCGCCAGCCCATTTGTTGCAGGATCTTGTCCGTGAGAGCTGGGCTCTGCACCCAGAAGTCCCTCTGCCCCAGGTAGGTTGCCATTCCTCGGCGGAGACGGTTGGCCGTCGTCCACTTCCAGCGGTCCCGCTCAGCCCGGGAACGAGGCTTGGCTGGGACACCATTGAGGAGAAAGTTTCCTCCGGTTGCCTTGTCGAGGAAGGGAAGAACCGCGAGTTGGAACGGCCGCTCGGTCGCCAGATGGGGAGAGGCCACGGTTTGGAATCGCGAGGGATCCAGGTCGATCAGGTAATCGAGGGGATTTTTTTTCCCATGAGTAGATTCCTGCTGCTCGGCGAGAAAAAAGCGTTCGGGAGGAAGATTCGAGGGAGGAGAGGACTTCCATGGCCGCAGGGGAACGCGGAAGGCGACGGGAGGAAGAGCTCCCTTTTCTAGAGAAAGCGCGGGAGCGGTCGTCACGGGCAATGCCTTCTCCACGGTGTCGGTCAGGGCGCGGGCCACTCGCGGCGGATGGGGCACGCGCACGACGAGCTCGCGGCAGGCCTCGTCTTCTCCCCGCCGTAGGGTGACATCCCGCAAATGGACCAGGTTGGCGATGGAGGCAAGGGCAAGATCAACCGGGTTGGTTGCGATCCGAAGCGCGATAATGTTGCGGGTGGAGCTGCCGGAAAAGATTTCGAGTCCGGAAATTGCCGAGACAATGCGGATCTCCAGCTTCACTCTCCAGCCGGCTGCCAGAAGCATATAATAGCTGCGATAGGCGGAGAGCTTGCCGTAAACAAGAGCATCCGCGTCCAGGATGCGACCCAGGACCTGCGGTTCTGTGCCGTCGAGGAGGCGGTCCGAGGAGATCTTGTGCGCAGCGAGGAGGGAGTCGACCGCGGCAACCGGAATGAGGTCGAACTCGCGCGCCGCGAGATAGCCGTGAACCATTCGACGAAGCCTTTGCGAGTGTGTCCACCGCCATACGTCCAACGCCTCCCCTTTCCGTCCCGGCCATCGGATTTCGTTGAGCACATAACTGCCGGTTCCCTCGTCCACGAATGGGAGCACGGCGATCCGGCAGGGGGCGGACTCCGGAAAGTTCGGGCTGATTTGGGCGAGGCAAGAACCCGGATCGGGATCCATGGCGTAGTCGTACCAGCGCTTTCGTCCATGGGAATCGGCACCTTCTTCCGGAAGAAAGAGGCGTTGGTCCGACGCTCCTTCCGCCGCCAGATAGGGAGCAACAAAGAGGAAGAGGCCGAAGACAAAGGAGACGCGAGAGCGAAGGCTCGCCGGACAGTCCCTCAGGGCGCGTCCTTCCTGCCCGATGCGGAAGCGGCTTATCCCCGGAGAAGGCCGACCGCTCATGCCAGCGCGCGCTGCCTGGGGCGGACTTCACGGATTGCCGCATGAAGCCCGCCTGCGAACTGCGAGAGTTCCTCCGGTCTGCCCACCGTGACGCGGAGCCAGCCGGGTAGCCCCCAGCTCTCCAAGCTGCGCACAAGAATTCCTCTGCGAACCAGTGCCTTCCAGACTTCTTCCGCTTGCGGGATTCGGACCATCACGAAGTTGGCGGTCGACGGGAGCCAACCGAGCCCGAGCTCTCCGAAGCATTGTTCGAGGAAAAGCCGGCCGATCCTCACGGTCTCCTTGGACTCTTTTTGGTGGAGTCTGTCCCTTAGCGCGGCGGTAGCGGCTTGGTGAGCGAGCCCGTTGGTATTGGTGGGAAGAGAGACCTTTTGGATGGCGCGGGCGATCTCGCGCGGCGCGAGGGCATAACCGATACGAAGGCTCGCCAAGGAATGAAGTTTGGAAAAGGTCCGAAGAGCCACGATCGGAACTCCGTCCCGAACGGCCGCGACGAGGTCCGGCGGATGCTCCAAGAAGTCCGCGTACGCCTCGTCCAGGGCCAATAGCACGCGCGGCGGGAGACTTTCGGCGAACTCGAGGAGCGCGGCGTTATCGACCCGGGTTCCCGTGGGGTTGTTTGGATTGGCCAGGAATACGAGCCGTGTGCGAGGGGTAATGGCACGGCGGAGGCCTTCCAAGTCAACGGAGAAGCTGCGATCGGGCGCGAGGCGAACGCGGCATCCGACGCGTTGCGCAAGAAGCTCGTACAAGGGAAACGAGTACCGCGGCACCACGACCTCTTCTTGCCGGCTTCGGACATAGACATGAAAGAGCAGCTCGAGTAGTTCGGTCGAGCCGTTGCCCAACACAATCTGTTCGGGAGAGGCTCCGAGCTCGGATGCGACCAACTCTCGAAGGCCTTCCCCCGCAATCTCGGGATAGCGGTGAGATTCTGCCGCCGCCCTCCGAATTGCCTCCAAGGCAAGCGGGGAGGGTCCCAGCCCGTTTTCGTTGGCGTCGAGCCGGACGAGAGGAAGATGGCGAGGCAACAGGTCTTGGATCGGACAAAGCTCGCGGTAGGACGTAAAATGGAGCTTCCGGATCCAGGGATTGGAAGGCGGCAGAAGGCCCGGAACCTTTTCGGCTCGGCCCTCTCTCCGGCGCTCGCGAGCGTTAGAAGAGGGTTGCATAACGCATCACCTCCCAATCGGTCACCTCGACATTGTATTCGTCCCACTCGGCAAATTTGCATCGAAGGAACTCTTCTCGCAGGGACCGACCGAGGGCTTTTTCAACGAAGGGATCGGCGGCAAATTCCGCCAGCGCCTCGCCAAGGGACCGGGGGAGGAGATCTTCATGCGGCAGCCAGTTCTTCCGACGCTCCTGCCAGGAATAGATGCTTTCCCGCTGCGGCGCACCCGGATCGAGGTTCTGTTGAACCCCTTCCAGGCCGGCTTCCAGGGCGAGGGCCGACGCGAGATAGGGGTTACAAGAAGAATCGGGGATCCGGACCTCGCACTGGCCCCCGCCCAGCGGGATGCGAAAGGCATGGGTTCGATTGTTCTCTCCGAGCGAGTTGAAGACGGGCGCCCAGGAATAAAATTGCATTACGCCTTTCTTGATCAGGCGCTTGTAGCTGTTGACCGTGGGGGCGAACGCCGCGCAGAGCGAGCGGCCATGCCGGAGTAGTCCCGCAAGAAACGCGTACCCAAGAGGGGAAAGGCCGAGCCCGCGGGGGTCTTCGCCCGGCTCGGCCTGGAAAAGGTTGGCGCCAGTACGCGAATCGGCCAGCGAGAGGTGAAAATGGGCCGCATTGCCGGGTTGATCGGCAAAGGGCTTCGCCATGAAGACGGCCGCCAGTCCTTTCTCCGAAGCAATTCGACTGGCCAGGCAGCGGAAAAAGACCAGACGGTCGGCCATTTCGAGCGCTTCGCAATGACTGAAGACAAATTCGAATTGAGACCGGCCGTCTTCGTGCTGCACCGAGGAGACTTCCCATCCGAGCCCCTCGATCGCTTCCAAGAGCTGGTCGATGAGGCTCCCCCCGTCGAGCAGCCTTCCGGCATCATAGCTCCCCTTGGGAAGAGTTTCGCGTGGACTGGGAAAGAGGAGTTGGCCGGACGCGGTCCTTTGGAGGAAATAGAGCTCACACTCGATTCCGAGCCGAAGGCGGAAGCCTCGATCCTCTGCCTTCTCCAGGGATCGTTTCAAGGCGGCTCGCGTGCACGCCGGAAAGGGAGCGTCGCCAAGGGTCAGGTGCGAGGGGATCCAGGCCAGGTCCTGCTTCCAAGGCACCGGAAAGGCACGCTCCCAATCCGGAGCGACGGCCACCTCTCCGTCTTCCGGGTGCGAGCCCAAGCCGTCGAGCGCATGGCCGGAAAAAAGCTCGCGCCGCCGGAGGGATCGTTCGACATGGGAGAGCGGCACGATCTTCCCTTTGGGGACTCCGTGGATGTCGACAAACGCGCGTAGGAAGTACCGGATGTTTTGGCGCTGAAGGCTCTCTTGGATCTCCTGGATTTGGGAAGGGAGGTGCATGACCGCGGGAAGCAAGTCCGTCGGGCGGGGTTGCCGCTGTTCTGCCCGATCCTGGCACGAGAGGATGAAGAGAAGACGAAGATGGGATGAAAATACTTTCATCTTTCCGCATCGGGGCGAAGAAGAGGAGCGCCTCCTTGCCCGGGCTCCGCCGAGGGAGCCCGCCGAGGCAGGCCGGCCCCATTCCCTTGCGACGACACGCTAGACAAGCCTTCCTGGAGTGGACAGAGTAGAAGGGTACGAAAGGCTTACCGGCTGCGATGGATACGAAACAATGGCAGGAGGAGATTCGGCGCCTCAAAAAGGAGAGGAACGCTCTCATTCTGGCCCACAACTATCAAGTCCAGGAGGTTCAGGAGATCGCCGACTTCGTAGGCGATTCCCTCGGCCTCGCTTATCAGGCCCATCGAACCGGAGCCGATTGGATCGTCTTTTGCGGCGTCCATTTCATGGCGGAGACCGCGAAGATTCTCAATCCGGAGAAGAAGGTACTCCTTCCCGACCTGGAGGCGGGCTGCTCGCTTGCGGACTGCTGCAGCGAGGATGAACTTGCCGAGGCGCGTCGAACGTCCGATCGCCTTTTCGTGGTCACCTATGTGAATTCCACCGCCGCCGTGAAGGCGCTGAGCGACGTCGTCTGCACCTCGGGCAACGCGGTCAGGATCGTCAACCGGATCCCGCCGGAGTACGAGATCCTCTTTGTCCCGGATCAGAATCTGGGGGAGTGGGTAAAGCAGCAGACCGGACGCAAAATGCGCCTCTGGCAAGGGCACTGCTACGTCCATGTGGAGTTTACTCACGCGAGCCTCGTCCGCATGCGGCAGCTCCATCCGGGAGCGCCGATCGTGGCTCATCCAGAATGCGATGCCGCTGTCCGGATGCTGGCCGACGAGATCTGTTCGACCGAGAAAATGGTGGACTTCTGTGGGAAGAGCCCCGCCAAGAGCTTCATCATTGCCACGGAGGCCGGGATGCTCCACCGCCTCCGTCGTGAGATTCCGGGGAAGGAATTTTGGCCTGCTCCCACCGAGCGGTGCGCCTGCGCCAACTGCCGGTTTATGAAAAAGATTACGCTGGAAAAGGTCTGTCGAAGCCTGCAATCTGGCGAGCCGGAAATCGTCGTGCCGCGGGAGATTGCGGAGCGAGCCCGGCTTCCGATCGAGCGGATGCTGGATTGGAGCGCCAATGGAAGTTAAGGAAGATCGGCTCTGCTCCTGCGCCCGAAGCTTGTGGCTTCGCGGGGGACGAGTGGGGTGCTTCGCCACGATGGTGTCCGCGAGAAGCGATTGGGTGCCAAGCGGCGAGGCCGGGCTCGGGCGAAAAGGTGCGCCCGGCAAGACGTCAGGATGAGGCGAACAAACTAGAGGAGAAAGTTTGCCCGAGAGGCGGGCTGGGCGGCGCTCGGGCAAGGGGTTCCACCATGAAGATTGCGATCATTGGTTCCGGATACGTTGGGCTGACCACAGGGGCCTGCTTCGCCGAAGTAGGCCACGACGTGCTTTGCGTGGATAGTGACCAGGCGAAGGTGAAGACCCTGCGGGGCGGGAGTGTTCCGTTTTATGAGCCGGGCTTGGAAGCCATGATTTCACGGAACGCAGCCTTGGGCCGTCTCCGCTTCGGGGAGTCCGTGGCGGAGGCGGTGGAGAGCTGCGTTGCGCTTTTCATCGCGGTGCCGACCCCGCCCCATGCGGATGGCAGCGTCGACCTTCATTACGTGGAGAAGGTGGCCCGCGAGATCGCCGGCTCCCTCCGGGAGTACCGGGTCATCGTCGACAAGAGCACGGTTCCCGTCCGGACGGGGGAGAAGGTGGCGCAGACGATCGAGAGGTACAGCAAGCAAAAGGCGGAATTCGACGTGGTGAGCAATCCCGAATTTCTCCGGGAAGGCTCGGCGATCGCGGACCTCATGAAGCCGGATCGCATCGTGATCGGGGCCTCCTCGGAGCGAGCCACCGCGATCATGAAGGAGGTCTATGAACCCTTCCGGACGCCAATGCTGATCACGGATTTGAATTCCGCGGAGCTCATCAAGCATGCCTCGAACAGCTTCCTGGCCCTTAAGATCTCCTACATCAACATGATCGCGCAGATCTGCGAGGCTTCGAAAGCCGACGTGCTCCTCGTGGCCGAAGGAATGGGCCTCGATCGGCGAATCGGCCGCTCCTTCCTGCAGGCGGGAGTCGGATGGGGAGGCTCCTGTTTTCCGAAGGATGTCTCCGCCTTCATACGGATCTCCGAGGAGTTGGGCTGCGATTTCCGTCTGCTGAAGGAAGCCGCATCGATCAACGAGCAGCAGAGAGAGCACTTCTTGAAGAAGATTCGCGAGGAGATCTGGCTTCTGCGCGACAAGACGATCGGCTTGCTGGGACTGGCGTTCAAGAACAACACGGACGACACCCGGCAAAGCGTTGCCATGTCTTTGGCGGAGGCCTTCCTCAAGGAAGGAGCGGTCGTTCGCGCTTTTGATCCGAAGGCGATGGCGAAGGCGGAGCAGGCGCTCCCGAAACTTCAGCTTTGTTCCCGCGGAGAAGACGTAGCCCAGGGAGCGGACTGCGTCGTGGTGGCAACGGAGTGGGAGGAGTTCCGAGACCTCGATTGGCTCGCGATGAAAAAGCGGATGGTGAGCCCGTTGGTGTTCGATGGACGCAACCTTTTGGACCGGGAAAAGATGACGGCCTGGGGGTTTTCTTATCGTGGCGTCGGTCGTTAACAGGAATGGGTGAGCGGAGTGAACACGGTTCTTGTCGGAGCCCAATGGGGAGACGAGGGAAAAGGGAAGATCATCGATTTCCTTACCGGAGGGGCCAACGTGGTCGTCCGTTGCCAAGGGGGAGACAACGCCGGCCATACGGTGAAGGTGGAAGGGGAAAAATTTGTTCTCCATCTGATTCCTTCGGGAATCCTTCGGAAGGAGAAAGAGTGCGTCTTGGGCAACGGGATGGTCATCGATCCGATCTCGCTCGTAGACGAAATCAAGGGTCTGACCGCTCGCGGGATTGCACCGGAGGGCAGGCTCTTTCTATCGGACTCCGCCCACTTGGTGCTGCCTTACCACCAGCGCATGGACGAGCGGTTGGAAAGCCTTCGCGGCAAGAAGAAGCTGGGGACGACCGGGCGCGGGGTCGGTCCGGCCTACGTCGACAAGGTTAACCGCACCGGGCTGCGCGTTCATGACCTCTTGGAGCCGAAGGAGCTTGGGAGCAAGCTCGAGGAGAGAATCGAAGAGAAGAATCGGATGCTCTCCTTTCTGGGAGCTCAGCCGATCGATCCCGAAAACGTGATCCATCGCTGTTCGGAAGCAGCGGATTTCCTGCGCGGGATGATCGTGAACACCGCGATCTGGCTTGCCGACGCGATGCGGGACGGGAAGGACATGCTCTTTGAAAGCGCCCAAGGCACCTTCTTGGACATTGATTTCGGAACCTACCCATACGTCACCTCCTCCAACACGACGGCAGGAGGTGCGGTCACGGGAACCGGGGTGCCCCCGCACCGCATCGACCGGGTCGTCGGCTGCCTCAAAGCCTATACGACCCGCGTGGGCGCCGGGCCGATGCCGGTGGAATCGGCCGAGCTGGCGGCCCTTCTTCATCGGAGCGGACGGGAGTTCGGAGCCACGACGGGCCGGGCTCGGCGATGCGGCTGGTTTGATGGGGTGATGAGCCGCTACTCCTGTTTGATCAATGGTTTCGACGAGCTCGCCGTGACCAACCTGGACGGCCTGGACACGCTCTCGACGATCCCCGTTTGCATCGCTTACGAGTGGCGAGGCCGACGCCTTTCTCATCCACCGACCTCCCCGGCGCAGTGGCAGGAATGCGCACCGGTCTACAAGGAGTTTCCAGGCTGGCAGCAGCCGACGTCCGAGGTGCGGCGCTTCGTCGACCTGCCGGATCGCGCCAAACACTATCTGGATGCACTCTCCGGGTTGACGGGATCCCCCGTCCGCTTGGTCTCCGTGGGAGCGGGAAGGGAGCAGACGTTCCTTGTCGAATAGAAAGGCGAGGTCGAGCGCGGGTCCAAAACCCCCGACCCACGTTGCCATCATCATGGACGGAAACGGCCGATGGGCTCGCGCTCGGAGTCTTCCGCGCGTCGAAGGGCATCGAGCCGGCTTCGAAGCTGCCCGGGAAGTGGTACGCACCGCGGCGGAAATCGGGATTGGCTTCCTGACCCTCTACGCGTTCTCGGTGGAGAACTGGAAGCGTCCCGTCAAGGAGGTGAATGCCTTGATGGGACTGCTGCACAGCTTCGTGGAGGAAACGGAAGCCGAGTTGATTGCCAACGAGGTGCGTCTGAAAGTGATCGGCAGGGTTGCCGATCTTCCGGAGGGCTTACGGGAGAAGATCGATGCGCTGATCCTCCGGACGGCGCATCATCGCAAGCTCACCCTCTCGCTCGCTCTCAGCTACAGCGGCCGGATCGAGATCGTGACGGCGGTTCAACGCCTGGCTCGGGACGTTTTGGACGGTCGCCTGGGACCGGAGGAGATCGACGAGACCTCTTTCCGCCGCTATCTCTACACAGGCGACGACCCCGATCCCGACTTGCTGATTCGAACCAGCGGGGAGATGAGGCTCAGCAACTTTCTTTTGTGGCAGATCTCCTACTCCGAGATCTACTTTACCGACGTTCTCTGGCCGGACTTTCGACGAGAGGCATTCTTACGGGCGGTCGAAGAGTATGGGAGAAGACAGCGGCGCTTTGGCCGGCTCGAGAGGGAGCAGTTCGAATGAACAAGGGACCGAGCTGGATTGCCAGGGCCGGGTCTTCGGCGGTTCTCTGGAGCGTCGCGCTCGCCGTGGTCCTCTTTGGATGGCGAACGGGGGAGATCCTGGCAGTGGCTGTTTTTTCGGTCGCCGCGCAATGGGAGTTTTACCGTATGCAAGAGCGGAAAGGGGCGGTCGTCTTCAAAGGCCTGGGAATCGCATCGGGCCTCATGGTCTACGCAATCTTGTGGTTTTGTTCGGTCGCCCGGCCCGGAGCCGTTCAAACGGCTCGGCTGTGGGAGGAGGCTCTCTTCGTTCTGACGGTGGTCCTGCTCCTTCTCCGAGTGGTCCTTGGTTCTCGGGGAACTCTCCTGCCTCTGGAGACAGCGGGACTCACCCTCTTGGGAGTCATTTATATTCCCTTTCTTCTCAGTTTCTTGTGCCGGATTGCCATTGAGCCGAACAACTACGCCGATCCGCGCGTCGCGGTGCTCTTCGTCATCCTGGTTACCAAGCTGGGCGATACCGGAGCCTTCGTGGCAGGCTCGCTTCTCGGGAAGCATCGGCTGCTGCCTCGGATCAGCCCGAAAAAAACATGGGAGGGTTTTGCCGGAGGACTCGTGGCTGCGCTTCTGGCAAGCCTGGTCATCGTCTTCTTCTGTCGCAATGGTCTCCTGCGATTTCGCCTGCTCGACACCGTGCTTTTGGGCTTGGGACTCGGGTCCTTGGGCGTGTGGGGTGATCTCGCGAAAAGCGCGGCAAAACGAGACGCGCACGTGAAGGATTCGGGCCACTGGATCCCGGGAATCGGGGGAGCGCTGGACCTGGTCGATAGCTTGCTCTTCACCGCCCCCGCCTTCTACTTTTACGGATTGGCGCGATTCGGCGGGCCAGCGATTCCGTGGATTCCTCGCTAAAGCGGGAGAAGAGCCATCCAGAGAACACGGGGAGTGGAAAAGGGCCAGACAATGCTTCCTCCTGCCATCCGAGACGCCTTGCCGCTTCTGGCGATCCTGGTCGCGGCCACCGTCTTCTTCCTCATCCTTCCCTTCCGCTGGAGCCGTCTTTTCGGAACGTTGCTACTGCTTCTGCTCGGCTTTGTCGTATTCTTCTTCCGAGACCCGGATCGCCGTCCGGTTCAGGATCCCAACGCGATTCTCGCTCCGGCAGACGGCAAGGTCGTGCAGGTGGATCTCGTTCGGGAAAGTCCGTTTTCGTCCCGGCCCATGCGGCGCGTCGCGATTTTTCTCTCGGTGTTCGACGTGCATGTCAATCGCGCCCCGGTGGCGGGAACCGTGAGGAAGATCGAGTATGCCCGCGGAAGTTTTTTGGACGCGCGCAGGAAAGAGGCGGCAGAGCGCAATGAGCGACAAGATTGGTGGATCGAGAGCCCGCGCGGGATGGTGGGCGTGCGCCAGATTGCCGGTAGGATCGCCCGGCGAATCGTCTGTTGGGTCGGACCGGGAGCATCGCTGCGCGCGGGGGAGAGAATCGGAATGATCCGTTTCGGATCTCGCACGGAACTCTATCTGCCGGAGGAATGCCGCATTCTTGTCGAGCCGGGAAGGATTGTCCATGCGGGGGAGACCGTTGTAGGCCGGTGGCCGTGAAAGAGCAGGAAAACGAGGGCAAAGTCTACCTGTTGCCGAGCCTCATGACCGCGGGGAACCTCCTTTGCGGGTTTCTTGCGATTCTCAAGATCCTGGAAGGAAGCATCCTGCGCGATAGCGAGCTTTCCGGCTGGATACACACCTACAAGACGAGCCTGGATCTTATCTTGGCCGCCTTCGTCTTCGACCTGCTCGATGGGCGGGTGGCCCGTCTCGGCGGCAAAGAAAGTGCCTTCGGACGCGAGTTCGATTCTCTGGCCGATCTCATCTCCTTTGGGGTTGCTCCCGCTCTGCTGGTCTTCGAGATCGTCCTCTACCAGTTTCCGCATCGGCTTGGATGGATCGTGGCGGCCAGCTACCTCGTGTGCGGTGCGCTCCGCCTGGCTCGCTTCAACGTGTACGCCGCCCGGGCCGAGGAGAGCAAAGAGGTGTTTACCGGCTTCCCGATCCCCGCCGCGGCGGGACTGGTCTCTTCCCTTACGCTCTTCCTGCTCTCCCTCTACGAGACCGATCGGGAGCTGAAGCAAGGATGGGGCCGCTATCTCTTGGCGGCCCTTCTTCTCCTCCTCTCCTTCATGATGTTTAGCAAGCTCCGCTACCCGAGCTTTAAGGGAGTCGGATTGCGAACCCAGCATTCCATACCCAAATTCCTGCTGGTTCTGGCGGCGGCCGTCCTGACGATCGTCTATTACAAGTGGATGCTAGCCGTCGACTTCCTCGCCTACTTCCTCTTCGGCTTCCTTCGGCCGCTCCTTTCCCCGCACTGGCGGCGAGCGATCGAGGAAGAAGAAGAAACCGACGAGAGGGGAGCGCGACCGGAATGAAAGGAATGGGCAGAGCTGGATTCGAACCAGCGAAGGCCGGAGCCAGCAGATTTACAGTCTGCCCCGTTTAACCACTTCGGTATCTGCCCGTCTTGCTGAGAAAAAAGTTTGGCGCAGGTCCTCTTTCCTTCCGCAGCATCGGTTAAGAAATCATCCTGGCCGTTGCTTGGCAAGGCGGAAGAATGCCCCGGGAGGCCTTCCGGAGCGACCGCGAACTTCCCCACTCCCTTCACCCAAGGAAGGCATGGGGTTCCGAGGCGCTTCTTCACACCCGTCACGCGTCACGACTCGCCATGACATGTTTTTGAGGCGGTCGGCGGCTGTTTTGAGGCGACGGGCGGTTGACAAGGATGGCAAAAGACTTAGCTTTGCCTTCTGTGTACGGAAGGACCTTCTCTTGAGTTGCCGCGATTGCGACTTCCGCTCGGCGGGCAAAGGCTTCTGGGCCGACATTCCGGATGAGCAGTGGAACGATTGGCGATGGCAGCTTCGCCACCGGCTCACCTCTCTCCAGGACATCGCCGGACGTCTGAGGCTGACCGATTCCGAAAAAAAGGGGATCCTGCTCGCTTCGTCGAGAAAGCTGGCTCTGGCAATCACCCCATATTTCTTCACGCTCCTCTCCCCGGACAATCCCGACTGCCCCATCCGGCGACAGGTGATTCCCCGAAGCGAAGAGCTGCTCCGCGGCCCCTCCGAAATGAGCGATCCCTGCGGGGAGGACGGGAACATGGTTGCCCCGGGGCTTGTCCACCGCTATCCCGATCGGGTTCTTTTCCTGGTGACCGATCGCTGCGCCAGCTACTGCCGCTACTGCACCCGATCGCGGATCGTGAGCGGGGTGGGAGAGCAGCATCTGGCAGTCGACGTTGATCGCGCCCTGGCTTACCTCTGGGAACATCGGGAGGTGAGGGATGTACTGCTTTCCGGAGGAGACCCGCTTCTTCTTTCCGACGGCCGCTTGCGGGAGCTGCTCGGCCGCCTGCGAGAAATCCCCCACATCGAGATCGTGCGCATCGGCACCCGAGTCCCCATCTTTCTTCCGCAGCGCGTGACAAGGGATCTCTGCGAGCTCTTGCGGACTTTTCATCCCCTTTGGATCAACATTCACGCGAATCATGCCGCGGAGCTGACGGCGGAGGTCCGGGATGCGCTCGGGCGATTGGCGGATGCGGGGATTCCTCTGGGAAATCAGTCCGTTCTCTTGCGTGGGGTCAACGATTCGGCCGGCGCGGTCCGTGACCTGGTCCACAAGTTGGTGCGGGCAAGGGTTCGCCCCTATTATCTCTACCAGTGCGACCTGATCGAGGGTACGGATCACCTCCGCGTACCGATCGAAAGGGGGTCCGAATCGTGCGGTCGCTTCGGGGATACACGACCGGTTTCGCCGTCCCTCAGTACGTGGTGGATGGACCGGGAGGCGGCGGAAAGATTCCGCTCAATCCCGAGTACATCGTCGGGGAAGAAGGAGGGCAGGTCCTCCTTCAGAATTTCCTTGGGAAGCTCTACCGGTATCCCTCTCCTCGTTCTTCCCCGGTGGAGGCGGAAGGGAGTCCGCCTGACCGTGCTTCCTGAGGCGCACCTCCCTGGTCCGGAGTCAAAGGAAGTCGTGTCCGCTGGTCCGCTGCCCGCTCACCCTTCTCTCTCCCCGGGGGTTTCCGGACGAGTCCTGCTCCAGCAGCAGGGAACTCACCGGTGTCTTCATGGGCATCCTTGGATCTATCGGAGCGAGGTGGCGCAAATCGAGGGCAATCCCCACGATGGAGACTGCGTGGAGGCCAGAAGCGCCCGCGGCGATCGGATCGGCTGCGGGATCTGGAGCGGTCGCTCGCAGATCGCGATCCGACTCTATTCGCGCAAGGAAGAGGTCCTCGACACCGCTCTCCTTTCCCGGCTGCTCGACCAGGCGCTCGCCTATCGGAATACCCTTGGCCTCCTGAGGCCCCAGGACGCGGACGCGGCGCGACTGGTCTGGTCGGAGTCGGACGGGCTTCCCGGGCTGGTCGTCGATCGCTACCAGGATTGGCTGGTCGTGCAGCTTCTGACCGCCGGCATGGAGAAGCTGACCCGGGAGATCGTCTCGCTGCTCCTGGAAAAAACAGGGCTCTCCCGCATCGTCCTTCGCAATGACGCGCCTGTGCGGCTTCAAGAAAACTTGCCGCTCGAGAAGAAGGTGTTGGCCGGAAGCTACGGCGACCCACTTTGGGTTCGGGAAAACGGGGTCGTTCTGCCCGCGCGCCTTCTCGAGGGGCAAAAGACCGGGCTCTACCTGGATCAGAGAGCCAACTACCGGGAAGTCCGCAGCTTAGCCTCTGGCAGGCGCGTGCTCGACCTCTTCAGTTACCAAGGGGCCTTCTCCCTTTTTTGCTCGGCGGCCGGTTCGCTCTCCTGCACGGCAGTCGACCAGTCGGCCGCGGCCCTCCAGTCCGGCCGAGCGGCGGCCGAAAAGATGGGCACTTCGATCGATTGGGTGGAGGAGAACGTCTTCGATTGGCTGCGGAAGGCGCAACAGACCAAGAAGCAGTACGATTTGATCGTCCTCGATCCTCCTTCGTTCACCAAGACGAAGGCCCAGCGCCCCGCGGCATTGAGGGGCTATCACGAGCTCCACCTGCGCGCGCTGCGGCTGCTCGCTCCGGGAGGAATCCTGGCCAGCTTTTGCTGCTCGCACCACTTTGGGTTAAGCGAATGGAAGGAGCTGATCGGGCGGGCTTCCTGGGAGGCAAATGTGGACCTCCGCCTTCGGAAGACTCTCGGTCAGTCCTTGGACCACCCGATTCTTCTCACCATTCCGGAAACGGAATATCTCAAAGGCTGCCTGCTGGAGAGGGCGTAATCTCGGCGAAGCCCTTCGCCTCATCGCCACGGAGGAGCCCGGCCTTCCTACGGGATCGCGAACGGGGGATGGTAGCGGATGCGCGCATCCTTGGGATGCTCTCCGATCCTTTTCTTCTTGCCGGCGGTTAGTTTTTTTGCCCTCTCCCTTGGGGCGCAGAAAAGTTGGGGACCACCCGGCACAAGCACGATGGCGCTCCTCTCTCGAAAGACGTTCAAGATTCACTTGGTTTTCGGAACCGGGGCGTTGCTCCTCTTTCTTTTCGTCGTCCGGGAGACCCGCTACCGCCCGCCGCTGCGCTTCGAGGATGTGATCGAGGAGGCTCGAAAGAAGCGTGCGGAACCCTACGCCGCGACGACGGTGCCCGCCTTTCTCTCGGCGCTGACCTTCGACCAGTATCGGCAGATCCGGTGGCGGGACGAGGATCTGCTTTGGCGGGAGTCGGCCCTCCCGTTCCAGATTGGATTTTTTCATCCGGGATATCTTTTCAACCAACCCATTCGCTGCTTTCAGATCGATCGAAAGGGAGTGCAGGCGATCCCCTATCTGCCGCGCTTCTTCGATTTCGGTGGAGCCCTGCTCCCGCAAAGGTTGCCTCCCCATCTAGGCTACGCCGGATTTCGCGTCTACTATCCCCTGGAGAAGCGGGACCGCCTCGCCGAGGTTGCTTCCTTTCTTGGAGCAAGCTACTTCCGCGTGGTCGGCAGGAACATGACTTTCGGCCTCTCGGCACGGGGAGCGGCGATCGACACGGCGGCCAAACGCCGGGAGGAATTTCCCGCGCTCACGCGGTTCTGGTTTTGGCAGCCCTCGGCGGGAGCCCGCAGCCTGCTCTTCTACGCCCTGCTGGATGGCCCCTCCGTCACTGGAGCCTATCGCTTCGAGCTCGAGCCGGGGGCCGAGACCCTTCTTCGCGTCCGGGCGGTGCTCTTTTTCCGGCGCGAGCCCGAGGAGATCGGCCTGGCTCCCTTGACCAGCATGTTCTGGTATGGGGAGAACACCGGGATCCCCTCCGGAAATCGGCATCCCGAGGTTCATGATTCGGATGGGCTTCTTTTTCGGCTGGGAGAAGATCGCTGGACCTGGCGTCCACTCGAATCGGGCAAGGAGCGGAGGGTGAGCGACTTTCCGGCAAGCGATCTTCGCGGGTTCGGACTTCTCCAGCGCGACCGGGAGCCTGCGCACTACGACGACCTCGACATGGCCTACGATCGCAGACCGAGCTGCTGGGTCGAGATCGGCGGGGGCTGGCCTGCCGGGAAGATCCGCCTCGTGGAGCTTTCGACCGTCGACGCCAATTTGGATAACATCGTGGCCTACTTCGTTCCTGAGAAGGGTCCGAAGCCCGGCGAGCCGCTTGCCGTGGAGTACACGCTGCACTGGTTCCTCGACAATCCCGAGCTTCCTCCTCTCGGCCGTTGCCTGGCGACCCGCGTGGAGAGGGATCCGGGGGAGAAACTCCGGCGCCTGGTGCTCGACTTCTCGGGAAGCCGGCTCCGGGCCCTGCCCGAAGACGCCCCGCTGCACGCGGTCGTAGAAAGCGACCCACCGGCGGACATCGGCGAGATCCACGTCCTGAAAAATCCCGTCGACCAATCCTGGCGGGTGACCTTTACCGCTGGTCCGGCCCAGCCATCCACACAACCCACCCGCCTCCGGTGCTGGCTCGAAACCGAGCAGGGGGCACTGACCGAAACGTGGACCTACTCCCTCTACCCCTGACCGGCCCAGTCGTGGATTCGACGCAGCTCCCGCAGGACTCCCTTGCCGATTGGCGGGAAGCGGCGTCTCGCCTCGACGCCTACCTGGCGCGCTGGCAATTGGCCGATCCCTTCTACCAGCGGGTTATCGGGGCGAGTCTCCTGGCGCTCGCGATCCGGGAGCAGGAGAAGAGCCCGCAGGGGTCTCCCGTGGAGCAGACCATGAAGCTGGCCCAGCAGCGAGTGGCGGGCTGGCTCGATCGGCTTCCCTCCGGTTCGAAGACAGACGTCGCGGATCCGGTTGCCACCGCCACCCTGGGTCTCTACCTCGCGGACGGTCTCGACCATTGGCCGCGGGCGTTCCTTTCCGAGAGCATTCCCGCCGAGCTTGCCGAACGGTTGCGTCGGATCGCCTTCGAGCCCGGGCCGTCCGTCCGGTTTTCGCACATGGTCTCAAGGCCGATCGACTATGGCCCCTTGGCTCGGCTGGCTCGGGAGGCGTGGGAGCAGGTGGGCTGGAGGGAGGTGTTGGCAATTCTTCTTTTTTGGGCGTCGCTCTTTGGCGCGGCCTGCGCGGTCTACTTCCTCTTTTTTTTCTCATGAACGACCAGCCCCCCGATTCTCCTCCTCCAGCCGTGCTGGTCCCCCGGGATTTCCTGCCCGTTCGGCGCTCTCTCTTTTTCGGACTCTTTTTCCTCCTCGTCGCGGCCGGCGGCTGGCTTATGTTCGAGTCCCTGGGTGGCCTGGGCGGACCCGGCTTCGGCCTTCGCCGTCTCTTCCTCCTGGTTCTTTTTGTCCTCCTCTTTTCGCAAATCGCCTTCGGATGTTGCTTGGCCTTCTTTGGCTTTTTGGAGTGGATGAAGGGTGGCGATGCCTACGAGGCTTCGCAGCTCTTTCGCCGGATGGCCCCGGCAAGCGAGCTGACCCTTCCCGCCACGGCGGTCGTGATGCCAATTTGCGACGAGCCGGTCGCCCGAGTCTTCGGCGCCATACGCAACATGTGGCGTTCGCTCGCCGCCACGGGCCGAAGCGGGAGCTTCGACTTCTTCGTGCTGAGCGACTCGAAGAATCCGGCGGTCTGGGCCGCCGAGGAGCAGGCCTGGTTTACGCTCTGCCGGGAGGAGGAAGCCTTCGGGAGGATTTTCTACCGGAAGCGCAAGCTCTCCACGCACGGGAAGAGCGGAAACATTGCCGACTTTTGCCGAAGATGGGGCAGTCGCTATCGATACATGGTGATCCTCGATGCCGACAGCGTTCTTTCCGGTAGGCTACTGACCTGGCTCGTCGAGGCCATGGAGGCCAATCCAAAGGCGGGAATCATCCAGACGATGCCTCGATTGGTCCAGGGCCGGACACTGTTCCGAAGGCTGCAGCAGTTTTCGGCCTCCCTGATGGGCCCGCTCTTCGCGGCGGGTTCCCATTACTGGCACTTTGCCGGCGGGCCCTACTGGGGGCACAACGCCATCCTTCGGCTGGCTCCCTTCCTCGCCTCGTGCGCGCTGCCGGATCTTCCCGGCCCCGGGAGGCTCCGACTTCATATCATGAGCCACGACACCGTGGAAGCGGCGCTCATGCGAAGGGCGGGGTACCAGTCCTGGCTCGCCTATGCCCAAGAGGGCTCCTACGAGGAAGGTCCTCCGAATCTGACGGAGAGCTTGGGCCGGGATCGGCGGTGGTGTCAGGGGAATCTCCAACACTTCTGGTTCCTTTTTGCGCCGGGGCTCCGCTTTTCGAGCCGGATTCATGTCATTGCGGGATTGCTTTCCTACGTCAGCTCCCCCCTCTGGCTCTCCTTTCTCGGTTTGACCACTTGGGAAGCGTACGACATGGAGCGCTTTGCTGCCTTGGGCGCGCTGGTTCGGCGCTCCGGCTCCCTTGCGGACCGGGCCGCCGCCGAGCTCTTGGGATTCACCCTCCTCCTGCTTTTTTTGCCGAAGCTTTTCGGCCTCGTCCGCGGTCTCTTCCAGCGCCGATCTTTCGGCGGTCTTTTCCGCCTTGTGGCGAGCGCTTTCCTGGAGATCTGCTTCTCGGCGATCCTCGCCCCCGTTCTCATGCTCTTTTTCAGCCGATTCGTGCTCCTGGCGAGCTTCGGGCGCCAGATCCCATGGCGGACGCAAACCCGTACCGAGGAAGGGGCTCTGCCTTTCAGAGGAGTGTTGCGGGACTACGGGCCAATCAGCTTGGCAGGAGGGGTCGGGCTCGGCTTGGCGGCCCGCGAAATGCCGTTTTTCTTCTGGCCTCTCTTTCCGATTCTCTTCTCCTGGCTCTGCGCGGTCCCCTTGGCATGGCTGACGAGCGGAGCCCGCCTTGGCGATCTTACCCGGAGGACAGGACTCTTTCTTACGCCGGAGGAGAAGAATCCGCCGCGGGAGCTCGCCGGGCTCGACCGCCTGGAAAACGAAGCGGACCCTGCGGGGATTCCCAAGGGGCTACTCGCCCTGGTGGCTGATCCCTACGCCAATGCCCTTCACCTGGCTCTCCTGGGGAGGCGGGAGGCGCGGTCGGGCCGGGCGCGGGAGACGCTGGAAGCCCTGGAGGAGCGGCTCTTGCAAGAAGGCCCGGGGGCCCTGAGCGCGCGCGAGCTCAGGGCACTTCTTTCCGACGCGGCTGCCGTCCGCTCGCTGCACGCCAGTCTCTGGTCGCGACCCCGAAGCCGGCTCCACCATTTTTGGGAAACCGCCTTCGCCCCTCCGCCGGCTTGGCAGGGAAGCGGAAGGCAAAGCGGGGAAACCAGGGGGAGGATGCCGACCGACCGGGTGCCTTGAAGAATCGATTGCCCTTGGCTTTACAACTATGGCCCTGGCGCGGTACAGGTTCGCCGTGATCGTCAACGGCGCGGCCTGCGGGGCCACTTCCCGGTCTCGACGCCAGTGGGTGGGCGGCCTGGATGCCCGGATCCTGGGCGTTCGCGGAGCCTCGGCCCTCGGCCCGGCGGGGCGCCCGTCTCCCCGCAAGGGTTGCACCAACCCTCTGGCAAAATTGTTATTGACGAGTTCCAAAGAAAATACCATCGTGTCCCTCAAATCGCCCGGAAGCAGTCGGGTTTTCCGAAGCGAGGCCGTGGGTAGAAGTGCCACCGGCCCAACCGAAGGATGAGGGAAAGAAGGAGGAAAGAAATGAAGCGACGAACATGGAAAGCAACCGCCTTCCTCGCGGGAGTCAGTTGCGCAATGATGCTGGGAGTTCTGCCGCTGCGTGCGGGAACGGGCACCACCCAGGAGAATGAAGAGGATGGCGTGACGGTGCCGCAGGGCCACAAAGAGGCCTACGAGGCAGCCAAGGAGCAGATGAAGGAAGCTCCGCAGGAGAAGCACGCTTCCGGAGCTTGGTTCTTGGCTGGCGCCGCGGGCATGGGCTGGCCTCAGTCGGACAGCGGGCAGATTGTCAAAGGCGGGGTTGGCAGCTCGCTGGGCTTCAATCAGAATGAAGTCTTTACCGGCGGCTTGCAGGGCGGCTACTACTGGCATGACCCCGACAAGTGGGGCAACCTGAGCTTCAGCGCGGAAGCAATCGGCCTGTACACCGGGGCCACCACTAGCGCGAGCGTCGGCGGTGTTGGCGCAGGTGCAGGTGCGACCATCGGTCTCCTCGGCCTCGGCGGGACGATCGGCTACCGGATCGCGAAGTCCTTTGAGCCCTTCGTCGGCTTTTACGGCGGTGGCGCGCTCGGCCAGGTGAGTGCTGGGAGCGGCACCTGGGGGAACGTCTGGGGCTACTGGTTTTCGCCTGCGGTCGGCATGCGTTACTTCATCCCGAACAGCCACTGGTTCATCGGTGCGGAAGCGCTGTTTGTCTTCCTGGGCGATTTGAACGGCTTCAACCAGAACCTCGGCGGCGCGACGGCGAACGTGACCGGCAGTTCCTACATGTACGAGCCGATCGTGATGATGACGATTGGCTACGCGTTCTAAGAACGCGAACGAGAGTCAAAGAGTCGCCGCTCCGAGCGGGCGGCGACGGGAGAGGGCGGCGGGCTCGAGAATGGGTTCGCCGCCCTTTTGCGTTCTCGCGCTTCTCGGAAGAAGCGCCGCTACGGATGTCCCTCGTCCGCAAGTGTGCGAAAGACTCGGTTGATCCCGGGTGGCGGGCCCCGGGCGCGTTCTCGGCGCTTGCGCTTCCGGGGCGGGTGCGTTTAGCTTAGCGCCATGCGCGGCCAATGTCAGGCCCTTCGGCCAAGCAGCGGGCGGCGTTTCGGTCGCGGGGGACAGACACCGGGGAGGCTCGCCTCTCGGGGCGGCTGGGTGCTCGGACTCGTCTGGCTCCTCGTTGCCGCGGAGTGGGCGACCGGAGCCAGCCCTCCGCGGGCGAGTGTCCCGATCGCAGCGCGGGATGCCTTCGGACGGGAGGTGATCCTCAACGCCCCCGGCTATGTAACCGTCGTGCTGAGCTCGACCGAGAAGACGCAACAGGCGACGAGAAGGGCGGCCGGGGCGCTGGATCATTTTCAGACGACGCCAGACTTTCGGTTGATCGTGCTGGTCGACCTGCACGGTTCGGTTGCCGCCTGGATGCCGGGGTATGTGTCGCACCGGCTGCAGGCGGATCTTCGGCGAGAGGCGGCCCGGATGCAGATGTTGTGCGCGAAGGATGCGAATCATCCCGGCTGGCATCCCTTCGTCTGCGCGATTCCGGATTTCAGCGGCCGGACGGTCCGGAATCTTGGTTGGCGGGCGGACCGGGGCCGCCTCCGGGCAACGGTCTACGACCGTCGGGGATTGGAGCTGGCGAAATGGCATAACCTCGAGCCGAAGGAGTACAGCGCGATAGAGGCGATCGTGGGCCACGCGTTGCGGCGGGAGGGTTGAAGCGCGGGCCATGCCTTTTTGCCGCGCTTCGGCAACGAAAGTTGCGAGGAATAGGGACGCGCTGGTGCGGATATCCCGGCTGCTGCTCTGTGTGGGGTGGCTGGCCTTGGTCGGCTTCCCCGCGTCGCTCGCCGCCTCTCCGAACCCGGCCCGAGAGGAAGAGGACGGCGTCTTTGTGTCGGAGCCTCAGGGTGCGGGCACTGTCTCGGCTTCTTCCCTTGTCCCGGATACGCCAGGGCCGCATCGGCATTCCTCCGGCTCCTGGTTCCTGAGCGTCGGGAGCGGGACCGCCTTCCCGCAATACGACCGCGGGGAGATCGTGAACAACCGGACGGGTGCCGTGCAGCCCGCCATGGGGAACGGCAACTTCGCGGTCAACTCGGCGCTCTCTTTCGGGTATCGCTGGTTCGATCCGGAGCGCTGGGGCCACTGGTCCTTCGACGCCGACTTTTTCGGCTCGTACATGGGAGTCGGCGTTTCCGGCTTTGGGGGAAGCGACCACGAGAATCTCGGCTTCCTGGGTGTCCGGGGGCGCGTGGGATACCGGGTCTGGAAGGACCGGTGGGAACCCTTCGTAGGAATCATCGGCGGCAGCGTCCTGGCCAACACCGCATCGGGAGGGATCAACCACGGATCGGTTTGGGGATACTGGTTTTCTCCCACCGGGGGCATCCGATACTACATTCCGAACACCCGCTGGTCGATTAGCCTCGACGGCTTCTTTCGCTTCATCGGCGGCATCGACGGGCTGAGCGGTCCAGGGATCACCATCAACGAAACGCCCCATGCAGGGTTGGGCGGGGGTTGGCTCTACGAGCCGGTGGGGATCGTTGCGATCGGCTACCGTTTTTGAAGCTCCCCTGGCAACCTGTCGTTGTCGAGAACCGAAGCCGCTACCTGGGAAGCCAAGGCCACGTAGTCCACCTTCTGGTTCGGAAGGAGGGGAATCGCTTTGCTTCGCAGGAGTCGGGAGGGGAGGCCCAGCAGAGGGGAGCCTTCCCGGACTGCCGCCTGCCGCAGCTCGGCGAGCGTAAGCGAGGGGTCGGTCGTGACCAGGACGATCTGCTCTCCGCGATCCGGGGAAGGGAGGGCAAGGGCCGCATGGGTCGATTGCGGCCGGAGGTCGAGCGCGAGCTCTTCGGAACGGTCGAGGGAGATCATTTCCCCCGCGATCTTGGCAAAGCGGCGCAGCCTGCCGATAATCCGCAGGAAGCCTTCCTTGTCTCGCTCGACCAGATCGCCCGTGGCATACCATCCTTCCCGGAAATCCGCGCCGGCGACTCTTGCGGGGAGATAGCCGGTCATCAAGTTGGGCCCGCGGATCCAGAGCTCCCGGCCTTCGGCGATCCCGGGGATCGAGATTAGGCGAGCCTCGATTCCGGGAAGGAGCCGCCCGACGGTGCCGATTTTCGAGAGTCCGACCGTGTTTCCCGCAACCAGCGGAGCCGCTTCCGTCACCCCATAGCCTTCGAGAAGCCGCAGGCCCAGTTCCTCCGACCAGAATCGCCGCACTGCGGGACGCAGAGCTTCCGCCCCTGCGATGACCATCCGGATTCGCACGAAGTCGCAGGGGTCCGCATACCGGCCCCAGTGGGAGAGAAGGGTGTTGGTCCCAAGGAGGATCGTGGCGTCGGAAGCGTAGCAGAGCCGGGGGATGGTGCGGGAGCGGAGCGCCCAAGGGCAGAGAAAGCCGGAGAAGCCTCCGAGAAGAGGCAGGAGCGCGCCGACGGTAAGCCCGAAGGCATGAAAGAGCGGCAAGGCGGAGAAGATCTTGTCCCCAGGGCCCGTCCCCCCGACGGCAAGCGCTTGGGCAACGTTGCTCGCCAGGGCCCGGTGGCTGAGGAGAACCCCCTTGGGTGGACCTTCGGAGCCGGAGGTAAACAGGACGACCGCCGGGTCGTCCAGTCGAGGCTCGGGTGCTCGAGCCGGGGAGACGCGGCTTTCGAACCAAGCCAGAAGTCGGTCCCCGAGGCGAATCTCTTTCTGCAGATCCTCCAGGAAGAGAAGCGAGAGTCCGGGAATCGCCGAAAGGCCTTCGCCGATCCCGGCAAGCGTGGGCTCGGCCAGCATGCGCCGGCTCGTCACCACGGTTTGCAGGGAAGCAATTTCCACCGCATGCAGGAGGCCGGCCCGCCCGGTGGCCGGGTTGAGCAGCGTGGCTACTCTCTGCCGTCCGCAGAGCCCGAGCACCAAGGCGATGCTGGCGACGCACGTCGGGAGCAAAATCCCGACCCTTTCCCCGGGCTCGCTCCGTTGGCCGAGGGCCCGGCCGAGCAGGCAGGACAGAGCCAGCAGCCGGCCGTAGGAAAAAGTGCCCAGGATCGGATCCTCGAGCGCGAGTCGGGAAAATCGGTGAAGCCGAGCCGCGCGTCGCACGCTCTCGAAGAGCGGGAAAAGTTCCGTGCTCTGGAAAAAGCCGGCTTCCATGAGCTCCCTCAGGCGTAGGAAGGCGAGCCGACGCGCCTTCCGCCGTCCGATGCCGGCCGGTACCTCGATCCGGACGGGTCGGCCTACCGTGATCGAGACTTTCGGAGAGAGCTTCTTGACGACCGGAGCGGGACTGCCCCAGAGAAAGTGATGAGTCCCGCGCAAGATCAGCGGGACTATGGGAGCCCCGCTATGGAGCGCCAGGAATGCCGCCCCCTCCTGAATGTTCCTGAGGCCTCCGGTGAGCGACATGCGCCCTTCGGGGAAGATCAGGACCGAATGTCCACGGACCAGAGCGTCCAAGAGCCCCTTAAGGGCAAACGGGCGGTCTTCCTCGACGAGGAAGTGGTCGGCTTGGCCGATGACCCATCGGTAAAAGGGGTTGCGAAGCATCCCTGCGTAGACCACGAACACCGGCCGAATCGGGAGAAAAAGATGGAGGATGGGCGCATCGATGAGCGAGAGGTGGTTGGCTACGTAAATGGCCCGAGAGGGAAACTCCGAGGAGCCGCGGATCGTCACCCGGAGGAGGATACGGGCGAGAATCTTCCCAATCCCCCGCACGCAGGACGCCAACCGGGAGTTCCGGGCCTTCTCGATGGCCATGGCCGCTGTCTTTCCCCTGGGAAGAACCATAGAGAAAGAAACCGCCTCGGTCACGAGCATAAAAACGGGCAGCCGGCGTAAAGCTTGCGGTCTTGTGCGACCTGGCGATAGAATCGCGGGGAAGCGAGAAGTCCTTCTCGCGTTCCTCTCGAACCTATTCTTCTCACAGAAAGGAGATTCCCATGAAAGCCGATGCGCTCACGCCCAAGGCGCCCGCCGCCCCCAAAGAGTCCTTCATTCGTTGGTTTTCCGACATCAGCATCGAGGACGTGCCCAGCGTCGGTGGAAAAAACGCATCGCTTGGCGAGATGTACCGCGAGCTCTCCTCCCAGGGGGTCAAGGTTCCCAACGGCTTTGCCACCACGGCGGAGGCCTACCGGCATTTCCTGCGCGAGGCCGGTTTGGACCAGAAGCTCGCCGACATCCTCCGGGAGGTCAACAGCCGAAGCATGGACGACCTGCGCGAGAGGGGCAAGCAGGCTCGCCAGACGATTCTGTCCGCCGAAATCCCTTCGGGGCTGGCCGAGGAGATCCGGGACGCCTACCGAAGGCTGGGTGGGAACGGCGGCCTGCCGGCCGACGTCGCGGTCCGCAGTAGCGCGACGGCCGAAGACCTGCCGACCGCGAGTTTCGCGGGCCAGCAGGAGTCCTATCTGAACGTCCAGGGAGAGGATCAACTGCTGATTGCCTGTAAGCGCTGCTTCGCCTCCCTTTTCACCGATCGAGCGATTTCCTATCGAATCGACAAGGGATTCGATCACCTCCGGATCGCGCTTTCGATCGGAATCCAGAAAATGGTCCGGTCCGATTTGGCCTCGTCCGGAATCATGTTCTCGATCGATACCGAGAGCGGCTTTGCCAACGCGGTGCTGATCAATGCCTCTTATGGACTCGGAGAGAACATCGTCCAAGGCGCGATCAACCCGGACGAGTACTATGTCTTCAAGCCGACCCTGCAGGATGGTTTCCGGCCGATACTTCAAAAGGCGTTGGGTTCGAAGGAATTTAAGCTGGTCTACGACATCGGCGGCTCCAAATTTGTCAAGAACGTGCCCGTTCCGCCGGAAGAGAGGCGGCGGTATGCCGTCTCGGATGACGAGATCCTGCAGCTGGCCCGCTGGGCCTGTGTGATCGAGGAGCATTACAGCAAGAAACGCGGGAAGCCCACTCCGATGGACATGGAGTGGGCGAAGGACGGACTGACGGGGGAGCTCTTCATCCTGCAGGCGCGCCCGGAAACCGTCCAATCGCAGAAGAATCGGAACGTTCTGGAGGTCTACCGGCTGCAGGAACAGGGCAAACCCTTGGTCCAAGGGAGAAGCGTCGGCGAAAAGGTGGCCAACGGGATCGCGCGGGTGATCCAAAGCGCTCAGCTTCTCCACGAATTTCGGGATGGAGAGATTCTCGTCACCGAGAAGACCGATCCCGACTGGGAGCCGGTGATGAAGCGGGCCGCCGCGATCGTGACCAATCGGGGCGGGCGCACGTGTCATGCCGCGATCGTGAGCCGGGAGCTTGGAGTTCCCGCAGTCGTCGGAACCGGCAACGGCACGGAGGTCCTGCGCAGCGGCCAGCCGGTGACGGTCTCGTGCGCCGAAGGAGAGGTGGGGACGATCTACGAGGGAAGGCTCCCCTTTGCGGTGGAGCGCATCGACCTGCAAGAGCTGCCGCGGCCCAAGACCAAGATCCTCATGAACGTAGGCAATCCCGAGCAGGCTTTTTCGCTTTCCTTCATTCCGAACGACGGCGTCGGGCTTGCGCGGATGGAATTTATCCTGACGACCTATGTCCGGGTCCATCCCATGGCGTTTATCCGCTTCGATCGACTGGAGGATCCGGCGGCGAAGGCCGAGATCGAGCGGCTGACGGCGGGCTACCTGGATAAGAGGGAGTTCTTCATCGAGAAGCTTGCCCAAGGCATTGCCATGATCACCGCGGCCTTTTATCCCAAGGACGTGATCTTCCGACTCTCCGACTTCAAGACCAACGAATACGCCAATCTCATCGGAGGGAAGCAGTTCGAGCCCGTAGAGCGGAATCCGATGGTCGGCTTCCGCGGGGCATCCCGGTACTACAACCCACGCTACCAGGAAGGCTTTGCGCTCGAGTGCGCCGCCGCGAAGCGGGTTCGGGAAGGGATGGGGCTGACGAACCTCAAATTGATGGTGCCGGTCGTGCGGACCGTGGAAGAGGGCCGCCGGGTTCTCTCGGAGATGGAGAAGAACGGGCTGGTCAAAGGAGAGCGTGGGCTCGAGGTCTACATGATGTGCGAGGTCCCCAGCAACGTGATCCTGGCCGAGGAGTTCGCCGGGATCTTCGATGGCTTCTCCATCGGTTCCAACGATCTGACTCAGCTCGTTCTCGGGGTTGACCGGGATTCGGAGATCGTCGCGCCGATCTTCGACGAGCGGAACGAAGCGGTGAAGCGGATGATCGCCCAAGTGATTCGTACCGCAAAGGCGAAGGGACGCAAGATCGGCATTTGCGGGCAGGCGCCGAGCGATTACCCCGAATTCGCGGAGTTTCTCGTCGAGGAGGGCATCGACAGCATTTCCTTGAATCCCGACACGGTGATCAAGACGACACTCCTTGTTCTCAATAAGGAGAAAGAGCTTTCGCAGCAAGCGCGAGGCTAAATGGGATCCGCAGGAGCAGACGTTACGGCGGAGAGGCTGGTCGCGGATCTCTCCGCGGGCGTCTATGGGCTGGGGGCATTTCTTCCGCCAAGGCGCGTGGCGGTGATCGGGGCGACCGAGCGGCCGGGAAGCGTCGGCCGCGCCGTCTTGGAGAATCTGTCGACAGGCTCCGCGAGCGTCTTTCCGATCAATCCCCGGCATAGCCGGGTGCTGGGCATGCCCGCTCACGCCAGCGTGACCGAGCTTGCGCCCGCTCCCGACCTGGCCGTGATCGCCACTCCGGCGGCGACCGTCCCTGGAATCGTCGAGGAGTGTGCGCAAGCGGGGGTCAAGGCCGCCTTGATCCTTTCCGCCGGCTTCAAGGAGACGGGTCCGGCCGGGAAGCTGCTGGAGGAGCGGATCGTGGCGACCGCTCGGGAGAAGGGGATGCGCCTGATCGGTCCGAACTGCTTGGGCCTGATGCTCCCGCATGCTCGTTTCAATGCCACCTTCGCCGCGAAGACGGCCCTGGCGGGAAGCATTGCTTTCTTGAGCCAGAGCGGCGCCCTGGGCACCGCCATCCTCGATTGGAGCCTCCGGGAGAAGATCGGTTTTAGCGCTTTCTTCTCCCTCGGATCGATGGCGGACGTCGATTGGGGGGATGTCCTCTTTTTCCTGGCGGACGATCCAAGGACCCGCAGCGTTGTCATCTACATGGAGTCGATCGGCGATCCGGCTTCGTTCCTTTCGGCTGCCCGGGCGATCGGCTCCCAGAAGCCGATCGTCGTGCTGAAGGTGGGCAGAACGAAGGCGGCCGCCCGGGCGGCCCTCTCGCACACAGGATCGCTCGCCGGGAGCGACGAAGCGCTCGAGGCCGCTTTCCGCCGGGTCGGCGTGATTCGCGCGCAGACGGTCGAAGAGCTTTTCTCCTTGGCCGAGGCGTTGGGCGGAAACGCCCGGCCCGCCGGCCCCCGCCTCTCCATCTTGACGAATGCGGGCGGAGCGGGGGTCTTGGCGACCGATGCGCTGCTTCTCTCCGGAGGCGAGCTCGCCCCCCTCTCTGCGGAAACCCTGAAGGAGCTTGATCGGATCCTGCCGCCGAGCTGGAGCCATCAAGATCCGGTGGATATTCTCGGGGACGCCGACGCCGATCGCTACCGGAAAGCGGCGGAACTGCTCAAAAAGGAGCCACAGAGCGATGGGATGCTCGTCCTTCTCTGTCCGCAGGCGATGACGGAGCCGACGCGGACGGCGGAGCTGCTCTGCGAAGCGGTGAAAGATTACGGGAAGCCCGTCCTCGCGGCTTGGATGGGTGGGGCGGCGGTGGAGGAAGGGATCGCCGTCTTCCATCGAGCCGGAATCCCCTGCTTTTCCTATCCGGAGGCTCCCGCGCGGGCCTTTGCACTCGTCTGGCAGCATCAGCGCAACCTGGAGCTCCTCTACGAGACTCCCCGCCTGCTGGTCGATCCCGAGACGGTGGGCGCGGCGGCCGTCCGCTGCGAGGAGATCCTCAACCAGGCGGACCGAGAGGATCGGGTCCTGCTCGACGAATGGGAATCGAAGGAGATCCTTCGGGCCTTTGGAATCCCCGTGGTCGCCACCCGGCGCGCGGAAACCGAGGAAGAGGCCGTAGCACAAGCCCAGTCGCTGGGTTTCCCGGTCGCTGTGAAGCTTCGCTCCCACAAGCTCGCCCATAAGAGCGACGTGGGTGGCGTACGCCTCGGGATTGGGGAGGAGACGGCCGTGCGCGCTGCTTTCCGGGAGATCCGCGCCGCGACCCTCGCCCATTCCGGAGCCGATGCCTTTCTTGGAGTAACGATCCAGACGATGGTTGCCGAGCAAGGGATCGAGCTCATCCTCGGAAGCGCCTCTGACGCCCAACTCGGACCGCTCCTGGTCTTCGGTGCGGGGGGAATTTTTGTCGATCTGCTGGAGGATCGAGCGACTGGCCTTCCCCCGCTCAACACCACCTCCGCGAGGCGGATGATCGAGAGGACACGGGTCGCGCGCGCCCTGCGCGGGATGCGAGGCATCCCTCCGGTGGACGAGAAGGTTCTCGAAGAGATCCTGATTCGTTTCGGCGCCTTGGTTCTCGCCCTGCCCCGGGTTCGGGAGATCGACATCAACCCACTGTTTGCATCCGGTGACGGACGGATCAGCGCCCTCGACGCGCGAATGGTGCTCTATCCTCGGAGCACGCCTGTGCGGGATCTTCCTCGCCCCGCGATCCGCCCCTATCCGGTCGAACAGATTGAGACGATCCGGCTGCGCGACGGGACCTTTTTGCGCATCCGGCCCATCCGGGGCGAGGATGAACCGCAGATGATTGTATTTCATCGCGGGCTCTCCGAGGAGAGCGTCTTCTCCCGCTATTTCGAGCATCTGAAGTTGGAGGAGAGGATCGCTCATGGACGGCTTGCGCGGATCTGCATGGCCGACTACAACATCGAGACGGTGCTGGTGGCGGAGGTTCTTCCGCCCCATCCGGAAGCGGGGCAGATTGTCGGCGTCGGCCGCTTGGGGAAGCTCCATGGTTTTTCGGGTGCCGAGTTTGCTCTCCTGGTGTCGGACCGATGGCAGCAAAAGGGCATCGGCCGGCTTCTCCTGGAGCGGCTTACGGCGATCGGCGGGCGGGAGGGCCTGGAATGGATCGTCGGCAGGATCCGGCCCGAAAATGAGCGGATGAAACGGATCTGCCTTGGCCTGGGCTATCGAATCCGGTTTAACGGGGAAATGGGGGAGAACGAAGCGAGCCTTTCCTTGAGGTCGCCGAGCGTTCGAAGGGCCGCAGAACATCGGGAGGGGGAATGAGAAGCAGTGAGCAAGCAGGAATGGTGGCGGCGATGATCGGAGTGCTCCTGGCTGGCGCGGCGCCGCTGCGGGCTGCCGAGAGCGATTTCGAGGGCTGCTTGAAGACCGCCTTGGCCGAGAAGCCCGGCAAAGTCCGGGAGATGGAAATCGAGCGGGAGGAGCGGGGAGGGAAGATCTACAAGTTTGAGATCAAGGATCGGGAGGGGAAGGAGTGGAAGGTCCTCGTCAATGCCCGGACAGGACGTCTCGTGGAAACCGAGGAAGCGGTGGCAAGGGGAAATGCGGCGTTCGAGAACGGAGCGAAGATCTCCTCGGAGGAGGCCCGCCGGAGCGCGCTCGAGAAGGTTCCGGGAAGGGTGAAGGAAGTGGAGAGGAAGCTCGAGAAAGAGGGGACGCCGGTTTACGAGGTGGAGATCGTCCCGCGGGGCGGAGGCGGGGAGCGGGAAGTGGAAATCGATGCGCTGACCGGCAAGGTGCGGGAGGTTCGGGAGGAGCTATACGAGATTGGCGAGCAGGAGGGAGATTAACCTCTCCGCCGTCGCCTCTCCTGCGCGGTATAGGGATCGAACCTATGACCTCTCGCGTGTGAAGCGAGCGCTCTACCGCTAAGCTAACCGCGCGTTCCGCTACTCTTTTGGATGCCACAGCTCCGAGGGAGCTGCAAGAGTGAAGAACGGTCGCACCCCTTTGGGCAGTGCCGTTTGCCCGCCTCTTGCCTTGTCACGAGGAAGATTCCGGCGCAAACTCTTGGCTTCGGAGCAGGGGGGAGGCGGCAAGAATTATGGCGCAGAGAGGGCTTGGCCGTGGTCTGGACGTGCTTCTGGCGCGGAGCAGCGTCGTGGCTCCGGAGCCGGACCGAGAGAGCGGAGAGCGCATCGAGAATCTCCCGGTCGATCGTTTGGTCAGCAGCCCTTATCAGCCGAGAAAGACCTTCGCCGAAGACGCTCTCGAAGAGTTGGCAGGCTCGATTCGCGAGCGAGGAATTCTGCAGCCGCTCATCGTCCGCCGGGTGGGTGAGAAGTACGAAATCATCGCAGGCGAACGCCGGTGGCGAGCGGCCATGCGCACGGGCCTTGCCGAGGTTCCCGCCATCGTTCGCCCCGCGAGCGACCAAGAGATGCTCGAGCTGGCGCTCGTGGAAAATCTCCAGCGCAGCGATCTTCCGATTCTTGAGGAGGCCCAGGGGTACGCCCTTCTCCAGGAAAGATTCTCCCTCACCCAGGAGGCAATCGCCCAAAAGGTGGGGAAGGACCGGAGTACGGTTGCCAACGTGCTTCGCCTGCTTTCCTTGGAGAACGAAGTTCAGGAACTCTTGGCGAGCGGCCAGTTGGCGGGCGGCCACGGCAAGGCGATCCTCGGCCTGGCGGTCCCGGCGGATCGGCTTCGGGCCGCCCGCCAGATCGCCCGCCAGGGGTTGAGCGTTCGTCAGGCGGAGGCGCTGATCGAAAAGATCCGCCGGGAGAGCAATCGCGAGCCGGTTCGGCAAAGCCGGAGACGGGAAGCGGCTGCGGCTTGGCGGGACCTGGAAAGAAGGCTTCGGGAGCGGCTCGGCACGCGCGTGCGGATATCCGGGAAGGCGGAGCGCGGAAAAATCGAAATCAGCTACTTTTCGGCGGAGGAGTTGGAGCGGCTGCTCCGCTCGCTGGGCTTGGCCTCACTCTCCTCGGCGGCGAAAGGGGAGCCTCTGCCATAACTCTTCCCAGCTTTTCCGCCGCATGCCTCCGGCACCGTTGAAGACGACGTAGGCGGCTCCGTTGCCACCGACCGCCTTGCCGAGCCCCGCAAACCGGATGGCGGGATTCAGAAGGTTCTTCCTGTGGAGCGGGCTCCGCTCCCAATCCTTGAGAACCCTTTCGGGGTCTATGGGTTCCGAGCCGTAGTAGAGGTTTTCATTGATCGTCTCCCAGCCTCTCTCTTCGAGAAGAGAGGAAAGGGAGTCGTCCGACCGGTGGCGCAGACGGCGCTCGGACGCGAGGCGCTCCGCCCATTCCTGGCTGGCGGCTTGCAGGCGCGGATCGGCTTCCAGGGGCGGCAGATCCTGATGCACCCGAAGCTGGTTGATCCGGGCCAGCAGCACTTGGCGGAAAGAGGCAAGGTCGGAAGAGGAGACCGCGGCGGGAGCTTCCGGAGGCAGAAGCACGAAAAGCGTGGCTGCTGTGAGCAGAAGCCGAAGGCCGAGCCGCGGGGGAACGAGTGGCTCATTGGGCATGCTCGGCAAGAGAAAGCAAAAAAAATCGATTCGCACAAGCCGAGCGGGCGAGCGAAGCTGGCGGAGAAGCCATGGCAAGGAAAATCCGCGTTCTGCCGGAGGCGCTCGCCTCTCAGATTGCCGCCGGAGAGGTGGTGGAGCGCCCTGCGTCGGTGGTCAAGGAACTCCTGGAAAACTCGCTCGATGCCGGTGCCACGGAGATTGATCTGCTCACCCAGGGAGGCGGTGCTGCCTTGATCCAAGTCTCCGACAATGGTTGCGGCATGGGAAAGGAGGATGCGCTTCTCTGCTTGGAGCGCTACGCGACGAGCAAGCTGGAACGTTTCGAGGATTTGAGTCGGCTGCGATCCTACGGCTTCCGGGGCGAGGCCATTCCGACGATCGCTTCGGTCAGCTCATTTCTGCTCCAGACTCGGGAAGAAGGCGAGCCTGTGGGTACCGAGGTGGCGGTCGAGGCGGGAAAGTTGATTTCGGTTCGAGAGATCGGGAGGGATCGGGGGACGACCATTCAAGTCCGGTCCCTCTTTGCGCGCCTCCCGGCGCGACGGAGCTTTCTGCGCTCTCCTCTCCGAGAGCAGGCCCATCTGCAGCGGCAGGTCGTGCGCGCGGCGATCGCGCAGCCCTCGACCGCGTTTCGTTTCCGGCACGGAAGCCGAGGGGAGGGAACGACGTGGCCTCCGGCTGCGTCCAGGGAGGATCGATTGGCGGCCATTTTCGGCGCCGACTGGGTCGAGTCGCTCTTGCCCTTGCAATGGAGCCGGACGGGTCTTTCTCTCTCCGGCTTTCTGAGCCGTCCTGGCATCGGGCGGCCCAGCCGGGAAGAGCAGCTTTTCTTCGTGAACCGCAGGCCGGTGGAAAGCCGGATGATCTCGGCGGCCCTGCAAGAGGGATACCGCCACTCGCTCTTGCGGGGCCTCTATCCCACCGCCGTCCTCTGGTTGGAAATCGATCCGGCCCGGATCGACCCCAATGTCCATCCGGCGAAGCGGGAGATTCGATTCCGGGAAGAACGAGAAATCTGGAGCCTCCTTGTCGAGACCGTCGGGCAAAGCCTGGGGCGGGGGTCTTCGGTCTCGTTTCCCGAGCCCGCTTTCCCTCGTGCCGTGGCGGAGGACGCCGGAGCCGGCTACCGCTCGGAGAGCCCCACGGCCGCCTCCGGCCCGGGAAGAGGCGAAGCCAGCTTCGCGCTTTCGGTTCAGGGCGAGCTGCCTCCGCTTGTCGAAGCCGATTCGGGCGAGGCCGCGGACCGTCCGGGAATGGGAGGCCGTGTGATCGGGGTCCTGGGCTCGCTCTACCTGCTGGTGGAGACAGGCGGAGGCCTCGTTTTGGTCGACCAGCATGCCGCCCACGAACGGATTCTCTTTGAAAGGCTCCTGTCCATCTGGGAGAGCCAGGGGAACGGAAGGCAGCCTCTCCTCCAGCCGGTAGTCGTAACGCTGCCGGCGCGCGACGCCGCGGCGCTGGCCGAGGAGCTTCCGGCTTTATGCCGGCTGGGCTTGGAGCTGGGCGAGCTGGGCGGGGGGGCGTTCGCGGTGGAGGCGGTTCCCGCGCGGTTGGCCTCCCTGGATCTCGTCTCCTTCCTGCAAAGGCTGGCCGCCGATCTCGCCGATCGAAAGGGAACTTGCGCGATCGGGAGGGCGGAGGCGGAGATGCTGGCCGGGATCGTCTGCCGGCGGGCGGTCAAAGCCCATGACCGCCTTTCCCCAGCGGAGGTTGCGCGGCTGCTGGAAGATCTTTTTGCCTGTCGGAATCCCGACACCTGTCCGCATGGGCGGCCGACGTGGATCGAGTGTTCTTTCGGAGAGCTGCAACGACGGTTCGGGAGAACCGGCTCGCCCGGCGGTTGCGATTTTCCCTGATACCCGCTGCTGCGAGGAGCCGCTTACTCGACGACCGACACCGGAGTTCCGTCCTGAACGAGCTCGAAGATCTCGGAGGCGAAGCTCTTCGGCAGGCGGATGCATCCGTGGGATGCGGCAAATCCGGGGAGGTAGCCGCCGTGAAGCCCGACCCCATCCGACGTGATGCGCAGGAAGTGGGGCATTTCGGCGGCTTCGTAATGCGTGCCCGCAGGGGCGGGCTGCCCGAGGATGGCGTTGCCGTCGACGATCCGGCCCGTTGCATTGTCGACGAAGCAGCCGTACCGGTTCGACAGATGGTTGCGGTCCTTTTGAACGATGGTGAAGCGTCCCATGGGGGTTGGATGCGTGGCATTCCCGGTGCAGATCGGAGCGATGGCCGCGAGCTTCTTCCCTTGGTAGACGTAGAGCTTTTGCTGTCGCACATGGATGACCAGGGAGGTGATCCTTTGCGAGGGTACCAGCTGCGACCAGATTGCGGCGAGAACCCGGGGAGGCGCCTGCGGCCGAACTGGCGTCGCGACCCGAACCGGCGGCTGGGGGGAGGAGGGCGGCCTCGGATTTAGGCGCATCGCCTTCTCCTGTTCCCGTCGTTCCTTCTCCACGCGCTTGCGCTCGCGTTCCGCGGCCTTCCTCACCTCTTTCTCCTGCCGCGCCCTCTCCTTCTCGGCCTGCCTTTCCAGCTTGCGCAGGGTCTCCGGATCGACTCTCTGCGCAGGCAGTGCCCTCTCCTCCTGCTGTGCGATCCGGACGCCATCCGGCAGATCTCCTCCCATCGAGGGGAGCGGCGGATCGCCTTGGGCAAGGCTCGGCAGCGCCTGCAAGGACCCGGCGAGGGCCAGGACGAGGAAAGCCCGGCGCCGAAGAAGAGCGAGGGGGACCGGCATGAGGGACTAGACGTTAAAGCGAAACTCGATCACATCGCCGTCCGCAACGACGTAGTCCTTGCCCTCGACGCGCAGCTTCCCCGCTTCCCGAAGCCGAGGGAAGGAGCGGAAGCGATCCATGTCCTCGAAAGAAGCGCATTCCGCGGCAATAAACCCGCGCTCGAAGTCGGAATGAATCACCCCGGCGGCCTGGGGGGCTCGGTCACCCGCACGAATCGTCCAAGCCCTTGTCTCCTTCTCCCCGGCGGTGAAATAGGTGCGAAGGCCGAGCAGGCGATAAGTCGCACGGATCAGGCTGTCGACCCCGCTTTCGGAGACTCCGAGGGTCTGAAGATAGGATTGCCGTTCTTCCGGGAGCAGGTTGGGGAGCTCGGCCTCCAACTGGGAGGAGAGAACGACGAGCTCGGAATCGCTCCGGCCTTCCAGGAAGTGCGCGACCGCCTGGACGAGCGGATTCTTGATTCCTTGGCAAAGCGCCTCTTCCGCCACGTTGCACGCGTAGAGCGTGGGTTTCATCGTCAGCAGCGTGAAGGGCCGCAGAGCTTCCTTCTCTTCGACCGTCCATCTTTCCGAGAAGAGCGGAGCGCCCTGGTTGAGGATCTCCGTCGCTTTTTCCAACAACTCGTTCACACGCGATACGCGGGCGTCGGCGCGGGGCTGCGGCCCTTTTCGTGTCTTCTCCCGCTGGCGTTCCAGGGTGGACAGATCGGCAAGGGCGAGTTCCGTGTGAATGACTTCGATGTCCCGGACCGGGTCGATCGAGCCTGCCACATGGTGGACCTCCGAACCCGGGAAGCAGCGCACCAGGTGGATGACCGCATCCACTTCGCGGATATGGGCGAGGAACTGATTTCCCAGACCCTCTCCTTGACTGGCTCCCGCCACCAATCCGGCGATATCGACCAGCTCGATCGCCGCCGGGATGACCCGCTGCGAGCGGGAGAGTTCGGCGAGGCGGACCAGCCGAGGGTCGGGCACCTCGACGACGCCGACGTTGGGAGTAATGGTGCAGAATGGATAGTTTGCCGCTTCCGCCTTGTGACTCTTCGTGAGGGCGTTGAAGAGTGTGCTCTTTCCCACGTTGGGCAGTCCGACGATTCCGGCGCGCAACATAACGTTTTCTCTTCTAGGAAATAATCGATCTGTCCAGAGGAAGCAATTTCTTCGTTGAACGATGGTAGCTTGCGCAAACGGTCCCTCTTGGAGAGAATGGGCCGCCCAAACGGGGCGTTTGGCATCAGAGAACGGAAGATCAGGAGAGAGGATGGCTTCAGAAACAATCGTCCTTTTCGGCGGATCGGGATATGTGGGGAAGGCCTTCCAGCGGCATCTCCTCCGCCGGGGCATCGCTTACGTGGCACCGTCTCGCAAAGAGGTCGACCTCCTGCGTCCGGATTCGATCGCCGGCTTTCTGGGAGAGGTCAAGCCGAGCTTCCTCATCAACGCGGCCGGATATACCGGCCGGCCGAACGTCGACGCGTGCGAGGATCACAAGACCGAATGCCTGCTGGGAAACGCCGCACTTCCCGGAGTGTTGGCGCGCGTCTGCGCGGAGCGTGAGTTGCCCTGGGGACACGTCTCGTCCGGCTGCCTCTATACGGGCGACCGGGGTGCCGGGCCGGAGGGAGAGCGGCTCGGTTTCCGGGAGGAAGATCCGCCCAACTTCTGCTTTCGGACCAACAACAGCAGCTTCTACAGCGGAACCAAGGCCCTCGGGGAGGAGATCCTGGCGGATGCCGGCGGTTGTTATCTCTGGAGGCTGCGCATCCCGTTTAACGAGGTCGACTCCTCCAAGAATTACCTGACCAAGCTCTTGCGCTATGAACGCCTCCTCGATGTCCGGAACTCTCTCTCCCAGGTCGACGACTTTGTTCGGGCGGCGATCGAATGCTGGGATCGGCGCGCCCCGTTCGGGATCTACAACGTGGTCAATCCGGGGTCGGTGACCACGCGCGAAGTCGTCGAACTCCTGGAGCGCTCTCCCTTCGGCCGGCAGCTGATCGGGGCGGGGAAGCGCTTTGCTTTTTTCCCGGGAGAGGAAGCCTTTCGGAAGGTGGCGCGCGCCCCACGCTCCAATTGCGTTCTCGACAGCACCAAGCTCCAGGGAGTGGGCATTCACCTGGAAGAGGTTCACGAAGCGGTGGAGCGGGCGTGGAACCATTGGCAGGCAGAGGCGGCGGCGTAGCGGAGAAAGGCGGGGAGAAGGGTGATGGAGCAGGCGGGACGTTGGCTGATTACGGGAGGGGCGGGATTCATCGGGTCGAACTTTCTCCATCTTCTTTTTAACGAGGGGCCGCGGCCGGAGAAAGCGGTGACCCTCGACAAGCTCGCCTATGCGGGAAGAAGGGAGAATCTTGTCGGACTGCCGGATGGGGAGGCCCACCAGTTCGTGCAGGGAGAGATCGGGGACCAGGGGCTCGTCGGTCGTCTCCTGCGGGAGAACCGGATTGCCGCAGTCATCCATTTTGCGGCGGAAACCCATGTCGATCGTTCGATCGAGAGTGCGCAACCCTTCGTCGAAACCAACGTGGTGGGATCCTGGCGGCTTCTCGAAGCCGCGTGGCGCTATTGGCAGGAACTCCAGGGCGAGGAAAAGGCGCGATTTCGGTTTCTCCACGTCTCCACCGACGAGGTGTATGGATCGCTCGCGGCCGAGGAAGAGCCGACTCCGGAGGGAGCCCCTTATGACCCCTCGAGCCCTTACGCCGCTTCGAAAGCGGCATCGGATCATTTCGTGCGAGCCTATGCCAGGACCTTCGGCTTTCCCGCTATGGTGACCCACTGCTCGAACAACTACGGGCCCCGGCAGTTCCCGGAGAAGATGATTCCGCTCATGATCCTGAATATCCTGGAGGAAAAACCGCTCCCGATCTACGGGGACGGCAGCAATCGGCGGGATTGGATCTACGTGGAGGATCACTGCCGGGCCCTCCGCGATGTTCTTCTTCAAGGAAAGCCGGGAGAGACCTATCACATCGGCAGTGGTGCCGGATGCTCGAATCGGGAGCTCGTGGAACAGCTGTGCGATCTGGCGGACGCGATTCGCCCTCGTCCCTCCGGGCAGTCCTACCGCGAGCGGATTGCCTATGTCGCCGACCGTCCGGGGCACGACTTCCGCTATGCGGTGGACTCCGGAAAGATCCGGCGGGAGTTGGGCTGGAAGCCGCGGGAGACGCTGGAGGACGGCCTGCGCCGAACGATCGAGTGGTATTGGGAGAATGGAGAGTGGTGCGAAGGAGTTCGACGGGGCGGCTTTGCACGGGAGCGGCTTGGACTCCTTCGAGGCTGACATGGGAGAACGACGAGGGATCGTGCTGGCGGGCGGATTGGGGACTCGCCTCTATCCGGCCACGCTTTCGGTGAGCAAGCAGCTTTTGACGATCTATGACAAGCCGATGATTCATTATGCCCTCTCGGTGCTCCTGATCGCCAACATTCGGGACATCCTGATCATCTCGACGCCGAGCGACCGTCCTCTCTTCGAGCGACTGTTAGGAGACGGAGGAGCCTTC
Source organism: Methylacidiphilaceae bacterium (assembly GCA_028710285.1). Classification (GTDB taxonomy): domain Bacteria; phylum Verrucomicrobiota; class Verrucomicrobiia; order Methylacidiphilales; family Methylacidiphilaceae; genus Methylacidimicrobium. The sequence goes on along the minus strand of JAQTUK010000002.1, from coordinate 3,990 downwards.
GGCTTGCGCTTGTCCTATGCGGAGCAGCCTCGCCCGGAAGGCTTGGCGCAGGCCTTCGTGATCGGCGAGGCGTTTCTGGCCGGAAGGCCTTCGTGCCTGGTGCTCGGAGACAACCTCCTCTATGGACACAGCTTGAGCGGGACGCTCGGCCGCATCTCCACGGCCCAAGAGGGCGCGACGATCTTTGCCTATCGGGTCTCCGATCCCACGGCATATGGCGTCGTCGAATTCGATGAGAGCGGAAGGGTGCTTTCGCTCGAGGAAAAACCCAAGCGCCCGAAGTCAGCCTATGCCGTTCCCGGTCTCTACTTCTATGACGGAAGGGCGTCCGAATTTGCGCGTGCCCTCGTCCCGTCGGCTCGCGGAGAGCTCGAGATCACCGATCTCAACCGCCGTTATCTCGCAGAGGGGACGCTGCGCGTGCAAATCCTGAGCCGAGGGATCGCCTGGCTCGACACGGGAACCCATGACGCCCTGGCTGATGCCAGCGCCTTCGTGAGGGCGATCGAGCATCGGCAAGGATTGAAAATCGCCTGCTTGGAGGAAATCGCCTGGAGCAAGGGATGGATTGACCGTGAGGCCGTCCTTGCGCAGGCTCGACGCATGGGCAGCTCCGCGTATGGCGACTATCTCCGAAAACTCGTCGAGGAGGACGATCGCCGGCTAGCGGAGCCTTCCTGATGCGAATTCCCTTGCTCGATTTTGGTCGGATCGCTCCCGAGGAAAAGGGGCGGTTGGAGGCTGCCTTCCGACGAGTGTTGGAAAGCGGGCAATTCATCCTGGGCGAGGAGGTCGCCGCTTTCGAGAGGGAGTGCGCGGATTTTCTTGGCGTTGCTCACGCGATCGGGGTTTCTTCCGGTACCGATGCCCTGCTCCTTTCGCTGCAAGCCTTGGAGATCGGTCCGGGCGACGAGGTGATCTGTCCCGCCTACACCTTCTTTGCCACGGCGGGATCGATTGCGCGGGTCGGGGCGAAACCGGTCTTCGCCGATTCCTGCCCCGGCTGCTGGAATCTTTCTCCGCAAGAGGTAAAGAGGAAGCTCACCCCGAAAACGAGGGCCGTGATTCCGGTTCACCTCTTCGGCCAGCCGGCGGCGATGACGAACCTTCTAGCGGTTGGACGCGAGAACGGGATCGCCGTGATCGAGGATGCGGCTCAAGCCTTCGGAGCGAGTTCCGATGGTCAGAGAGTGGGAGGAAGGGGACTCCTGGGCTGTTTCTCCTTTTTTCCCACGAAGAACTTGGGAGCCCTGGGGGATGCGGGCCTGGTGACCACGCAGGATGGAGCGCTGGCCGAAAGGATTCGGGCGCTCCGCGTGCACGGATCCCGCGTCAAGTATCGGCACGAGTGGATCGGGGGGAATTTCCGAATCGATGCGCTCCAAGCCGCCTTCCTGCGGGCCCGGTTGCCGAGCGTCGAGGCCGCGCTGGAGGGGCGCCGGCGCAATGCGGAACTCTACGAGGAAGCATTCCTGGCGAGCGGCATTGCCGCTCTCTGTCCGGAGCCCTGCCGCTGCCATGGGGAGGAAAGGACGGCGCCAAAGGTCGCAAGCCAACTCCTTTTGCCGCGCAACACGGCGGGTGAGCATACCTGGAACCAATATGTGATCCGCTATCCCGCCGACCGGGATGGCTTGCGTCGATTCCTCTCGGAGGAGGGCGTGCAAAGCGAAGTCTATTATCCGCTGCCCCTCCACCGGCAGCCCTGTTTTCTTGACAGGGACAGGGAAGTCGACGAGCTTCCGGTTGCTGAGCTTCTTGCCCGTGAGTCGCTGGCCCTTCCGATCTTTCCCGGCTTGTCCTCCGAGGAGATCCACCGAGTGGTCGATCTCATCGTTCGCTTCGCCTCGAAAAACGGGAAAGAGGCATAGAAGCGGTGGGGCTCTCCTTCCTTGGAACGTCCCCAGGGGGGGTAGAGGAAATATGGCATCCAGACGAGCCGGAAGACAAGGAATCGCTCCCGATGGAGGGGTCGATCTCCCCTCCCTTCCCTGGCTGGGATGGCTCCGCCTCTCCCCAATCCTTCTCGCTCTCTTCCTCCTGGCCTGGCCCGAAGCCCGCCTCTGGTCGGCGTCTCCTCCTGGGTCCGGCGATCCGGGCGCCACACCGCCCGGCCAGCAGCCGATCGAAATCAATGCACAGGAGACGCATTTCGTCGGGGGAATCGCGACGGCGGAAGGGAATGCGGTCGTTCGATACGGGGATACCACCCTGTACGCGGATCGGGTCAGCTTCGACAACCGCACGCGCAACGTCTTCGCCGACGGAAACGTCCGTGTCTACACGGGCGAAAAGATCTTTCGGGCCGTCCACATGGTCTTCAACATCGACACCAAGGCGATCACGGCTAGCGACTGGGGACTCGTCGATCTTCCCATCCTGGCGACCGGTCAAAAGCTGACCACGCCGGAAACCGACCATTATCATGTCGACCGGGGCATGGCCACGGTCGAGAATCGAGAAAAGCCCGGGCTCCAGATGAAGGCCCGCACGATGGATATCTATACGGGAGACCGCATGCTGATGCGGGACGTCGTGTTCTACCTCAATCGCATTCCCGTTCTCTGGCTTCCCGCGGTCAGTCAATCTCTCGATGGCGACTCGAACACTCTCTATGTGATCCCGGGAGATCGCTCTTATTGGGGGTATTATTTGCTTGTTACATATAACTGGAAATTCAATCCGAAGCTGAAGGCCTCGTTCCAGCTCAATTACTATTCGGAGCGCGGGATCGCGTTGGGAAGCCTCTTCCAATATAAGCCGAGCGAGGATGGATACGGCAATCTGCGCCTTTTCGGCCTGCCCTACGACCAAGGCTACCTGCTCAACTATTCGTCGCTCAACCGCTACGACGTCGGTCATGAGCGCTTCATGGCCAGCCTGCAGCAGCGCTATCCCTTGACGAATGAGCTCACTCTGACGACGGACCTGAACTATTGGACCGATCCCTACATCGCCGAGGACTTTTACTACAACACCTACATGTCCAATCGCCAACCGAACAACGTGGCCTGGCTGAACTACTACCACCCCGGCTTCACGATCGATCTGCTGGTCCAGGATAACTTGATGGATTTCTTTAACGGCTTGAACCGCCTGCCGGAGCTCGATTTCGAGACCAACCGGGCCAAGATCTTTCACAGTCCGATCGCCTATGAAAGCCGCTGGAGCGTCGTCAACTTCGAGCAGCAGCTCTCGAATCTCAATCCGCTGACCGGAAACTTGTTCGGGCTCTATTATCCCTGGTTTCCCCTCAATCGCTTCTATCAGCAGAACGGGATGGGCAACGCCTACATGCTGAGCAACTATGGAGGATGGCGCTGGGATACGCTCCAGCAGCTCTCCTATCCCCGGGAATATTTTCATTGGCTTTCGCTCACGCCGCGGATCGGCGTCGAGGGAACCTACTGGTCGGATCAGAACGTCTACGGCAATGCGTTCAATGCGCCCATGCCGCTGATGAATCAGTCGAACCTGACTTTCGATCGCGGGCTCTTTATCGCGGGGCTGGATGCTTCGTTCAAGCTGTCGAAGACATGGAACAACGTGGACATCGAAGCTCTGGGAATCCACGGGTTGCGGCACGTGATTCAGCCCTTCGCCACGTTTCAGTACATCCCGAACCCTTATGGCAATCCCTACAACATTCTTGGCTTTGACAGCCTCATGCCGACGATTACGCCTTCCCTCATCAATCCGATCGACTATCCCTCGGTCGATTCCTTCTTCGGGATGACCTACCTGAGGGCAGGGGCGTCGCAGCGGCTGCAGACCCAGCGCAACGGCCAGAACTACGACCTGGCGGAGTTGACCCTCTTCACGGACGCGAACTGGGATCGGAAGTACAACACGCTTCTCATGCCGACGACCGACACGGTGAACGAGATCTACGGGACGTTCGACTTGAAGCCGGTACCCTGGCTCATGTTTCACACCGATCTGGCGCTGCCGACCTACGATCAGGGATTTACCAATATCAACAACAGCTTG
>JAQTUK010000209.1 GCA_028710285.1 Methylacidiphilaceae bacterium | reverse complement strand
CCCTCCACCCCGGGCACGATGCGGTTGCGCAAGCGAACATTGGCAAACGTACCGCGCACCATTACCCGGTCATTGCCCCGGCGGCTGCCGTAGCTGTTGAACTCCTCCCGGCTAATGCCCAGCTCCTTCAGATATTGGCCTGCGGGGCCCTCAGGCTTGATCGCCCCCGCGGGAGAAATGTGATCGGTCGTCACCGAGTCTCCCAGGATGCAAAGGGCGCGTGCGCCGACGCAAGCCTGGCGAGCGGGCACTTCCAAGGAAAAATCCTCCAAAAAAGGCGGCTCCTGAATATAGGTGTTGCGCGCATCCCAGACGTAGACCTCGCCCGCGGGCGCCTGGATCTCCTGCCACCGAGGATTCATCTCGCCGAAATTGCGGTAGAGACGGCCGAAGGCTTCCGGGTCCGTTGCCGCTTCCAGCAACTCTCCCAACTCCTCGGCGCTAGGCCAGATGTCGCGCAGGAACACCGGCCGACCATCCGGATCTTGCCCCAACGGCTCGGATTCCGGATCCCAGTCGACCCTTCCCGCAAGAGCAAAGGCGACGACCAGCGGCGGAGACATGAGAAAGTTGGCTCGCACCGCCGCATGGATCCGCGCCTCGAAATTTCGATTTCCGGAGAGCACCGCGGCAACGACCAGTTGATGAGAGCCGATCGTCTCCTCGAGGGAGGCAGACAATGGTCCGCTATTCCCGATGCACGTCGTGCACCCGTAGCCCACTACCTCGAACCCCAGCCGGTCCAGGGAGTTCTGCAGCCCGGTGCGCGTCAGGTAGTCCGAGACGACTCGGGAGCCGGGAGCCAAAGAAGTCTTTACGTGCGGGGGGACGCTCAACCCACGCTCCACCGCCTTCTTGGCGAGAAGGCCGGCGGCAAGCATCACGCTCGGGTTCGAGGTGTTCGTGCAGCTGGTAATGGCGGCGATGACAATGCTCCCATGGCCGATTTCTCCCGCGATCCCGTTTGCCAAGGCCGCGGGGAGATCCGGCGTGGGGCGGAGATCCCGCAGCTCGCTTTCACTGGCCGAGAGCGCTTCCTCCCCATTGGGCTCGAAGAGATGGGCACCTCCGGCGCCGAGTTGATGCCGGACGCGGACCCGTGTCCTCGATTCCTCCGGAGTCTTTCCGTAGCCGCCCTGCTCCGTGGGAAGCGTCAGTAACTGCCGAAATGCGCCTTTGAGTGACCCGACCGCGAGGCGGTCCTGCGGGCGACGCGGACCCGCGACCGCCGGCTCCACGCTGTCGAGCGCCAGCTCCACAACTTCGCTGTAGTCCACCTCACCCACCTCTTGTGGAATTTCGAAGATCCCCTGGTTGACATAGTAACGTTCCACAAGCTCCAGGAGCTCCCGCGGACGACCGGTTCTCCGCAAATACGCGAGCGATTCCCGGTCGAAGGGAAAGTACCCCATGGTAGCGCCGTATTCGGGCGCCATGTTGCCGATGGTCGCCCGATCCGGCACGGCAAGCGAAGAGGCGCCTGGTCCGAAAAACTCCACGATCTTGTTGACGACGCCGACCTGGCGAAGCTTCTCGGTGATCCGCAGCACAAGGTCCGTCGCCGTGACCCCCGGAGCCAGGGCGCCGGTCAAATGGACTCCGACCACGTCCGGGGTGAGAAGATAGTAGGGCTCGCCGAGCATCGCCACCTCGGCCTCGATGCCTCCGACGCCCCAGCCGACCACGCCGAGTCCGTTGATCATGGTCGTGTGGGAATCCGTTCCCAAGACGGTATCTGGATAGAGCAGCTTCCCCTTCTCTCCTTCCTGGACGAAGATCCCCTTGGCCAGATATTCCAGGTTCACCTGATGACAGATTCCGATCCCGGGAGGGACAATGCGCAGCTTCTGGAAGGCCCCCTCGCCCCATTTCAGGAACGCGTACCGGTCATGATTCCGGGCAAACTCGCATTCCAGATTCCGCGCCAGCGCATCGGGCCTTCCGAAGAAATCCACCTGGACGGAGTGATCGACCACCAGGTCGACCGGAATCTCCGGCTCCACCGAGCTGGGAATTCGTCCGATGCGGGCCAGAGCGCTGCGCATCGCGGCCAGGTCGACAAGCAGAGGAACCCCCGTAAAATCCTGCAGGAGGATCCGAGCCACTCGAAGAGGAATTTCCCGCCGCACCGGGTGCCGAACATCCCAATGCGCTAACGCCTCCACATCGCTTTCCTTTACGTTCGCCGTGCCACAATGGCGCGCGAGCGATTCGAGAAAGATCCTCAGGCTGATCGGAAGCCGGTGGACCGGCCCAAAGCCGGCTTCTTCCAGAGCTGGTAGAGAAAAAAAGGAGAACTCTCCCAATCCCGGCACCACCAGGCTTCGTCGCCATTCTTCGTTTGCTAACTTTGCCATCATTGCGAACTTGGCATCGCTCGAGAAAAGAGTAGGCTGCGAAAAAAACTATGGCAATCGGATTCCCTTAGTTTGAGAGGCTGGGCTCGAATTGGCACGCTTCCCGCTTTCTTACCGAGGAGTGATCCGATTGGAAAAGAAACAGGAAGGAGGTATGGAATGCGGTTGACTCAAGATCCGTTTGATTCTTGCCTGAAGTCGAAAACTCTGTTTCGCCAACCAGGCCATAAGCACGAAAAAGCCCTGGCGCGTCGCTATGAGCGACGGAAGACACGCCAGCATCTGCATCGCCGGGGCTATCCCGAGGAAGGCTGAGTCTCCTCCCTCGTCTCACTGCCGAGTCCGAGCCACTGTGGCGGTTGTTTCAGCGATGACCATGAAGAACTGGAGCGGCGGTTTCCGGGAACCGGCGCTCCAGCTTGCCACACACTCCGCCTAGAGCCTCTTAGTAGCGGTGGCCCGGAGGCTTATGGGCGGAATAGGGTCGGGTCGTGTAGCGGATCCGACGATCCGCGGCTTCCATCCGATCGAGGAAGAAGCCCGGCTCCTCCTTGGGCCGCTGCGCCA
>JAQTUK010000069.1 GCA_028710285.1 Methylacidiphilaceae bacterium | reverse complement strand
GGAAGCGCAACGCAAGGGCCCGAATGCGGGCTGAGGAGAGAGGCAAGCGAAGGAATTAGAATGCCGACCGCAGAAGAAACAGTCGAAAGGGCGGAGAGCGGGCGGGAGCTCTTGGCCCGTCCGGAGCTAGTCTTGAACCAGAGGGAAGCCGCGTGGGTGAACGATGCCGTCTGCTCGGTGGTGGAAACACCGGCCCCGCTCTGGTGGTGGGTGGCGGCGGGGGCTTTTGGTCTCCTGGCAGCCGCGGTTCCGCTGGTCGTCGTTTATTTCATCAGCACGGGCTTGGGAGTCTGGGGACTGCAGAGCCCGGTCTTCTGGGGCATCGCGATTCTCAATTTCGTCTTTTGGATCGAGATCGGTCATGCCGGTACCTTGATCTCGGCGATTTTGCTCTTTACGCGCCAACGGTGGCGCAACTCCGTGAATCGGGCGGCTGAGGCGATGACCATCTTCGCGGTCCTTTGCGCGGCGGTCTTCCCTCTCTTTCACATCGGTCGGCAATGGATGTTCTGGTACATGGTGCCCGTACCGGAGTCGTATGCGGTCTGGCAGAATTTTCGAGCCCCGCTGCTGTGGGACGAGTTTGCCGTGGGAACCTATTTTACCGTCTCGTGCCTATTCTGGTATTTCGGTCTTCTCCCAGACATCGCCTCTCTTCGCGATCGAGCCACCACGCTTTGGAAGAAGCGGCTCTATCATGTTCTCTGCTGGGGATGGACCGGTTCCCTCCGGGCCTGGCGCCATTATGAAGCGGGCTATCTCTGCATCGCCGGCGTGGTCAGCGTGCTCGTGATCTCCGTGGCCTCGGTCGTCTCGACCGATTTCGCGGTGACCGTGCTGCCCGGATGGCATACGACCATCTTTCCGCCGGATTTCATCACGGGAGCCATCTTCAGCGGCTTTGCGATGATCGTTACGCTCATGGTCCCGTTGCGTGCCGCCTATCCGAGCCTAAAAGACATGATTACGGCAAAGCACCTGGACAACATGGCAAAGGTGCTCTTGGCGACGGGATCGCTCGTCGGCTACTCCTATTTGGTCGAACTGTTCATGGCGTGGTACGGGGCCAACCCCTATGAGCGGTACACCTTCTGGAATCGGATCACGGGCCCGGACCGATTCACCTACTTCGCCATGTTCGGTTTCAACGTGATCCTGCCCCAGATCTTCTGGTTCCGGTTCTGCCGGATCCATCCTTGGATTCTCTGGACGAGCTCGGTGCTCATCAACGTGGGCATGTGGTTCGAGCGGTACTCCATTATCGTCGTCAGTCTTGAGCGGGATTTCCTGCCCGCCTCCTGGCGCCACTACCTGCCGACGTGGGTGGATTGGGGCCTCTTCTTCGGCAGCGTCGGTCTCTTCTTTTTTCTCTTCCTGCTCTTTCTGCGTGTCCTGCCCGCCATCTCCATCGCGGAGATCAAGACACTGCTGGCGAAGCCCAAGCGGCAGCGAACCGCGGAAGCGGCGACCGAGGAGCCCGGGCTGCGGCCCGGCCAGGAGATCTACGGATTGGGAGCCGAGTTTGGTTCCGAGGAGGAGTTGCGGAGGGCGAGCGAGGAGACGAGAAGGAAAGGATACGTCTGGTGGGATGCCTACGCTCCCTATCCCATTCACGGCATGGAACGGGCCATGCAGCTTCCGAAGTCCCGCGTCTCCTTTTTCGTTTTGATGGGAGGCCTGCTCGGTCTGTGCATCGGAATCGCCATGGTGACGGCCACATCGATCCCCAGGCCCCAGCTTCTCCAGAGCCTCACCACGGGTCAGCTGCAAGGCCTCTTCTACTCTACCGTCGTTCAGGGGAAGCCCTACTTCAGCCTTCCCGCTTTCGTCCCTGTGCTGCTGGAGCTCACCATCCTCTTCGCGGTCTTCAGCGCGTTTCTGGCCGTGATTTTTCTCGCCCGGCTTCCCCGGCCGCATCATCCGGTCTGGAACTGGGGAGAACTCTCCCGACGGGCAACGGCAGACGGTTTTTTTCTCGTCATCGAAGCCAGGGATCCTGCGTACTCTCCCGCCGAGAGTCGTCAGTTCCTGGAGAGCTTGGGAGGAACGCGACTCACCATTATCCCTCGATAGATCGCCCGGAATCATGCGCACCTTTCTTTTGCTGCTTGCTTGCCTTGTTTTCGCGATCGTCAGCGTGACCGGATTCCGTGACACAAAGACGACGAGAAATCCCATCGAGATCTTCCCTGACATGGTCCGACAGGCAAAAGTGAAGGAACAGGCTCCCAGCGTCTTCTTCCCGAACCAACGGGCAAGCCGCTATCCAGTCTCCGGAACGGTGCCGACGGGAGATGATGCGATGGCCCATCCCTATCTCAACACCGGCATGATGGGAGATCGGTGGGGCGAGGGAATTCCCATTCCCCTGACAGCGGAGACTCTGAAATCGGGGAAAGAGCGGTTCCAAATCTTTTGCAGCGCTTGTCACGGATCAACGGGGTCCGGAAATGGCATTGCGACCCAGTATGGGCTTGTCGGAGTGCCGAACTATCATGGCGAGCATACCCGGCAGATGCCAGATGGCCAGATGTTCTACGTCATCACCCACGGACAGGGGCTGATGCTCGGATATGGAGCCAACCTGAGCGTGGAGGAACGCTGGGCCATCGTCGCCTACATCCGGGCTTTGCAGCTAAGTCAGAATGCCACGCCTGCCGATGTGCCGATTTCGGAGCGGCAGCAATTGGAAGGAAGGTAGCGATGGGTCACAGCGAACCTCCCTCAGACGTGCCCGCGGCCGTTCCTCTTCCGGCGAGGAAGTTGAAAACGCTGGCCGCTCGACTCCAAGGAGCGGGCATCCTGGTCCTGGCCGCCTCGTTTGGCGCGGCCTGGTGGCAGCCAAAAGAATTCTTTCATAGCTGGCTCTTTTCCTTCTTTTTCTTTTTCAGCCTCTGCTCTGGCGCGCTCTTCTGGGTGATGCTTCACTACGTGACCAACGCGGGATGGGGAGTCGTCGTCCGCCGGCAAGCGGAAAACGTCGCCAGCCTCTTCCCCTGGGTCGCTCTGCTCTTTCTGCCGATCCTCTGGGACGCATTCTGGGGTCATCATCTCTACGCGTGGACGAGTCCGTCTCTTGCGCGCGATCCAGCCCTTCTTGCGAAATCCGCCTATCTCAATCTCCCGTTTTTCGCCCTCCGAGCGCTCTTCTTTTTCGCCTTTTGGAGCCTTGCGGCGCATTTTTTTTGGAACGGCTCCCGCCTCCAAGACAGCGATCGGGATCCGTGGCGAACGGTCCGAATGCAAAAGCTTTCCTACGCGCTGATCGTCGTCTACGGCGCCTGCATGACCTTTGCTGCGATCGACTGGCTCATGGGGCTGGATTTCCGCTGGGGCTCGACGTTATGGGGCGGCTTCGTCTTCGTGGCGGCGGCCGGAGCGAGCCTGGCTCTTTGGATCCTCATCATCCTTTGGCTGCGTCAAAGGCGGTACCTTCCCCAGGTCAACGAGGAGCATCTGCATCTGATGGGCAAGCTCCTGTTCGCCTTCACCGCCCTCTGGGGCTACTTCGCCTTCAGCCAGTATATGCTGATCTGGTACGCGAACATCCCCGAGGAGACGTATTTCTTCATTCGGCGCAACTTCGGAAGCTGGAACTGGTTTGCGATCGGACTGGTTCTCGGCCGCTTCTTCGTGCCGTTTCTGCTTCTGCTCCCGCAGGCCACCAAGCGCAACCCGCGCACGCTCGCCCTGGTTGCGGGGTGGGTGCTCGGGATGCAGGCAGTCGAACTCTACTGGCTGATTCTTCCGGGAGTCTTCGAAAAGGCGGTTGCCATCGGGCTGCTCGAGGTTGCAGTCTGGTCGGGAATGGGATGTCTCATGGCGGGTGCATTCCTGCGACGGCTCCTCTCCTGCGAGCTCTATCCTTTACACGACCCGCGCTTGCGTGAATCGGTGGAGGTGATCAGCTAAGCGGAGGATGAGGGATGGCGGTCCAAAACGATTACAGTGGAACGGAAGCGAAAGAGATCCAACCCGATGCGGCAACGGCCGTCTTCCCGCGCGCCTCGGCGTTCTGGTGGGTCCTCCTCCTTCTGGTCCTGCCCTCGATCGCGATTTCCTTTCTCACCCGGCGCCTGACGCAGGCGGAGGAGGATTCCGCCAGGCAGGCGCTAGCCGAGCGGGTCACTCGGCTGGAAGCCTTGCGAAAGGCGGATCGAGAAGCGTTGGGTAGTTACCGCTGGATCGATCGCGACAAAGGAGTCGTGGCGATTCCCATCGAGCGCGCGATGGAGTTGGAAGAGGAGCGACTGAAAAGCAAGGCGGTGGGGCCATCGACGGTCCTTCTTCCTGGCGCGCTTCTGCGGCAGCAGCCCTCGCCCGCGCCGAAACCATGAGAGGGAAGAGGCGGCAACCATGGCAAACATGTCGGAATCCGAGGAAGCTCCGGTGATGACCGCAGCCAGCGAGGCCGGTTCGTCGCTGCGAGGGCCTTTTCTATGGCTCCTTGGGCCGGCGACTGTTTGGCTCTGGGTCGCGACCATCCTGGCTCTGCTCGGCAGCCTTAAGCTCGTCGATCCCCGCTTCCTGGGTGCGTGGGGTTGGCTCACCTTCGGAAGGATCAGCCCGGCGGCTTTCCTGAGTTTTGTCTACGGATTCGGGGTTCCCGTGGGGCTGAGTGCGGCCCTCTGGGCCGTCACGAAGGGCGGGCGGCTTCCTCTTCTCGGGCGACGGTGGTGCCTTGCCACGTCCTTTCTCTGGAACGTGGGATTGTGGGGCGGAATCACCGGGGTACTGGCTGGCGAAAGCCGCTCTCTCTCCTGGCTGGGATTGCCGACCTTCTCCCTCCCGTCGCTGGGATTGGCCTACCTCTTGTCCGCTGGCTGGTTGGTCGCCGCTCTCGTGAGCCAATGGGAGAAAACTTCACTCGCGTCGCGTTTTCTCCTCCTGGGATTGGTCTGGATTCCGTGGGCCGGAGGTGCTGCGGCGCTCATGCTGCACGATCCAGCGGTGCGCGGGGTGGCCGTGGGTTCGCTCGAATGGTGGTTCAATGACGGCCTTCTCTATGCGGGCTTGGGGGCATTCGCCCTCGGCATCGTCTACCTTCTCGTTCCCGTCTCCCTGGGTCGGCCGGTTGCCTTCTCCGGGCTCGGTCGCATAGCCTTCTGGGCTTGGGCGCTCTTTGCCAATCTTGCCGGGACGGCCCACCTCGTGGGCGGGCCTTTCCCTCTCTGGATGGTTTCGCTCGGGGTCTCTTCCCGCTTCCTGCTCTGGGTGGCAGCCGTAGCAGTGGGAGTGGGCTTCTGGGTTGCGGCCCGCGGGGGAGCGGCGGAGAAGGGCGACTGGGATCCGAGTTGGCATTTCCTGCGCTTCGGCATGAGTTCTCTGTTGGTGGCTGCGGGACTTGGAGCACTCCTGGCCCTGCCTGCTTGGAGCCGGTATGTGCACTACACCGTCCTGGAAGAGGCTCAGTTGATTCTCTTCCTGTACGGCTTCTTGGGCATGACCTTCTTTTCCCTGCTCTACACCCTCTTGCCGCGAGTGCTGGGGCGGCCCTGGCCGTCCCCAACCTTGGCGAAGGCCCACTTCCTGCTCAGCAGCTACGGTATAAGCTTTTTAGTGGGCCTGCTCGCCGCCGGCGGACTGTTTCAGGGCGTAGGGCTCGACGACCCCGACCTTCCCATTCATGAAGTGATCGTCTCGCTTCTCCCGTTCCTTCGCAGCGCGGCGGCGCCCGCGACGGCCTTGTTAGCGGCTCACGCGGTTTTCGGGCTGCATCTTCTTTGGCTTGTCGTCGAAAGCGGCTCGAGCCGTCGCGTGGAGGAAGAAGCCGCGCTTGCGGGTTCCGCCAGGGAAGGAGTTCGGACGCCGTGACAGAGCCAAAACGAGTTCTCCTGGGTATCCTCTTGGCAACAGGAGTGGGATGGCTCCTGCTCGTCTGGATGCCCCTGCGAAAGCTTGGGCCGATCCGTCCGTCGGCCGATGGAGCGCCCTTCGGCCGAGCGGTCATCGGAGGCAAGGTCTACGCAGCCAACGGATGCGCCTCCTGTCACACGCAGGTGATTCGGCCACCGAATCTCGGTTCTGATATCGCCCGAGGGTGGGGGGCACGTCGAAGCCTGCCGGTGGAGTACCAAGAGGAGCATATCGTCCCTTTGGGCGTGCTTCGTCTGGGACCCGATCTTGCTGACGTGGGAGAGCGACGCACCGAGCCCCATTGGTATTATCGCCTTTTGTACGACCCTCGGACAGTCTATCCCGGGACGGTGATGCCGTCCTACCGGTACCTCTTCTCACGCGTCCCGCTGCTGGGAAGTCCGCTGCCCGACGCACTTTCCCTATCCGGCCGGGATGCTCCCCCACCGGGGTTCCAGGTAGTCCCGGGCCCGAAGGCACGGGCCCTGGTGGCCTATCTGCTCTCCCTCAAGAGAGTTCCGCTCGGGGAGACGGGCAAGACGCCATGAATCGAGAAGAACCGCAGGAAAGGGTGGTCCAGGGGACGACTTCGGAAGAGCGCCTCCCATGCTTGTTCCTGGTCTTTGCGACCGTCATCGTGCTCTTCGCAGTTGCCTTTTTCCTTCGATACAGCGGGGGATGGCGGTGGGACGTCTACGACGCGAGCGGATACCTTGCCGGTCTTCCCCGGAGTTCCGCGTCCGTCGCTGCGACGACAGCTCCCGCGGGCGGGCCGGCGCAAAAGCCTTCGGCGGCAAGCCCCATCGAGGTTGGCCAGGACGTCTATCAAGCCAACTGCGCCGCCTGTCACCAGCCCACCGGTCAGGGGATGAGCGGGCAGTTCCCGCCGGTCGCCGGCTCGGACTGGGTGAATGGGGATCCGCGGGTGCTGGCGGCGATGGTCCTTGGAGGGTTACAGGGACCGGTCCGGGTGGCAGGGGCGGAGTACAACGGGATGATGCCGGCTTGGAAGACGGTGCTGAGCGATGCCAAGATTGCCGCGGTTCTGACTTTCCTGCGTCAGGCGTGGGGAAATCGCTCCTCCGCCGTCGAGGAAGAGCAGGTGAAGTCGGTCCGAGCGGAGACGACAAGCCACGCGGCACCGTGGAAGGTCGAGGAGGTCGAGACACTCGCGGGAAAGAGTGCGGGGAAGGAAGCAAAATAGGGCCCGAAAAGCGGTGGCTGGCTGGCCCGCATGATCTGGTGGGAAGAGCAGCCCCCGGGCGAACCCCTAAATAAGAATCCTCCAAAAGGCGCCTCGGCGGGTGGAAGGCCTCCAGGGATTGAAGAGGCTTGCGTACTAACTTGTTAGGACAAGCAGAGCAGAAAAATCTTGTCAGCTTGAGCGGAAATAATTCAGTTGTAGGTTGAGGGGCGCACGGGGCGAGCGTTGCGCTCAAAAAGTCATGCAGGAGGGAAAAAGAGTGCGGCAGGACATGAACGAGCAGGAGCACACGATGGGACGGCTGCAGGGCAGCGGGAGCGCAGCGGTTGCGCACGGGGCCGGCCCCCACGAGCATCACATCCAACTGTCCTGGTGGAGACGCTACGTCTTTTCCACCGACCACAAGGTGATCGGCATTCAGTACATGATCACCTCCCTGCTGGTCGCCCTCTTCGGCTTTGGGCTCATGGTCGTGATGCGCTGGCAGCTCTCCTTCCCCGGGAAGCCCGTGCCGGTGATTGGTCCGCTCTTGACCGCGGTCTTCGGCGCCAACATGGCCCCGGGTGGAGTGATGACCCCGAACCTCTACAACTCTTTCGGAGCGATCCATGGAACGATGATGATCTTCATGGCGATCGTTCCCGCGCTCTTCGCCGGCTTCGGCAACTTCGTCGTCCCCTTGCAGATCGGAGCCCCGGACATGGCCTTCCCCCGCCTGAACATGGCGAGCTTCTGGAGCTTCTTCGTGGGTGTGGTGATCATGCTTGGGAGCTTCCTGGTTCCCGGAGGAGCGGCGAAATCGGGGTGGACTTCCTATGTGCCCCTGGCCGATGTCGCCGACACGGGAATGGGTTTCGATCCGATTCTCAACGGCCAAACTCTCTGGCTGATCGGCATGGCCTTCAACATCACCGGTTCGCTGCTCGGCTCGGTCAACATCATTGCCACGATCATTCAGCTTCGAGCCCCCGGCCTCCAGTGGATGCGCTTGCCGGTCTTTGTCTGGTCCGAGTTGGTCACCGCTTTTCTCTTGCTCCTGGCCTTTCCGCCGCTCGAATCGGCGGCGATCATGCAGCTCATGGACCGGCTTTTCGGGACAAGCTTCTTCTCGCCCGACGGCCTCATCATCGGAGGGCGCCACTGGCCGGGGAGCGGGGGCGGCTCCGCCTTGCTCTGGCAGCATCTTTTCTGGTTCCTCGGCCATCCCGAGGTCTACGTGCAGATTCTGCCCACCATGGGAATCGTGGGCGAGGTGATCTCGAACAACACCCGGAAGCCCCTGTGGAGCTACAAGGTCTTTGTCTACTCCCTGTTGTCGATTGGCTTCCTCTCCATGATCGTGTGGGCGCATCACATGTACATGACGGGCATGGGTCAGAGCATCACCACCTTCTTTCAGATCTTCACAACCATCATTTCCATTCCCTCGGTACTTTTGGGAACCGTTCTTCTTCTCTCCCTTTGGGGTGGATCGATCCGGCTTCCGGTACCCATGCTCTTTGCGCTCGCTTGGTTGCCGATGTTCGGAATCGGCGGATTGACCGGCCTGCCGCTCGGGTGGACGGCCTCGGACATGGTGCTCCATGACACCTACTACGTGATCGGCCACTTCCACTACATGATGGCGCCTGCCTCGATCATGGGCCTCTTCGCCGGGATCTACTACTGGTTCCCCAAGGCAACCGGTCGGATGCTGAACGAGTTTTGGGGCAAGGTCCATTTCTGGATGACCATCATCTTCTTCAACGGGGTCTTCTTCCCCATGCTGGTCCAAGGGTTCGTCGGAGTGCATCGCCGATGGTACGACGGAGGAGCCGGCTGGCAGCTGGCGCAGAACGTGCTCTGGCTCAATCAAGTGATGTCTGTTTCCGCCTGGATTCTTGCCATCGGACAGATTCCGTTCATCATCAACTTCTTCTGGAGCACATGGCATGGGAAGAAGGTGACGTCGGACAACCCCTGGCAAGCGAACACTCTGGAGTGGGCGGCGCCTACCCCGCCGGGACACGGGAATTTTCTCCATCCCATCACGGTCTATCGCGGCCCCTACGAGTATAGCGTTCCCGGAGCGGCCCGTGACTATCTGCCGCAGTGGGAGGGGGAAGAAAGCAAGGTCGCGGAGCCGAAGCTCTCCTCCGTTTAATCGAAAAGGAATCAAGAGATGGAAATGGAAATTCCCTACACCGTTACGGCACGACCGGATACGGGCGCGTATAACGCGAAGATCGGCATCTGGCTCTTCCTGGCCTCGGAGGTCATGCTCTTCGGCGGCCTCTTCTCCGCTTACATCTTTCTCCGGCTGGGGGCGACCCATTGGCCGCACCACCTGCTGAACGTGCCGATGGGGCTTTTCAACACCTTCGTGCTGATCACTTCCAGCATTACGATGGTGATGGCCTGGACTGCGCTCAAGATGCGGCAGTTCCAGAGCTATCGGCGCTGGCTTGGAGCGACGCTGGTTTGCGGCGTCGTCTTCCTCGGGGTGAAGTCGATGGAATACAAAGACAAATTCCATCATTACGGGGTCATCCTCAACAACGGCCAAGAGATCACGGGGCATTTGGAAATGTCCCCCGCCGAAGCGAGGAAGAGCCAGACGCTTCGGATCCTGCCGGACGCAGAGGATTCCGGCAGCTTCGGTCATCAGCTGCAGTCGGTCTTCGGCCGTCCGGCCGCAGGCGAGGAAAAGGTGCTCGAGATCCCGAAGAGCGACATCCAGTGGTGGTCAAATTTCACGCCGCGGTACAGCACCTATCTCGCCACCTACTTTACGATGACGGGGCTGCATGGCCTCCACATCATTGGAGGATTGGTGGTACTCGGATTCTTCTGGGGGCCGGGAGCAAAGCTCTATCGAACCAATCCGGAGCACTTAGCCAATCGCGTCGAGGTAGCGGGGCTCTTTTGGCACTTCGTCGACCTGGTCTGGATCTTTCTCTTCCCCACCCTCTATCTTTTTTAGGACGGCCTTTTCCAGCGGAGACAAGAAATGAGCGAAGATATCCATGACCCCCGGAAGCAAGTCCCCGCCTATATCAAGGTGTTCGGGCTGCTCCTGCTGCTTGCCGTAATCAACGTCGCCGCCTCCTACCTCCCGCTTGGCGGTGGAAACATCGGAGTGGGGCTGCTCGTTGCCGGCGTGCAGGCGATCCTGGCTCTCGGGATCCTGATGCACTTTTTTTCTGAGAATAAGACCGTGCATCACCTCATGGCCCTTGCGCTCGCTTCGGTGGTGGCGTTACTTGTGATATTCGTCTGCTGTTATGCGGACCAGTTGAACTTCGTAAAGTAGGGTTATGTCGCTGCGGCAATTTCATCTCCTCTTTGTGACCATCGTCACCGGTCTTTTCCTTGGGCTGGGGGGCTGGGCCCTGAAGGGGTACTACGACCACCAAGGGGGATTGCTGGCCTGGCTCGGCGCGGGCTCTTTGGCGGTCGCGTTGTTGGTGGTCGTTTACGGGGCTTGGTTCCTGCGCAAGACTCGGCGGATGGGACTCGTCGAATGAAAGTGCGAACGAGCACGGTGCTATCCGTAGGGGGAGGGCTCCTCTTCCTCGGCGTCATCGGGCTCATCGTGGTTGGGGATGGCTTCCTCGCCTCGGCGCTGAACGTTCCCGCGGTTGGGCATGAGCCCGGAGACGCCGCTGCTTGGGCGCTGGTAACGACCGCCTTGATCCCCCTGGGAAGTGTAGCCGTCTTTATATGGACGCTCTACCGGCGGTCTCGGAAGCCGCCGCCGGCCTACGCGGAATTCCTGGAGGAGACGGGTCGGGAGAAAGTGGATGCCAGCGGGGAAGCGCGGTATTGCTAGGCTGCAAGGCCACATGCGTTGGCGCGGGGAGGGTCCTGGGAGTCTACGGGAGATGAATCGCTTGGGCAAATTGCGCAAAACGGGGGCCTTGCTCGCGGGGATCGCCTTGGCAATCCCGGTGGAGAGCTGGGCATGTGCCATATGCGGAGTGCCCAAGTCCCAGGCAACGCGGGGGATCTTGCCAGCCGTCGTGGTGATGCTGGTGTTGCTGGGGCTGGTCTTCGGCGCCTTCATTCGCTTTTTTATTCGGACCAATCGGTCAAAACATCAATCGGAGGGGTTAAATCGTGTTCGCACTTCTTCTTGAGCTTACTGGCATTTCCCGCTGCATGTCCGAGCATGGGCGGCAGATTGATGAATTCATGGAGGCCATCCTCTGGTTTTCGCTCATCCTATTCGTCATCTGGTTCAGCTTCTTCGCCTACGCGCTCTACCGATTCCGGGCGGACAAGAGTCCGAAGGCCAGCTACGAGGGGCTCAAGGCGGATTGGCCCAAGCACTTGGAGTGGACGATCATTTTTGTGGAAATGGTGCTGCTCTTCGGGTTCTCGGTGCCGCTTTGGGGAAACCGAGTCCTCAATCCTCCTGGTCCCGGAGAAGCCGTGACCCTGGAGGCGGTCGCGCAGCAATTCGGCTGGATCTTTCACTACCCTGGGCCCGACGGCAGGCTGGGCCGCCGGGATATGCACCTGGCCGACGCGATGAATCCGATCGGCATGGACAAGACCGATCCGGCTTCCAAGGATGACATCATCACGATGAACGAGATGCACGTGCCTGTCGGCAAGCCCGTTCTGATTTACTTGGGCTCCC
>JAQTUK010000068.1 GCA_028710285.1 Methylacidiphilaceae bacterium | reverse complement strand
TCTCGCGCAGGAGCTCGAGGATTTGCGCTTGGATCGTGACGTCGAGGGCGGTGGTCGGCTCATCGGCCACGAGGAGTTGCGGACGGCAGACGAGGGCCATGGCGATCATCACCCGCTGCTGCATCCCGCCCGAAAGTTCGTGAGGATAGCTCTTCCAGCATCGCTCGGGGTCTCGGATGCCGACCTCGGAGAGTGCCGCAAGCCCGGCGGCCCGCCGATCCGCGAGATCGCGGCGATGGAGGGCCATCGCTTCGCTGAGCTGGAAGCCCACCGAAAAGACTGGGTTGAGCGAGGTGGAAGGCTCTTGAAAGACATAGGCGATCTTGCCGCCCCGGTAGTGGCGCAGAGCCGTCTCGGGAAGGGTCAGCAGGTCGACACCGTCGAAGAGGATCTTCCCGGAGCGGACGCGGGCCGGAGGCGAGGGAAGAAGGCGGGCCAGGGAGAGGGCGGTCACGCTCTTTCCGCTGCCGCTTTCGCCGACGACCGCCAGGGTCGATCCGCTTGCCATCGAGAAGGAGATGCCGTCGACGGCGCGGATCGTCCGTTCCGGGCTTGCGAACTCGATGGCGAGATCCGAGACCTGCAAAAGGGGAGGGGAGTTTGGATCGGACATAGTGGAGAAAACCTATCGGCCGCCGGTTCGAAAGTGGGGGTCGATGACATCCCGGAGAGTGTCGCCGAGCAGGTTGAAGGCGGCCACCGTCACGAAGACGGCGGCGCCCGGGGTCAGCAGCCACCAGAAGTTGCACATGAAGACCTTCATTTCCTGAGCTTGCGCGAGGATCAGCCCCCAGGAAGCCGCCGGTTCCTGGATGCCGATGCCAAGAAAGCTCAAGGCTGCTGCCCCCAGAATATAGCCGGGAATGCTCAGCGCGGCGGCAACCAACAGGTAGCTCGCCAGGTTGGGGAGCAGATGCCTCCAGAGGATGCGCCAGGGCGAGAGACCCGTCACGATGGCAGCCTCGACAAAGGTTTGCGCCCGCAGCGAGAGGGTGAGCCCTCGGATGACCCGCGCCGCACCCGACCAGCCGAGGAAGCTCAGGATGACCACGATCAGCAGGTAGACCTCCCCCGAGCCGAACTGGCTCGCAAAGGCGCCGCGCAGAGCCAGCAGGAGGTAGAGCCCGGGAATGGCCATTAATAGCTCCGTCGAGCGCATGATGAGCGAATCGAACCAGCCTCCGAAGTATCCGGCCAGGCCTCCGGCGATCAGGCCTACTCCCAAGCTGATCGTGATCCCGATCAGGCCGATGCTCAGCGAGATCTGGGCGCCGTAGAGCAGGCGGGAAAAGACATCGCGGCCGGTGCTGTCGCTGCCCAAAAGGTAGATCTTGTGCCGAGGTTCGACTCCAAAGAGATGGCGGCGGCAGGGAAAGAGGCCGAAAAGCCGGTAGGGGTAACCGGGCGGAAGCCAATGGACCGCGGCGCTCTTCCCGGGGATCGGCCGGTAGAGTGCCTGAGTGGGATCGGCATTCTCGTAGAGACGGACCGCGAGGCCTTCTCGCGTCCAGGTCAAGCCTGTCGGTGGATGGTAGGTCTTCTGGAGATCCTGGTCGCCGGGGCCGTAGGGGGCCAGGAAGGGAGCGAAGAGCGCACAGAGATAGAGAAAGCCGAGCAGGCCAAGGGCTAGAGCTCCCTGCGGGCGGGTGAGCACCTGTTGCCAGAGGCCGGAGCGCGGCAGGGGAGCTGGGTTCATCGCACGGGCAGGCGTACGCGGGGATCGACCCAGGCGAGCAGGATGTCGGAGAAGAGATTTCCCAGGACGAGCAGGATGCAGCTCAGGATGACCGAGGCCAGGACCACGAACTGATCCTGGCGGATGAAGGCCGAGTAGATGAGCTGGCCCAGGCCGGGATAGCTCATCACGTTTTCCACGAGCAGCGAGCCGCTCAGGAGGCCTGCGACGACATATCCAAGGGTGCTCAAGAGCGGGTTGACCGCGTTCCGGAAGACATGGCGCCAGATCACGACGTTTTCCGAAAGCCCCTTCGCTCGCGCGGCGGTGACATATTCGGCCCGCATGACGTCCAGGAAATTGGCGCGGAGAATGCGCATCAGCGTAGCCACGCCACCGAGGCCGAGCACCAGGGTGGGGAGGATCAGATGATAGGCGAGGTCCAGGACCCGGCCGAGGGGTGAGAAAAATTCATGCTCGATCGACGTGAGACCCCCGAGCGGAAACCAGCCCGTCCGCGCGGCCAGATAGACGGCGAGGAGCGCCAGGAAGAACTCCGGGATCGAGAGCGAGGCGTAGGCGAGGAGAGCGGTCGCGCGATCCCACCAGGAATTGCGGCGGACGGCCGCGAGGACTCCCAGGGGGATCGCGACGGCCCAGGCGAAGGCAAAGCTCGTCAAGTTGAGGAGAAGGGTGGCGGGCACCCGTTGCCAAAGCAGGTCCACTACGGCAACCTTGTATGTCCAGGAGTAGCCGAAGTCCCCATGCAGCACATTGCGCAACCAGAGGAAATAGCGGGTATACCATGGCTGGTCGAGCCCGAAGCTCTTCTCAAGGGCGGCGAGAAGCTCGGGGCTGATGTCGCGCTGGGCCTTGATGGGGGTGAGGAAATTCCCCGGAGTGAGCGACATGAGGAAAAAGACCAACAAGGTTACGCCGAGAAGCAGGGGGATCAAAAAGAGCAGGCGTCGGAGAACGAAGAGAACCATCGGAAAGAGGCTGGCTGCCTTTCGGGTTTTGCCTCTTGATAAGGGGCAGGAAGTAGGGGAAAGACAATACTTTTCCTTGGGGGAGCCGAGGGCCCGGCCTCTTGCGGGGTGAGAACGGAGCGGCTGTCCGGGGAGGAGAGGACGAACCGGCTGGGAAAAGGCGATGAAGAAAATTTTCGGAGTGCTGGGGCTTCTCTTCCTGGCTGGTCTGGCTATCGTCTTCGGCATGGCCGTCGCGTACTTGAACGGGGAGGGCTTTCGCTCCTTCCTCTCTCGTGCCGTGGCTCGAGGAATCGGGGTCGAAGGTCGCTTTTCCTCTCTTCAGCTCCGTGGTCTTGCGATCGGCAGCAGCGAGTTTTCCGGGGCGGGCGGCCCGGGCTCGCCGATCGCGGAGCTGAGGGCCGAGGATCTCCAGGCGCGCTTTCCTCTTGCTTCGCTGGTCCAGGGGGTGTGGAAGATCGATCCGCTTCGTATCGGCCATCTTGAGCTGACCTTTCGCTCGGCTCCCAGGGAAGAGAAGCCCTTGCGGGCGAGCCCTCCGGCGATGGAGCGCCCGGCGGGGGACGAAGCGGAGGAAACGCCAGGGGTCCTTCGCCGCGTGAGCCTGCGGCGCGGAGAAATCCATCGAGCGGACCTTCGCTGGCCTTCGTCCCTCCTGGGCGGAGGAGCTTTGACGGGAACCCGCATGGAGCTGGAAGCGGATGGGTCGGCGTGGAACGGGAAGGCCAGCGGGGGGAAGCTCGCCTGCGCCTCGCTCCCGGACTTGGCTCTCGAGGAGCTTCTTTTTCGTGTCGATCCCGGCTCGGCTTTCCTGGAGCAGGGTTTGCTCCGTTCCGAGGGGTCGGGAATCATCCGCCTGGCTGGACGAATGGACTGGCAGGAGCGGGCCGAAGGAGAGCTTCGTTTTTCGACCTCCGGAGTAGCGCTCACTCCCTGGCTTCCCATGGCATGGCGGAGGCGGGTCACGGGGGAATTGGAGGCCGAGGGGCGGCTGACCCTACCCCATGGACAGCCCTGGAGGGTCGAGGCCGGTTTGTCCCTGCTGCATGGGAAGCTCGAGGATCTCCCCTGGCTTGTGGGGCTGGCGCTGAGCGGGGGGGCGCCGAGCGCGCTTCCCCTCGATCAAGCGCGGGCGAGGCTCTTGGCGGGACCGGAGGATCTCTCCTTCGAGCAGATCGAGATCGAAGCGAAGGGCGTGCTCCGGATTGAAGGGAATCTCCGCGTGGAAGGGGAGCAGGTGCGCGGGGGCATGAGGGTCGGACTTTCCGCCGAGCGGGTGGCTCTGCTGCCGGGCGCGCGGGAAAAGATCTTTTCCGAGGAGCGGAATGGCTATCTTTGGACTCCTGTCGCCGTGACGGGCACCGTGCGGGATCCTCAGGAAGACCTGAGTCCCAGGGTGACGGCGGTGGCCAAGGAGGCGATGAAGGCCGGGGTGCAGCGGGCGATTCGGTCCGCCTTGGACTTTTTGCGGCACTCCCAGGGACCGGCGAGTCCGTAGCGGCTCCGGAGCGTCGGCGTGGACAGAGAGCGGGGCGAGGCGGGAAAATCCCCGCGGGACCTGCGGTGTCTTAGGGCGTCCAGACTTCTTCCAGGTTCCAGACCACCGAGCCGATCTTGGGAATCTGGACGTTGCGCCACTTGTCGCGCAAGCCCGCGTAGATATCGGGGGTGACGAGATAGATGTAAGGGAGCTCCTCGCTCAGGATCTGCTGAACTTCGTCCCAGTACCGCTTGCGCAGGGTTTCATCGAGGGTCGTGAGCTGGGCGAGCATCAGGGAGTCGATTCGGGCCTCCCACGGAGTAGCAGGCTGGGGCTCGCTCGGGTACCATTGGTGGAGCCGGCCCTTGCTCACGAAGACCGACATGCCGTCCGCCGGATCTCCCCCTCCCGTCAGACCGAGCAGGCACGCCTCGTAGTCGAAGGAGTCGCTGATCTTGGTGACGAGCGCGCCAAAGTCGAGGAATTGCAGCCGCGCCTCGATGCCCAGAGCCTTCATGTTTTGTTGAAAGACCGTCGCCATGGCCGTGCGGAGCGGGTTTTCCTGGTTGGTGAGGAGAGTGAAGCTGACCGGATGGCCTTCGGCATCCTCCAGTGCGCCGTCCGGGCGGCGGTGGAAACCCGCCTCGGCCAGGAGTTGCTCGGCCCGGCCGGGATCGAAGGGATACTGCCGGATTCGCGGATTGAACCACTTGGAGTTCGCCGGGCTTTCTGGCCCCCAGAGCGGTTGGCCGCGGCCAAAAAGGATCCCCTGGACCATGCCTTCCCGGTCAATCCCGTAGGAGACTGCCTGGCGGAAGCGGCGGTCTTGGAACCAGCGGAGCTTGTATGGGCTCACAAAGGGTTTGCCGCTCTTGTCGTGGCCCGGGTTCTGGTTGAACCAGAGAAAGGTCGAAGCGGTCGAGGGGCCGCGGTCATGAACGGTGTAGTGATGGATCCCCTCTCCGCGGCGAACCCAGCCGACGTCATCGGGAGGAATCGTATCGGCGTCGGTCTGCCCGGAGGCGAAGGCGACCACGCTGGCGTTCTGGTCCTTCACAAACTTGACGATCAGGTAGTCGATGTAGGGGAGCCGGCGTCGCTCCCGATCGATCCGCCAATAGCGCGGGTTGGCATCGAGCAAGATCAATTGGCCGGGCCGGTAGCTGTGGAGCCGGAACGCGCCGCTGCTGGCGATGGCCGCAGGTGTCTTTTGCGCGGTAAAGATGCTCCAGGCGCGCAGCAGCGTTCCGTCCTCGTAGGCTCCTTGGAGGAGATGCTTCGGCATGATCGAGACCCCGGACATGTAACGAAGGAAAGGAGCGAAGATCTCGGGAGTGCGGATGCGCACGGTCTGGCGGTCGAGCTTTTCGACGAGGAAGGGCTTGCCGTTGACCGAAAGGTCGTAGGCGTTTCGGTTGGGAAACCGGGGATCGTAGACACATCGAAAGGTGAAAAGAACGTCGTCGGCCGTCAGCGGGACGCCGTCGCTCCAGGCCAGCCCTTCCCGCAGGTGAAAGGTGAAGGTGCGGCTGTCCGCGCCGATCTCCCACGATTTGGCCAGTGCCGGAACGACCTCTTCCCGGATCGGATTGTAAGAAGTGAGTCCGTCGAAGAGGAGACCGAGGAAGGAGGCCGAGGAGGCATCCTCGGCGACGAGCCAGTTGAAGGTGCTCGGCTCGCCGGGGCTGACTTCGACGAAGACACCTCCCCGCTTGCCCGGCTGGGCATGGGAGACGTCGGCCTCCTGGGGAATCGGGAAGCTCGGACGCTCTCCCACGCGAGCCGGCCGGGAGCAGGAGAGGGTGGCAAGCCCCAGCACGGCCGCAAGGAGAAGCGGGAGCAGGCGAATGCTTCTCTTCAGGCCCATGGTATCCTATGGCATAGCGCATTTCCTCGTCTCCTCGCCAGTCGCGTCTTGCTCCCGACTGGCGGAAAGATGTCGCGGGCTCGCCGCGGCGAGAGGAAGCTTTTCGTTTGCTTTCTCCCAGGTTGGTCGGCATATCTCGCAGATTTCGCCGCCGAGGCGAGCCTTGGGGGGTGTGGATGCTCGGCGAGCGAGAGGCTTTTCCGTGGAGCGGCGCGGGGCCATACTCCGGGGACGGAAAGGCACGTCCAGGCGATGCAGCCAGGCCTGCCGCAGCAGAAAAACTGGTGAGAGAGGTCGGCTAGGGCAAGCGGGAGGAAAAGAAGGTGATTCGACAAAAGACTTTGCGGGAGCCCGTCCGGATCGAAGGGAACTCGCTGCACACTGGCCAGCCGGTGTCCCTGGTCCTGCGTCCGGCAGAAGCCGATACCGGGTATCTGTTCAAACGGGTCGACCTGCCGGATGAGCCGACCGTCGCCGCGCGGATCGAGCATGTGCGGCAGACGGAGCGGGCCACGACATTAGGGGAGGGCAATGTCAAGATCCACACGGTGGAGCATGTCCTGGCGAGCCTGCGGGGAAGCGGAGTCGACAACGCCCTCATCGAGCTCAACGCCAATGAACCGCCGATCGGAGACGGCAGCGGGAAAATCTACGTCGAGGCGATTGCGCGCGCAGGGCTCATCGAGCAGGATCGCCCCGTCTCGTTCTTCGAGCTGCGGGATCCTCTCTGCGTACAGGGAAAGGACGGAGCCTACCTGGTGGCGTGGCCCAGTTCTTCGTTTTCCGTGACCTGCACCCAGGTGACGCATACGGGAAAGTTCACGCAATTTCTCCATTGGGAGCACGACCCCGAGCGTTTTGCCTCGGAGATCGCACCCGCCCGGACCTTTGTCTTCTACGAGGAAGTGCAACCTCTGCTGGAAAAGGGGCTGATCAAGGGCGGGAGTCTCGAAAACGCGATCGTCATCCGCGCAGACACCGTCTTTTGCCAGGAGCCGCTTCGATTCGAAGACGAGTTCGTGCGGCACAAGGTCTTCGACGTGATCGGGGATCTCGCTCTCTTCCCGCATCGGCTCAAGGCGCATGTCTTTGCGGCGAAGCCGAGCCACACCCTGAACGTGGAGATGGCCCGGGCGCTCCAAAAGGCGCACCGGGAGTACGTTTCGCAGCTCATGCCCCTGGAGAACATCCCTAGCGGCGAGGGCGCCTTGGACATCCGGGAAGTCCTCAAGATTCTTCCGCATCGCTACCCATTCCTGATGATCGACCGCGTGCTCCGGTTCGAAGGCAACGCCAAGGCGGTGGGGCAGAAGGCGGTGACCATGAACGAGCCCTACTTTCAGGGTCACTTCCCCGGACATCCGATCATGCCGGGAGTCTTGCAGCTCGAGGCCATGGCCCAGTTGGCCAGCATCCTTTTGCTCCGACAGGCCGGCAATGCGGGGAAGCTGGGTTTCTTCATGAGCGCCGACAAGGTGAAGTTCCGCCGGCCGGTGATGCCGGGGGACACGCTCATCGTCGAAGCGGAGCTCGTCAGCTTCCGCGGGAAGATCGGTCGGGCGTCGGGCAGGTGCCTGGTCAACGACAATGTTTCCTGCGAAGGGGATCTCCTCTTCGCCTTGGTCGATTCGATTTGACGGAGGACGATGGCAACCGCGGTCCATCCCACGGCGATCCTCGAGCCCGGCGCCCTGCTCGGAGAAGGCGTCGAGATTGGGCCCTACGCCATTGTTGGCTCGGAGGTGCGTCTGGGCGAAGGCTGTGTCTTGCACCATCACGCCTCCGTCGTGGGGAAGACGGAGGTGGGTCCCGCCAACGAGTTTTTCCCTTTCGCTTCGATCGGTCAGAAGAGCCAGGATCTCAAGTATCGAGGAGAACCCACCTTTCTCCAGATTGGGTCGCGCAATCGGTTCCGGGAGTTTGTGACCGTGAATCGAGCGACCGGCGCGGGCGCGCAAACGGTGATCGGCTCCGACAATGTTTTCCTCGCCTATGCTCACGTGGCGCACGATTGCACCGTCGGGAGCGGCTGCATCTTCTCCAACAACGCCACCCTGGCTGGCCACGTGGAGGTCGGTGACTATGTAACCATTGGAGGGTTGACCGCGGTTCACCAGTACTGTCGTCTCGGCGCTCACGCGATGCTGGGAGGCTGCACGAAGGTCGTTCAGGACGTTCCGCCCTTTTGCTTGGTGGATGGGAATCCCGCGCGTCTTCGCGCCCTCAACCTGATCGGCTTGAAACGGCGCGGCTTCTCCGAAGAGGCGCTGCAGAGCCTGCGCCGAGCCTTTCGTTTGCTCTTCGAGGAGGGAAAGAATCTCGGCCAGGGGATCGAGGCGGTCGAGGCGAGCGGGGAGGTGACCCCTGAGATTGGGGCGCTCCTCGAGTTCTTGCGCGCTTCCGAACGGGGAGTGACCCGCTAGCCAAGAGATTGTCCTCGTCGGCGGGGAGCCTGGGTGGGCTCTTGCCAATCCCCGTCCGGAGCGCTACGATGCCGCTCCATAGGCTTGCCGCCGAATTTCCCGATTCTCCGGCGGTGGGCTCAACCCCCCAAGGAGAAACCATGAGTCTTACGCCCACGCAAAAAGCGCCGCTCGACGTCCCGGTGAAGCAGCGGGCGCTCTACGAGCAGAACTTTCGGGAGATGACCCGGGGAACGGGCCGGCTCATGCTGATGGCCGCCGACCAGAAGGCAGAGCATCTGAACGACGATTTCTTCGGCTCCGGAATTGCCGGGGACGATGCCGACCCGGAGCATTTTTTCCGAATCGCCTCCCGGGCTCGGATCGGCGTCCTGGCGACCCAGCTCGGCTTGATCGCCCGGTACGGAGCGGACTACCCGGACATTCGCTACGTGGTGAAACTCAACAGCAAAACCCACTTGATCCCCACCAAGATGGGCGATCCGGAGAGCCGCCAATGGCTCTCCATCGAGCAACTGGATCGGTTTCTCGAGTCCTCTTCCCTTCCCATCCTGGGCGTCGGGTATACGATCTACCCGGGGAGCCGGGCGGAACCGGAAATGCTCCGAGAGGCCGCGCGGCTGGTTTTCGAGGCTCACCAGCGTGGCCTTTTGGCGATCCTTTGGGCCTACCCGAGAGGGGCGGCCGTTTCCGACGAGCTCGATCCGCACCTGATTGCCGGGATGGCTGGCCTCGCTGCTTGCCTGGGAGCCGATTTCATCAAGGTGAACGAGCCGAAGGCGAAGGATGGCAGGAATGCTGCCGCTCTGCAGGAGGCGGTCCTGGCCGCGGGGCGCACGCGGCTGATCTGTGCCGGGGGAAAGGAGACGAGCGTGCCCGATTTCCTGGCGCGGCTGCATGCGCAGATCCATGAGGCGGGAGCTGCGGGAAACGCGACGGGTCGGAATATCCATCAGCGTTCGCTGCCGGAAGCTGTGGCGTTCTGCAATGCGATCTCGGCCATCACCTTCGACGGAGCCACGGTGGAAGAGGCGACGGCTCTTTATCAGAAGGGCCTCTCTGCGGCTTCCGCCGTCCGCTAATCAACCGTTTCAGGAATGAGGCGTCCGCGGCTCGGCGGCGCGGAAGCAGAGGCCGACGACAAAGGTCGCGCAGCTTCCCACGAAGACTCGCCAAGGGAAGGAGACACAGGGAAGCCAGCCGAGCCGAGCCCCCGCTCCCGGCGAGAAGAATCCCAGGATGGCCTGCGGTATGCCGCTGAGGACCGCGACCACTCCAAGGCCGCAGGCCATCGCCACGCAGTTCCCGAAGTCATTTCCCCGGCTCCGGGTGAGAACGCCGAGGAGAAAGACGCCTAAAAGAGGACCGTAGGTGTATCCAAAAAGGCCCAGGACGATCGGGAGGATGCGCGCTCGGGGCGAATGGAGCACGAAGAAGGCGGTCGCGCAGGCGATTGCGATACTCAAGAACGCAAAGAGGATGGTGGCGCCTCGGAGAAAGCGCACCCGGTTCTTCTCGTCCGAGGCGACCGGAAGGAATCGAAAGGCCCAATCTTCGCAAAACGAGGTGGCCAGCGCGTTGAGAGCGGCCGAGAGAGAGCCCATCGCGGTCCCGAAGATCGCCGCCAGCAGGAGGCCGCGCACGCCGGGAGGGGTTTGACAAAGAATGAAGTAGGGAAAGACTTCGTTGGCTTGCGAGGGGAGACGGGGGTCGGGCGCGGAGCGCGTCAGCAGACCGAGAAAGATCCCAATCGTCAAGAAGAGGAAGACCAGCGGCACGTCGGTCAGGCCCGAAAGGATCAGCGAGAGCCGGCTCCGGTGATGGTTCTTGGCCGTGAGAAGGCGCTGCACGAGGTCCTG
This sequence comes from Methylacidiphilaceae bacterium, assembly GCA_028710285.1. Classification (GTDB taxonomy): domain Bacteria; phylum Verrucomicrobiota; class Verrucomicrobiia; order Methylacidiphilales; family Methylacidiphilaceae; genus Methylacidimicrobium. The sequence continues at coordinate 1,554 of JAQTUK010000068.1, read as the reverse complement.
GTCGGCCCCGTGGGTCGCCATCGTGGTGAAGGTGGAGCCGATCAGAGCGGCCCAGATCGTGTAGTCGGAGGAGAAGATCGCGCCTAGGTTCTCCCAAAGATTCTTGCGCGGGTTGATCCCCGTGTCCGCCCAGGGGAGGGCCGCCAGTAGATGTGCGGCTTCCGCGACAGGTGAGCTCGAGCCCCACGGGATGCGTTGAAAGAGGAGGAGGAGAGTCAGGAGACCTCCGGAAAGCATGAGACCGGCCTGGAGCAGGTCGGTCCAGATCACGGCTCGGATTCCTCCGGCGACGGTGTAGAGCGTCGTAAAGAGGGTGAGGAGAAGGGCGGAGATGGCGTAAATCAAGAGTTCCTGTCCGGACGAAACGGGACTTCCCCAGAGCAGCTTGACGGCGAGCACCGGCAGGATGGCGGCCACGTAGAGGCGGGCTCCGGAGGCGAGCAAGCGTGTCAGGAGAAAGGTAGCCGATGCGGCCGACTTGGTCTTCGTCCCGAAGCGGAGCCCCAGAAATTGGTAGATCGAGGTGACCCGGTAGGTGAAATACGGCTTTACGAACAGGTAGGCGACCAGGACGCGGGCGAGGACCGTCCCCAGCGCGAGCTGGAGATATTCGTAATTTCCCAGCGCGTAGCCCTCCGCCGGCGTTCCCAGAAAGAAGGCCGCGCTGGTTTCCGCCGCGATCAAGGAGCCGAGGACGGCCCACCACGGCATCTTGTGCCCGCCGAGCGCGAACTGCTCGACGGTCTTCGGCCGTTTCCCCGCGCGCAGACCGACCCAGAGGACGGCGGCCAGGTAGAGGAGGACGACTCCGACATCGATCGCCGGGATGCCGCCGGGGAAAGGAGACCTCATCGGGAAAGCCGCCGGCCGACTTCCGCCTCGATGGCTTGCCACCATGAGGAGATCCGTGCTTGCGCCCGCCGTTCCAGAGCCCGGAGGTCGTCCTGCGCCTCGGCCCGATAGAAGAGGTAGAACTTCACCTTGGGCTCCGTACCGGAGCAGCGAATGGCCAGGCGCGCTCCCCCGGGAAAGGAGAAGCGCAAAAACTCTTCTCTGGGCAAAAGCTCCCCGTCGGCATCCCAATGATCTTCCCGGCCGAAGTCTTCCGCCTCGCAGGGAGGGCTGCCGTCGGGTCCGTTCGGAGGCTCCTGGCGAAACGACGCGAGCAGCCGCTTCCGGCGCTCGGGGCCGTCCGCTCCTTCCAGCGTCAGGGTTTGCAGCCTTTCCGCAAAGAAGCCGAAACGCCGGTAGAGGAGATCCAGGAGACTCAGAAGATTCATTCCTAGGCCGGCCGCCCATCCCGCCGTCTCGACGAGTTGAAGGGCCGCCGCATTGCCGTCCTTCTCGCGCACCCGGTCGGTGGAGAGGCTGCCATGGCTCTCTTCTCCGGCGAAGACGAGCAGGCGGCGATCCATTGGATCTTTCGCTGCAATCTCCTCGTACCGCCGAAGCTTTGCCGCGATGTACTTGAAGCCCGTCAGGGTCTCCACGCAGCGGATGCCGAAGGCCTCGGAGATCGCGCGGAGCAGGTCGGTCGTCACCAGGGTCTTGAGC
>JAQTUK010000067.1 GCA_028710285.1 Methylacidiphilaceae bacterium | reverse complement strand
CACTGGATTTGCGGGACTGCAGGATTCGGCTGGGGCTGCGGGGGCCGGACTTGGGGAAATACATCGGAGAGTCCGGTCTGTGGGAGAAGGCGGAAGCAGCGCTGACTGCCGCCATCCGGCAAGCTGGCTTGGCGTTTACCGAGGAGGCGGGAGAAGCCGCCTTTTATGGGCCGAAAATCGATTTCCTGGTGCGGGATTGCCTGGGACGCGAGTGGCAGCTGGGTACGGTGCAGCTCGATTATAACTTGCCCGTGCGCTTCGGGCTAACCTTCACCGGCGCGGACAATCGGGAACATCGCCCGGTCATGATTCACCGCGCTCCTTTTGGCTCCCTGGAGCGCTTCCTGGCGATCTTGATCGAGCATTTCGGCGGAGATTTTCCCGTCTGGCTCGCACCCGAGCAGGTGCGGATCTTGCCGATCAGCGACCAGCAGCTCGAGTATGCGCGAGAAGCGGCCGCCGCGTTGCGGCATCGGCGGTTGCGGGTGAGCGTCGACGAAAAAAACGAAACGCTCAATGCGAAGATTCGGATTGCCGAGAAGCAAAAGATTCCGTATATGGCCATTGTTGGAAAGAACGAGCAATCTTCAAAAACTCTCTCGGTGCGGAGCCGCAGGCGAGGGAACCTCGGCGCGATGGACCTGACAGCATTTGCCGATCAGGTAGGTGACGAGGTGTCAAGGCGGTCTCTGTAGCGTGCGACCTCCCTTCCGTTCCTTTCAGCGGCAGCCGCGCGTGCGGATCAATCAGTTCATCCGCGCACCGGAAGTATTTGTGATCGATTCGGACGGCAAGCCCTTGGGGGTTATGTCGGCGGGGGAGGCCCAGGCGGCCGCTCGCGGTCGGATGCTCGATCTCGTGGAGGTCGCTCCCAACGCCAGGCCGCCGGTCTGCAAGATCCTGGATTATGGCAAATTCAAGTACGAGCAGGCCAAAAAGGAGAAGGACTCCAAGAAGGGGAGCTCGGGAACCTCGAAGCTGAAGGAGCTACAGCTTCACCTGAATATCGACGCGCACGATTACCAGATTAAATTGAAGCATGCGGAAGGCTTTCTCTGGAAGGGGATGAAGGTGCGCTTCAATCTGATGCTGCGCGGTCGCGAGAATATTCACAGGGAGCTGGCGGTTGATTTGATGCGGCGTGTGCGCGACGATCTGGGCCATGTGGGAACCGCCGACCAGGAGATCAAGCCGATCGGTCGAAGTATTGCCTTGATGCTACTCCCGCTCCCTGCGCAAAAGAGAGCCCGCAAGTACACGGAAGAGGGGGAAGCGGAAGTCACCTGACGTGTGGCTAAGGGGAAACGAAGGAAAGGATATGCCGAAAGCGATTGCTCGAAGGAAGACCAAGAAGGCGGTTGCCAAGCGGTTCAAGGTAACGGCTCGCGGAAAGGTGCTTGCCCCTCGCGCGGGGCGACGTCATCTGGCATCGAGCAAGAATCGAAAAAGGATGCGGCGGCTGGGCAAGGCGAAGGTCGTAGGCAGCGAGGATGCCGGTCACGTGCGCGACAGCCTCCCGTTTGGCTAAAGCGGTTCCCGCAGGATTGGGCAGCGCATCGATCGTGCGCATCCTCGGCTTTCCCTTTTGACTTTCTGGCAAAGAGCCAGCAAAATCGCCAGATTTTCCTGAGCTAACTTTTCATGGGTCCGCACAGGGAAGTAGGCATAGGGCGCGGGCGCAGAGAGATCGAGGAAGAAGAAAGGAAGGAATTATGGCGAGAGCAACGAACGGACCGGCTTCGCGCGAGCGCCGAAGGCGCGTCGTCGATCAGGCAAGCGGCTACCGCGGAAGGAGAAGCAAGCTCTACCGGTACGCGAAAGACGCCACGTTCAAGGCCAAGTATTGGTCCTATCGGGATCGCAAGGCACGAAAGAGAGAATTTCGCAGCCTTTGGATTGCAAGGATCAACGCAGCGGCTCGAGCCGAGGGGATGACGTTCAGTCGCCTTTGGGAGGGCGTGACCAAGGCCGGAATCGCCATCGATCGGAAGATGATGGCCGATCTCGCGGTTCGTTCGCCGGCGCAGTTTTCTCGAATCGTTTCGCTCGCCAAGGAGAAAGTTTGTCCGCCCGCCGTCCCGGCGGCATGAAAAAGCGCGTCCTTATCCTTGGGTCGACTGGCTCGATCGGTCGAAGTGCGCTCACCGTCGCTCGACAACTCCCCGAGCGTCTCGAGGTGGTCGGCTTGGCCGCCGGCAGGCAGATCGACGAGTTGCGGACACAGGCAGAAGAGTTTCGGCCAAGGGCGGTCGGGCTCTTTAGCCCGCCTGCTGGCGTTGCCTGGCGGCAGGGGTTTCCTGGGGGGACGAGGATCTACCAGGGTGCAGAGGGCCTATCCGAGCTGGTCGCCGAGACGGAAGCCGACCTGGTGCTCGTCGCAATCGTTGGGACCGCGGGGCTTGGCCCCTCTCTGGCCGCGATTCGAACCGGAAAGAGTCTTGCGCTGGCCAGCAAGGAAGTCCTGGTCATGGCGGGAGAGATCGTCATGGCGGAAGCGCAGGCGAGCAAGATCTCGATTTTACCGGTGGACAGCGAGCACAACGCGGTCTTTCAGTGCTTGGGGGGCACTCCGTTCCGTCAAGTTCGCCGGATCGTCCTCACCGCATCGGGAGGGCCATTCCGCACGTGGGACGCTCGGCGGATCGAGTCGGCGACCGTAGAGGACGCCCTGGATCATCCGACCTGGAAGATGGGGAGGAAGATCACGATTGATTCCGCAACCTTGTTCAACAAGGCGCTGGAGATGATCGAGGCGCATTGGCTCTTCTCCGCGCCGCTTTCGGCGATCGACGTCGTCGTCCATCCGCAGAGCATCGTACACTCCCTCGTCGAGTTCATTGACGGTTCTCAGATCGCCCAGCTGAGCCATTCCGACATGTGTCTGCCGATTCAATACGCCTTCACCTATCCCGAGCGCCTCCCGAGCCCGGTCCGATTCCTGGATCTTGCGAACGTAGGCCGACTTTCCTTCGAGGAGCCGGATCACGAACGCTTCCCCGCGCTCCGATTGGCTCGGCGGGCGGGAGAGGCGGGCGGGACGGCTCCCTGCGTGCTCAACGCCGCAAACGAGGTCGCGGTTGCCGCGTTTCTGCAGGGGAAGATTCCTTTTCCAGCCATCTGGCGGTGCGTGGAGGCCGCGATCGACGCACACAAGCCGATTGCGGCAAGCGACCTCGAGATCTTGCAGCGGGTCGACGAAGAGGCTCGTGTCGCTGCGGTTGAGTGGATCGATAAAAAGAGTTATTCTTAGACATGTTGCCTTTCGGCGAGATCGCGCGTTTCGTGGGAACCCTGTTTGAGGTTCTCCTTCTCTTCAACGTCTTGATTGTCGTCCACGAGCTGGGGCACTTCCTGGCGGCTCGTCGCCGCGGCCTGCGCGCGGAGCGGTTCCAGATCTGGTTCGGTGCGCCTCTCTGGGAGAAAGAAATCGGCGGGGTGGTATACGCATTGGGCTGGATTCCTGCGGGCGGGTTCGTGGCGCTTCCCCAGATGGCGGGAGCCGAGCTGCTGGAGGGCAAGCGGGGATTGGACACCGGAGCTCTTCCTCCCGTCAAGCCATGGGACAAGATCCTGGTGGCGGTGGCCGGTCCCGTGGCCAATCTCATGCTGGCTGTCGTCTTTTCCCTGATCGTCTGGCTAGTCGGTCGACCGGTCAGCCAGGGCGAGGCGACGACGACGATCGGCTACGTCTTTCCCGACTCGCCGGCGGAGAAGGCGGGATTGCAGCCGGGCGATCGGATCCTTCTAGTCGACGGCCATCCGGTGCATCGCTTCCAGGGGATGGACAACACCGCCATCACATGGAACATCGTCCGAAGCGAGGGAGCCGAGATCCCAATCATGCTGGAACGGGAAGGGAAGGTCCTCTCCGTTTCCGTGACCCCCGTTCGGGAGGAGCGCGGATTCCTGCAGAGAAAAGGATTGCGACAAATCCTGATCCTGCCCGAAGAGACGCCGACGATCGCACAGGTGTTTCCGAAGAGCCCGGCTGCGGGAGCGGGCTTGCGGCCGGGAGATCAGATTCTGTCCGTCGACGGACATCGCTTGCTTTCTCCGATCGCGCTCAATGATTATCTCCTGAGGCATCCGGGCAAGTCCCTCACCCTGGAGGTAGCTCGGGAAGGGCGCACCCGGCCGGTGGAGATCGTTCCCGAGGTGCCGGTGGCGGAAAGCGTCCCCCGAATCGGACTTCAGTGGGATCTGGCGGGAACGATGAGCATCGTTCATCCGAACCCGCTGGAGCAGATTCTCGCCAGCGTGCGGGCGATGACCAGCACCGTAGCGGCCATGCTCTCTCCCCGGTCAGACATCAAGCCGCAGCATCTTTCCGGACCAGTGGGCATCATGCGCTTGTACTACCTGCTTTTCCAGAGTCCATACGGCTGGCGCCTCGCACTCTGGTTCAGCGTGCTCTTCAACGTCAATGTGGCTCTTCTCAACCTCATGCCCATCCCGGTCTTGGACGGCGGGCATATCCTCCTCTCCCTTGCGGAATGGGTGCGCGGCCGACCGCTCAGCCTCCGCGTGCTGGAGGCGCTCCAGATGATCTTTGCGACTCTCATCGTGGGCTTCATCCTCTACGTGACCTTTTTCGATGTGCAAGACCTGCCCTGGAGGGGGGGCGGGAAGAGTCCGGAGATGCACTTTCCGGCAAAAACCCATCCAGACTCCTCTTCCGAACCTCGATCGCCATGACGCGCGAGCCTTCTGCCTACGTTCCCGACGTCGCCCGATATGCGAAACGCAGTTCGCGAGAGGTGCCGGTCGGCCCGATCGTGATCGGAGGCGGAGAACCCGTCGTCATCCAGTCGATGCTGACTTCCGATACGATGGACACCGAAGCCTGCGTGCGGGAAGCTCTCGAGTTGGCGGGCGCAGGCTGCCAGCTGGTGCGGATCACGGCTCCGACGGTCAAGGATGCCGCGAACCTTCGGGCGATCCGGGAGGCTCTTCATCGCCGTGGCTGTTCTGTGCCGCTCGTGGCCGACATTCACTTCAAGCCCGAGGCGGCGATGGAGGCAGCCCAATGGGTGGATAAGATTCGGATCAATCCCGGCAACTACGCGGATCGCAAGAAGTTCCTTGTTCGCAGTTACACCGATCACGAGTATGCATCCGCGGTCGAACAGCTGGAATCGGCCTTCCTCCCGCTCGTGAAACTCTGCATGCAGCGAGAAATCGCCATGCGGATCGGAACCAATCACGGTAGCTTGTCGGACCGGATTCTCAACCGGTACGGAGATACGCCCCTGGGAATGGTCGAGAGCGCCCTGGAGTATGCGCGGATTTGCCGGAAGGCGGGTTTTCACCGGATCGTCTTTTCGATGAAGGCCTCCAATCCGCGCATCATGATCTCGGCCTATCGGAGACTGGCCGCAACCCTCCAGGGATTGGGGCCGGATTGGAACTATCCGATCCATCTCGGGGTGACGGAGGCGGGGGACGGAGAAGACGGAAGAGTCAAGAGCGCCGTAGGCATCGGGGCCCTTTTGGCGGATGGAATCGGCGATACGATCCGTGTCTCCTTGACCGAGGACAGCGTTCGGGAAATCCCCGTGGCCCAGACGTTGCGCTCCCTCATCGCGCCGTTTGCGGAGGCTCCGCTCCCCAAGGAGAAAATCCAGGCGCCTTTCGACCCGTTCGCGTTCGAGCGCCGCGCGTCGATGCCGTGGGATCGGAATCCGAAGATGGGCGGAGCGGAGCCGGTCCGTGTCGCCGTGCTCGAAGAGCACTTCTCTTCCCTGGAAAACGGCTCTCGGAACACCGAGACCGTTCCCGAGTTCGGCTACCGGATGGGTTGCGCCGCGGAGGTGGACCCCGAAGACTCCGAGGCGCTAGCCGCTTTGCGGACCGGACCGCCTCGGCTGGTGACCGTGCGGGACGGGTGTCCGTATCCCCCGCTCTTCGCCTTCCGGATGCTTGCCGCCCGCATCCCCGTGCATCATCCGATTCTGCTCAAGGACACCTTCTCTCCAGGCGAGCAGGCCGACCCGCTGCGATCGCTGCTCAACAGTGCCCTCCAACTCGGAGGACTGCTTTGCGACGGAATCGGAGACGCCATCCTGGTTCGCGCCGAGCCCGATCCGAAGAAGGCGCTCCAGCTTGCCTATAACATCCTGCAAGCCACCGGCAATCGCAGCTTCAAGGCCGACTTTGTCGCGTGCCCCTCCTGCGGCAGGACGCTCTTCAATCTACAAGAGACTACGGCGCGCATCCGGGCGGCCACCGGACATCTCAAAGGAGTGAAGATCGCCGTGATGGGTTGCATCGTCAACGGCCCCGGGGAGATGGCGGATGCCGATTTCGGCTACGTCGGCGGTGCTCCCGGCAAGGTCAATCTCTACGTCGGGAAGAAGGCGGTTCGTTTTAATATCCCGCAGGAGCAAGCGGTCGATTCGTTGATCGCGTTGATCGCCGACGAGGGGAAATGGGTCGACCCGCGTGCGACCTGATCGAGTGCTCGGCTTGTGCCCGGTGTTTCAAGGACGATCGTGGCCCGGGCGTGAGAGGCAGAATCTCATTCCGGCTTGATGCGAGGAGGATGGGAGTTTGCAAAAAGTCAAGGAGAGCGTAGAGTCGGTTATGCTCTGGTTGGCATTCGGCTTGCCGTCGGGTTCGGAATGGTTTTGGATCTTCGTCGTCGTCTTCCTTCTCTTTGGCGCCAAGAAGCTGCCGGAGCTTGCTCGCGGAATCGGCAAGGCGCTGGGCGAGTTCCATAAGGCTCGCGAGGACTTTGAGAGGGAGATTCACCATTCCTTGCGAGAACCCGGCACCGGCGTTTCCTCACCGACGGCTCAGGCTTCTTCTCCCCCGTCGCCGCCGAGCCCTCCGCCCAACGGGGTAATCCCTCGGGACGAAAAGAATCTCTCCTGAAGGGCGATACGGGGACCTGCGGCTTTCCCGATCGAGGCATGCCGTCCGGATGGGAATCGTGATGGGAAGAGAGCGGCTTCGGCGCTTGCTCGGCGGTCGATCGGAATCGCCGGGAAGTGAAGGAATCGTTTTCGAGGATTGACAGCCCGTCTCCTCGTCGTAACCTCGAAGGTTTATGGTTCCGCTCTCGCAAATTTGGACGGTTTCTTCCTATATCCTCAAACAAAGGCTTACCGGCCGGAAGAGGTATCCGCTTGTCCTGATGCTCGAACCGCTCTTTCGGTGCAATCTCGCCTGCGCGGGTTGCGGCAAAGTGCAGTACCCCGACCACATCCTGAACCGTCGGCTGAGTCCGGAGCAGTGCTGGGCGGCGGCCGAGGAATGCGGCGCTCCCATCGTGAGCATCCCCGGCGGCGAGCCATTGATCCACAAGGAGATCGACCGTCTCGTGGAAGGACTGGTCGCACGCAAGAAGTATGTCTACCTCTGCACCAACGCCCTTCTTCTGAAGAAAAAGCTCGATCTCTTCCGGCCATCGAAGTTTCTCACCTTCAGCGTTCATCTGGACGGGCTCCGGGAAGATCATGACGAGTCGGTTTGTCGGGACGGGGTTTACGAGACGGCGGTAGCAGCAATTCAGGAAGCCGTCCGCCGCGGTTTTCGCGTGACGGTCAACTCGACCTTCTTTGATGGCGCGGATCCGGAGCGAATCCGGAAGTTCTTCGACGAGGCAATGAAATTGGGCATCGAGGGAATCATGTTTTCTCCGGGATACAGCTACGAGAAGGCTCCCGACCAAGGACATTTTCTGAAGAGGGAAAAGACGCGGGCGCTCTTCCGCGAGGTGTTTCGCGATCGAAAGAAGAGTTGGAAATTCAATCTCTCCCCCCTTTTTCTCGAGTTCCTCCAAGGCAAGATCGAGTACGATTGCACCCCTTGGGGGAATCCGACCTTCAATATCTTCGGCTGGCAGCGCCCCTGCTATCTCCTCCAGGAAGGTTATGCAAAGAGCTTCCAAGAGCTCTTGGACACGACCCGCTGGGAGGAATACGGCTGGCGCAGCGGCAATCCCCACTGTGCCGATTGCATGGTGCATTCCGGATACGAGCCGAGTGCGGTGAACGACACCTTTGGTTCCTTTGCCGGTCTGCTGCGCACGATTCGAGCGAGCTTGGGCGCTAGCAGGATCTCGCAGTCGGCGGCGGGAGACAGGCAGCCGCCGCAGCATCCGGAGAAAGAGAAAGAAACGGTCATGGTGTGAGGCGGGAGGGTGAAGCAGCGGCGGGCGCGGAGAGGCTGTAACGATGGAAGGGAAACGGAACCGACCGGAAAACGCTCTGCCGACCGAGGGAACATTGGCTGAACAGGTAGAGAGAGCGTTCCAGTATCGCGGAGATGTAACCCTGCACCTGTCCGGGGAGCGCTCCCTGACCGGGTATCTCTCCAATCGCTCAGGAGAGGCGGAGGACGCCTTTGTCGAGGTGATGCTCTCGGATGGTCAGGGCTCCGTGCGCATCCCCTATCGGGAGATTCAAGAGATCGTATTCAGCGGAGTCGACGCGGCGGACGGAAAGTCCTACGAGGCCTGGAAGGCGAAAAAGGGCGGGGAGCGACAGAAAGAAGCCGAACAGCTCGCTTCGGAAATGCGTCGACAGGGATTGCTCTAGGCGGGCCGACCTGTCTCGGTCCATCCGTGCGACCCACGCGTGGAAGATCGCAGATCGGGCTCATGGGGGTAGCATGACGACCGCCCACATTCTCCCCGTGATCCCCTTTTCCGCCCGATAGGAAAAATAGCGATCGAGGTGGCACGCCGTGCAAATGCCGCAGTCAAAGAGACTGCGAACCCCCATAGCCAGGGCTTGTTCCCGAATTTGCTGCGCAAAATCGACTTCGTAGTGGGGGGGACGGATGCAGGGACTGACCTGAATAATCAGGCGCTCGGCGGGAGAGCCCCAGCGGCTTCGGAAGCCCTGGATCGCCTTCCTGACAATTTGCGCTTCGCTCCCCTTCCGTCCGGAGTGCACGAGTCCGACCGCAGGAATCTCCGGATCGAAGAGGTAAACAGCGGCACAATCCGCTACGCGAATCTTGAGAGCGACGCCCCGGCATTCCGTGAGCAGACCGTCCACGTCTGGATAGATGAGAGGCGTGGGTGTTTCGACGAAAGCGATCCCATTGCCGTGGGTCTGCTCGGCTTCGACGAGGCAGTCGGAGTCGATTCCCAGGTCACGAACGAGCGGAGGGCGATCGGCGCAGCGCGTCCGTAGGGAGAAACCGTGGGGAAGTCCAGCCGCGGTAAGGGCGGGGAAAGACTGCCAGGTCGGTCGATCCGGTATCCCGATCGACTCGGGATCGATCTCGACCGCTGCGGGTGATTGCCTTGCCAGACGCGCCATGGGCTTTCCGCTCGGGCTGCAGGGATTCGAACCCTGGACCTCTTGGTCCCGAACCAAGCGCGCTACCAGACTGCGCCACAGCCCGCCGAGCTAAGGCGATTGTAGAGGAATTCCCTCAAAGGCAAAGTCCTTTCTCCGCGTCGTATCGTACCGGAATTTGTGTTGACCTTCCCCCTTGCCTAAAAAGAATAGCATGAGCTTGGTTCCGTTGGTAGGTTTCTGCGCCTGCCGCGGAAAACCGACAGCAGGGCCGACAGGCGCCAGGGCAGGGTAGCTCAGCGGCAGAGCAGGGGTTTCATAAGCCCTTGGTCGAGAGTTCGATTCTCTCCCCTGCCACAGGCAAGGAGGAAGGTGTCGAAGACCGCGCTCGGAGTATCTTCGTGCTTTTCGCCAAAAGGCTTGTTGCCGGAAATGGGCTGTGCTAGCCGGTCTTTAGTCACGAGAGGAGAGTTCCAGCGAGTAGATGAGCCCAGGAGGGAAGCCTTGCTCACTCGCAGTGGTGCGGGAATTTAGGGTGTAAGGAATGGCGAATATCTTCGGGAAAGCGGCCAATGAGCTTCCACCGAAGATCGTCGTCGGAATTCTCATCATCGGCGTTCTGACGGTTGCCGGAGTCGCGTACTACTTTACCCCGAAGTACACGCGGGTGGGCTACATGCCGAAGCAGCCGATCCCCTTCGATCACTCTCTGCATGTAACCGGTCTCGGACTCGATTGCCGCTTCTGTCACAGCTTCGTGGAAAAGAGTGGGTTTTCCAACATCCCGACCACCCAAACCTGCATGGCCTGTCACCGGATGATCAAAGCCGACAGTCCGAAGCTGGCCGAGTTGCGGGAGAGCTGGGAGAGTGGGGAGCCGGTCCGGTGGGCCCGAATCTATCAGTTGCCGGACTATGTCTATTTCGACCACTCTGCCCATGTAAACCGCGGGGTGAGCTGCTTTAGCTGCCATGGGGAGGTGAACTTGATGAGAGAGGTTTATCACAAGGCGCCTCTGAGCATGAGCTGGTGTTTGGATTGCCATCGGAATCCGGAATACTTCCTTCGCCCTCAGGACAAGGTCTTCGATCTGGCCTGGACGCCTCCGACCGGACAGCAGCAGATCGAGATGGGCATGCATCTGATCGAGCAGGAGAAAGTCAAGCCGTCGGAGAACTGCTCTGCTTGCCACCGGTAGCTCGTGCGAAGGAAAGGGTGAACGGATGGATGTGAAGAAAACCAGGCGGAACGCGCCCGAAGCCGATGCCTTCCCTTCCGCTGGGAGGGCGGCCCATCTGGATGCAACCGAGCCGCCCGAGGATTTTGCCTGGGACCCGATCAACCGCCGGGCATTCCTCCGGCTCATGGGGGCATCCCTTGCCCTTGGCGGAGTCGGCTTGGCCGGCTGTCGACGTCCGGAGGGCCACTTGGTCCCCTATACGGCCAGTCCCGAATGGGTGGTGCCCGGAAAGCCGTTGCTTTACGCGACGGCGGCTCCCGCCCCCTATGGGGGGGTACCTCTCTTTGTGACGACCTACGAGGGCCGGCCCACCCACCTCCAGGCAAACCGGCTCTTCTCCGATGCGGGATTGACCCCGCAGCTTCAAGCTTCGATCCTGGATCTCTACGATCCGGACCGGGCGGCAGGCTTCCAGCACAACGCCTATCCCACGACGCGCGACCAGTTTGTGGAGTTCTTTCGCAAAGAAATCACGGCTTGGCGCGAAAAGAAGGGGGCAGGGCTCGCCGTCCTCGTCGAGCCGACCGTTTCTCCGACCCTCTCCTTATTGCGGGCGGAATTTCAACGGCGCTTCCCGGAGGCACTTCTCTGCGCCTACGACCCTGTGGGAGATGGGGTCCGTGTCGCGGCCGCCAAGCAGTTCTTCGACCAGCGGTTGAGCCTTCTTCCGCGCTGGGCGGAAGCGGACGTGATCCTTTCGGTCGGATGCGACTTTGCTTCGGGAGACGCGGAAGGGCCGTGGGCCGTGCGCGGCGTCGCTGCGCGCCGCAGGCTAAGGAATCCCGGCGACGAGATGAGCCGGATCTACGTCCTGGAGGAGCGACTGACGGCCACGGGAGCGATGGCGGATCATCGGCTCGCCCTGAAGGCGGCGGACCAAGCGGCCTTCCTGGCGCTGATCGCTCGGGAGTTGGGAGCGGCTGGTCTTTTGCCGCTGGAGCCGTTCGGCCGGGCAGCGGGCGATTCCTGGGGGGAGCCGGTTCGCAAGTGGGCGAAAGCAGTGGCGCAGGACTTGGCGCGAGCCCAGCGGCCGCTGGTCGTTGCGGGCGGGGAATATCCACTGCCCGTTCAGCTGCTTGTCCTGGCCATTAACGCCGCTTTCGAGAAGCGATCGGCTCTCGACCTGATTCCCGCCTTGGAGGACGAGGCACGCCCGCTCGAGTCGATCGCAGAGGAGATCCGGAAGGAGAATGTCCAGGCCCTCCTGATTCTCGGAGCCAATCCTGTCTACACGGCACCCGTGGAGTTGGACTGGATCCGGCTCCAGCGGAGCGTGCCGGAGGTAATTCACCTCGGGCTCTTGGCCGACGAGACAGCCCTGGCCAGCCACTGGCACGTTCCGATGGCGCATTATCTGGAGAGCTGGGGAGACGCGCTCGCTCCG
>JAQTUK010000066.1 GCA_028710285.1 Methylacidiphilaceae bacterium | reverse complement strand
CGAAGATCCCCTCGTGTCTGGCGAGGAATTGATAGGCATCGAGGATCGCGTCGTCGGTGACCGAGCCGATCCATCCGCCCGACTCGCCGGCCGCGGAAATGGCTCCCTTCCAACTCGCGGGATTGCCGATGCGAATGGCGGAGGCGACGGTCTGCGGGTTGGCAATGATCCGTCCCTCGACGATCGGAGCGGCCCCCGCCGCCTCAAAGCCGACCATGCGGGGAAGCCGGGAAATTTTGCCCGCCTGGGCGTATTCGCCGTAGCCCTTCCAATAGGCGGTGATGTTGCCCGCGTTGCCCACGGGCAGGAAGTGGAAGTCGGGCGCCTCGCCGAGGGCATCGCAGACTTCGAATGCGGCCGTCTTTTGCCCTTCGATCCGGAAGGGGTTGACGGAGTTGACCAGCTCGATCTCCGGGCGCTGCAGAACCAGCTCTTGCGCCAGCCGCATCGCGTTGTCGAAGGGGCCGCCGATCGAAACGATCCTGGCTCCGTGCATCGCCGCTTGCGCAAGCTTTCCGCGAGCGATGCTCCCTTCGGGAAGGAGGACGATGCACCGGAGGCCGGATCGGGCCGCATAGGCGGCCGCCGAGGCAGCGGTATTGCCCGTGCTCGCGCAGAGGCAGAGGCTCGCCTTCCGTGCCAGCGCCCGGGCAAACGCCACGACCATGCCCCGGTCCTTAAAGGAGCCCGTCGGGTTGAGACCCTCGCACTTGAAGAAAATGTCGAGGTTCCCCGGCAGTGTCTCGCGCAGCGCAACCGACGGGATGAGCGGGGTATTGCCTTCCAACAGGGTGATGGTCGGGGTGTCTTCCGGCAGCGGCAGCCGGTCCCGATAGGCCGCAATGACGCCTGCCCATGGCTTCATGAACTCTGCTCCTCTTGTCCATCGAGGTCTTCCACACGCAAGAGGATAGCCGGTCTTTTCACGGTGGGAAGCGTTTCGATGATCCGGCAGGCCTCCTGGACGTCGGATTCCTGCGATTGATGGAGCAGGATGATGAGCGGGACGGTCTGGCCCCGGTGCCCTTCCGGCTGGATGACCGAAGAAATGCTGATTTTCCGAGCGGCGAAGACGCGCGCGATTTCCGCCAGGACGCCGGGGCGGTCTTCCACCATAAAGCGGACGTAGTATCGGGAGAGGATCTTTGCCATCGGCCGCAGCGTGAGCGCGGCCTGCCGACCGGAGGGCACAAGGCCAGGGGCGGCGGTTTCTCTCCGGGCCAGGGAGGCAAGATCGCTTAAGACCGCGCTGGAGGTCGGATCCCCGCCCGCTCCCCGGCCGTAGAAGAGGGTCTCGCCGACAACGTCGCCTCGGACGGCGACGGCATTGAAGACCCCGCGGACCGAACTCAGGAGATGGCCTTTTCGAAGGAGGGTCGGATGAACGCGCACCTCGATCTCTCCACTCTCCGCATGGCTGCGGAGGATCGCCAGGAGCTTCAGGCTGTATCCGAGCTCCTGGGCGAAGTGGAGGTCGAGGGGATCGACATTCTGGATGCCCTCGGTGTGCACTTCGCAGAGCGATGGCCAGAAGCCGTAGGCGAGAGCCGAAAGAATCACGGCTTTATGCGCCGTGTCGTGACCGGCGACATCGAGGGTCTCGTCGGCTTCCGCATAGCCGAGCTCCTTGGCTTCCCGGAGCGCTTCTTGAAAAGAGAGAGCGCGGGAGCTCATTGCGGAGAGCAGATAGTTGCAGGTTCCGTTGATGATGCCGTGGAGAGAGAGGATCTCGTTGGCGATCAATCCTTCCCTCAACGCCAGAAGCAGGGGGATCCCTCCGGCGACGCTGGCTTCGAAGAGAAGGCGCTTGCCCCGCTCGGCGGCGAATGCCGTCAGATCCCGCCCTTGTTCGGCCAAGAGCGCCTTGTTCGCGGTGACCACATCTTTTCCGTGGGAAAGGCTTTCCCGAATGAGGTCGGCGGCAACACCGGTCCCGCCGATGAGCTCAACCACGACGTCCAGGGAGGGGTCGCGCGCCAACTCCCGCCAGTCGTCGACCATCTGCGCCTCGGGAACACCGGCCAGCCGCGCCCGCCCGCGGTTCTTTTCGCAAACCTTTTCGATGCCAAGGGTCTTCCCGCAGCGTGACGCCAGAAGATCCGCTTGGGCCCGGAGATTGATCCATACGCTGGTCCCGACGGTCCCCAGTCCGACCAGGCCGATCCTCAGCGCATTCATGGTTGGCCGGGTTGGGTCGGGGCAGGGGATTCGGAGCCATCGGCCTCTTGCTCGACCTTCTGCTCGAGCTTCCGGAGGCGTCGCCAGAGGTCGGGAAGCTGGAGGTAAAGAGCTTCCAGCCGCAGGGTTTCGCTCGCGGGCCTCCCATGCCGACCGGAGAGAACCGCGCCGGCGGGAACGTCTTTGGTGATGCCCGATTGCGCGGTGACGATGGCCCCATCCCCGATATGCAAATGACCCGCCAGGCCGACTTGGCCGGCCAGCGTGACGCGAGAGCCCAGGATCGTGCTGCCCGAGATTCCCGTTTGAGCGACGACCAGGCAGTGAGGACCGAGAATGACGTTGTGGGCGATCTGCACGAGGTTGTCGATCTTGCAGCCTTCCTGGATCCAGGTTCTGCCGAACCGTCCTCGATCGATCGTGGCATTCGCCCCGATCTCCACCTCGTCATCGAGCTGGACCGTTCCGGTCTGCGGAATTTTTCGATGGCGACCAGCGGTAAATTCGTACCCGAACCCGTCGGAGCCGATCACAGCACCCGAATGGAGGATCACCCGGTTGCCGATCGTGCATCGCTCACGAACGACGACGCGAGGATAAAGAAAGCAGTGCTCGCCCAGGACCGTCTCGGCGCCGATAAAAGAGCCGGCGCCAATGACGGTGCCCGTGCCGACGCACACGCCCGCTTCCACGACTGCCTGGGGCCCGACATGGACTCCCTCCTGGAGAATGGCCCCGGGAGAGACGACGGCCGTGGGATGGACGCCAGGTGGATAGAGAATCGGCCGAGGAGCAAAGAGGGCAACCACCTGGGAAAAAGCCAGGGACGGAGAGTCGACGCGAACGAGGGCGCAGGGAAAGTCGCCGGAAAGATCGCGAGTCACCAGGAGAGCCGATGCCCTGGTCTGGCGCGCAGCCTTTTCGTAGCGAGGGTTCGCGTAGAAGGAGATCTCTCCCGTTTCCGCAGATTCCAGGTCGGCTACCCCTCGAATCACGGTCTTTCTTTCCCCGTGAACTTCGCCGTTAACTAGGTCGGCCAGTTCTCCCAGCAGGAAAGACGCCACTCGGAAGCCTCGGTCATGGATTGGCGGATGCCGCCTTGGGTGCCGCCCCCTTGGTCGCATTGATCACGCGCACCACTTCCTCGGTGATGTCGGGGAGGTCCTGCGTGTACAGGAGGATGGGTGTGCCGGTCAGGCTTCGGCCCGTCTTGTCGACAACCATGGTGTACTTGCCTTTGGCTCCTACGTCGATGACGATCTTGGTGATCTCGTCGACGAGCCCCTGCCGGATGCGCTGGGAACGGTCTTCGAGCTCGCGGCCCCGGGTCGATCGGAACTCCTGAATCGCCCGCTGCAGGTTCTGCACCTCTTGCACCTTGCTCTGAAAGGCCTTTAACCTCTCCTGGCGCGCCGCTTCGGAAAGGGTCTTGTCCTGGGCGCCGTCTTGAAGCTTCTGCGCCTCTTCCGCGAGCTTCCGGTAATCGTTGGTCCTTTCCTGGTCTTCCTTCTTGAACGTGGCAACCCGGGCTTGGAGTTCCGCCTCAGCGTCCTTGGTCTTGTAATACTCGCTAAACGCCTTTTGGAAGTCGAAGGTGGCGATCTTGAGTTGTTGCGCACCGGCGAGCGATGCGGAAAGAAACAGAGCCGATAAGAAGAGCAATCCTGATTTCATGTCGCGTCCTGCAAGGTAGTTAAAACGAGTAACCGACGTCAAAGTAAAATCTTCCGGTTCGGTTGAGCCAGGAAGTGGTGATGTAGGGAACGGCGTAGTCGAGACGCAGCGGTCCGATCGGCAGGTAGAGGCGCAGGCCCAATCCGGCATCGGCGACGATTTGGATTCCTTCGCCGGCAATCATGTAAGGGACATTTTGGGAAGGGTTGGGGCCGATCAGCGAACCCGCGTTGAAGCCGATGTCGGTGAAGGCCGCCATCCGGACGCGGTCGACCACGGGAAACGTGAGCTCAAGGTTGGTAAAGGCCATCGTCTGGCCTCCGATCGGGAAGTCCTCAGGGAGGTAGTTGGGGCCGACCAGCGCATAGTCAAACCCGCGAAGGCTCCGAGGGCCGCCGAGAAAGTAGCTGTCGTAAAGCGGGACGAAGCTGCTGTTGCCGTACTGCTGCACAAAGCCGGCATTGAGATGCGACCAGAAGATGACGTCCCACGGAAGGTTCTCGTAATGCGAGATGTTGATCTGCGCCTTGTAGATGTCCGTTTGCCCCAGGAGAGGTCCTCCGGCTCCCAGGACGTTGAAGTCGACCATGGTTCCGTGCCGGGTGATCGTGACGCTGTCCCGGCTGTCGTAGATGAGGTCGATCGAAACGTCGCTCTGGCTGCGGGAGCCACGATTCAGGGCAAAGACGGAAACCTGCTCGATCTGGGGCAGCATGCCCCAGAGGGTGTAGTCGGTCAGGTCGTAGCGGGTCGTGAGCATCAGCCACTGGTTCAGGCGTCTCGACGCCCGCAGGTCGAAGCCCATGTTGGTCATGTTGAAGCCCTGGTAGTATTGCATGTAGCTGTACTGGTTGAAGAAGAGGTCTGCGCCAACCGCGATCGGCTTGTCCATGAACCAAGGCTCGGTAAACGACATGAGAAAGGTTTCCATGAAGATGCCCAGCTGGGCGCGAACCCGGAACTTCTGTCCTGCTCCCGTGAAGGAAGGAGGATTGGCGATGTCGAAGTTGCCCTGGTTGAGCTCGACGAACCCCATGAGGCTTTCAATCGTGCTGTAGCCGAGCCCGAAGCTGAGGTTGCCGGTATGCTTTTCCTGGAGGTTGATCACCATGTTCTTCCGATTGGGAACATTGGTGTCTTGCGGATTGATCTCCACCTTCTCGAAATACCCCAGGTTTTCGAGTCTCTTGCGGCTCGCATCGACCTGGACGCTGTTGTAGACATCGCCCGGCTGAACCGCGAGTTCGCGCCGAATCACCTTGTCCTTGGTGACCGTGTTGCCCTGGATGACAATCTTGTCCACATAGGCCTGGCTCCCCTCGGCAATCTTGAAGAGAAGGTCGATCTTGCCGCTTTCCACGTTGGGCAGGCGCTCCGGCCGGATCTCCGCGTCGATGTAACCGCGCTGGCCGTAATAATCGCGCAGGTCCTTGAGATCGTCGTCGAGCCCTTTCGGGGAAAAGACCGAGCCTTCCGTCATCTTGATCGACGAGAGGATATCTCCATTGGAGTAGATCTGGTTGCCGGAGAGTTGAATCGTTCCGACGTGATATTGGACCCCTTCGTGGATCGCGATGGTGATGGTCGTCTGGTCCTTGGTGGGATGCTCGACCTTGATATCGCGGATGCTCATGTCGATGTAGCCGTGATTCTGGTAGAACTCCTTGAGCTTCCGTAAGTCTTCCTGGAACTGCTCCTCTTTCAGCAGCCCGGACTTGTTGAAAAAGGAGAGGAGATTCTTTTTCTTGGTCTTGAACTGCTTCTGCAGCTCTTTGGAGGGAAAGCTGTTGTTGCCCACGAAGTTCATCAGGGTGATGAACCGCTTTTCCCCTTCCGCGATCAGCATGGTGACGACGGCCCGCCCGAATTCCTCGTTCACGTCGATCTTGTAGTTGACCTGTGCGTCGCCGAAACCGTGGTTCTGGTAGTATTCCTTGATCTTTTCCGCGTCGGCCGAGATCTGGAACTCGCTCAAGGGATCGCCGACCTTGGCCTTCATCTGGTGCCGGATCGTCTCGGTCTTGACCCCTTGCGCTCCCTTGATCACGACTTCCTTGATGAGGGGCTTCGGCTGAACGACGACAAGGACCTTGACGCCATCTCCCATCGGCTCGCTGGTAATGCGCAAGTTGGTGAAGAGGCCGGTCGCGTAAAGATTGCGCACATCTTCTTCCACGGTGGTCGCGACATACGGCTGCCCGACCGTGGTGTGCATGTTGGAGAGGATCATGCTCCGGTTGACCGACTTCGGCCCCACGTAGACGACCTCGATTTCCTTCACGGGCGGTCCGGTTGACTGCGCTCCCGATGCGCTCGGCGGGGCGATCGTCTTCTTCGGTCTTTGTCTTGGGGCCGCCGGGGCAATGGGAGCCTGCTCCTCCGAGGGAGGGACCGGTTGAGCGAGCGGCGGAGCGGCTTCTTCGGAGGGCGGAGGCGGCGGAGCAAGTCGGGGAGCGGTAGGAACGACGGGCTCAGCAGGTTGTGGCTCGGAGGACGTCGGAGCAGGTGCCGGGCTTTCTCCCGATGGAGAAGGGGTTGCCGTCGGAGGTTGGTCCAAGAGCGCCGGGGGACTCTGCGGAAGGCTCTCGAGCGGAAGGAGGGGTTGGCTGCCCGCGGAGGCGCCGCCCTGGGAAGTCGCAGGACTCGTCTCGCCGCCATCCGACGACGATGCCGCTGGATGAGCCTCCTGGCCCCAAGACCAAAAGGCAAAGGTGAGGAACAGGGAAGCAAACAGGGAGGACCGGCCGCGCAGCCACCGAGGCGGGAGCTGTATGGGTTGCTTCACGCGCTGGTGTCGTTAGGCCGGACGGAATCCTCTTCCTTGTCTCCTTTTCCCCGAGCACCAGGGCTTACTCGGAGGCGTCGGAGGAGGAAGCGCCACCATCCGACGGGGTAGAATGCTTGGTTTTCTTGGAAGACGCCTTCTTGCGCGGCTCACCCTTTGCCTTCGCCTCCTTCCCCTTGGCTTTTTCCGCCGGAGGAACAAGCTCGACATGCAGCTGGGCGGTCACATCGGGATGGAGGTCGACCGAAAGGCTGTAGGTCCGCAACTCTTTGAGTGGCCGATCCACGCGGATCTTCTTGCGATCGATCTCCACTCCTTCTTCCTTCAACCGATCGGCGACGTGCTGGGCTGTGACGGCGCCGAACACCTTTTCCTGCTCCTCGGAGCCCGAGGCAAGGGTGAAGAGCAGCTTGAGCTTCTGCAGGCGGGAGGCGAGTTCCTGGGCAGCCTGGAACTCGGCCGCCTCTCTCTCGGCCCGCCGCTTGCGCAAAAGTTCGATGTGGTGCTTGGTCGCCATGGTGGCTACGGTCGCCATTCGCTTGGGCAGTAAAAAGTTGCGCGCGTAACCACGCTTCACCTTCACTAGGTCCCCTTCCGCCCCCAACCCGTCGATTCTCGTATGCAGAAGCACTTCTACCAGCATGCTATTTCTCCCTTCATTGATTCTCAGATCGGTCTTCCGTCGGTCGCCCGTTCCCTTTCCAAGGACTGTTTTTGAAACCGTAACCAGAGGCTTGGCAGAGAACCCGGGTTTTAAAAAGGAACTTCGTCCGCCTCGTCGACCCCCCCTTCGGTCGGACCGGGGGGACCTCCACCCTCGCGAGGTCGTCCAGTCTCTTCGCCGGACGGACTGCTGCCCGCCGTCTTGCCACGACCCAGAAATTGAATTCGCTCCGCGCGGACCCGGAGACGGTTACGCTTTTCTCCCTCTCGGGTTTCCCATTGATCGAATTGTAGCCGGCCTTCCACGAAGATCGGCGAGCCGCGGTGCAGGAATTCCTTGGCCGTTTCCGCTTGGCGTCCCCATGCCACAATGTCGACGAAGCAGGTCTCCTCCTTCACCTGTCCGTCTTGTCCGCGGATGGAAGTATTGACGGCCACGGAAAGATCTCCGACGGCGGTCCCCTTGGGGGTGTAACGCACCTCCGGATCTCGGGTCAAATTGCCGATCAGAAAGACGCGATTGAGGTCTGCCACGGGAGGATCCTCGGTTTACGCCGGCGACGCAGCCGGCTCGACGGCATGCTTTTTTCGAAGATAGAATTGGCGGAGCAGGAAGGAATGGGCCTTCTGCGCTTCCGCCAGAGCTGAGATGCGAGCCGGCTCCAGCGAGAAGATCAAGTTGACGTAGTAGCCGGACTCGATTTTGTGGGCCACCCGCTCGAAGCGCCGTCGATCCATCTTCTGGCAGCCGAGCACCTCGCCGGCTTCCGCCCGAATCGTCGACTCGAGTTCGTCGATGGCCTCCTTCACGTTTTCGTCCTTCCCTTGCACATTTAAGATATAGAGTCCGTCGTAAATTGCTTTCATGATCGATCCGATCGCCTTTCCTCGAAGACGTTGTGGTTGGTTATGCGTTGAACCGGCTCATCGCTACCTCAATGCCGCACTCTTGACAACATTCAAATGCATCGGCGGCTCGCTCGATCATGGACTCGAGAACGGGCCGCTCGTCTTCGCAAAAACGGGCGAGGACGAAATCAGCCAGATCAACGCTCCGGGGCAAGGGACCAATCCCGCACCGGAGCCTTGCGAAGGCCTCGCTGCCGATCGCCGTAGCAACGGAAAGCAGCCCGCGGTGGCCTCCGGAAGCGCCGCCTGGACGCAGGCGAAGCTTGTCGAGCGGAAGGGCGATGTCGTCGACGATCACAAGGATGTCCTCCGGTTTTTTTCTTAACCTTTGTAAGAACTTACGCACGACCACCCCGCTTTCGTTCATATAACAGAGAGGCGAGATGAAGAGAGCTTGCTGGCCTTCGGCGACGTAGGCTGGCCCCCAGCGCTCTGGACGCCAGGAGAGCTTCTGGCGTCGGGCGACGGTTTCCAACACCATCAGGCCGACGTTGTGTCGCGTGCCGCGGTACTCGGGTCCGGGGTTGCCCAATCCGAAGATCAGAGAAAACACCTTCTCGCGTGCTCGGTTTGGCTACGAGCCTAAGGACGGACCGGCGGCTTGGTCTGCACGGTTCAACCCCTCTCGGAGGAGGCTACTCCTTGGAGCCCTCTTCGGCTTCCTTTCGCGCCCGCACAAGCTCGGGCTCCTTGGCTTCCTGGACCGAAGGCACCTCTTCGGTTTGTGGAGCGGTAATCGTGAAGAGAACTTGATCTTTCGGGTTGAGAAATTCGACGCCGGCCGGCGGGGCGACGTCTCCAACGTGGATCGACTCTCCGACACCCAGCGCCTCGACGTCGACCGCGATCGACTCGGGGAGATCGTGGGGCAAGCAACTGATGCGCAGGTGGCGGATCGGAGCCTGCAGCAACCCTCCGCCGGTGCGAACTCCGACCGGATCTCCAACCGGGTGTACTTCGACCTCCGTATGGATCTTCTCGTCGGCAGACAACTCGTGAAGATCGACATGCAAGATGCGATCGGTCAGCGGATCCGCTTGAACGTCTTGCAAGAAAGCGAGCTTATGCTCGGGTCGCTCGGCACCCTCCACCTGGAGATCGATCAAAACCTTTTCGGTCCCTCTCCCGTGGAAAGCCTCCACGAGCTCCAGCGCACCGATCTCCAGTGCCACATGGCCCTTTCTGCCGTAGAGCACGGCGGGAATTTTTCCTTGCGCCCGCAGGCGACGCACCCGGTGTCTTCCCACCGCCGAGCGCTGTTGGGCCTTGAGCAATACTGTACGAGCCATACCTGAACCTCCGATTCGATTGGAAAAGGAGCGCTTAACATAAAGCCGGAGGCGGTGCACGACAATTCTCGTGCTTCCCTCCGCAATCGACAATCGGCTATCCGTTCGCGCTCGCCGCTCCTCCTTTTGCTCGAAGAGGGCGCGAGGCGATGCTAGTCTGTTGGGAACATGCCCGTTCCGTCCGACGAACGTCCGAATCCGGACTCCCTGTTGGCCGTCGTCTCAAAGGAAGAGGCAGAGAAGCGACGGGGAAATCTTAAGATCTTTTTGGGAATGTGTCCAGGGGTCGGGAAGACCTTCACGATGCTCCAGGCCGCCCGCGTGGAACAGGCCAACGGCCGTGACGTCGTGATTGGATATGTCGAAACTCACGGGCGAAAGGAAACGGAAGCCTTGGTCGAGGGACTTCCGAAGATTCCCCGGCGCTTGGTGGAGTATCGAGGGTTGCGGCTGGAGGAGATGGATCTCGATGCGCTCCTCGCACGCCGGCCGCATCTGGCCGTCGTCGACGAGTTGGCCCACAGCAATGCTCCCGGAAGCCGTCATCCGAAGCGCTACCAGGACGTGGAAGAGCTGCTGGAGGCGGGCATCGATGTCTTTACGACGCTCAATGTGCAGCATATCGAGAGCCGAACGGACACCGTCCAACAGATCACCGGCGCCCCCGTGCAAGAGACCGTGCCGGACCGGTTCGTCGATCTGGCGGAAATCGAGGTGATTGACCTCTCGGCCGAGGACCTGCTCAAGCGGCTGTCGGAGGGAAAAGTCTATATTCCGGATCGGGCGCGCGCCGCGGCCCTCCATTTTTTCCGGGAAGGAAATCTGCGGGCTCTGCGTGAGATCGTCCTGCGGCTGGCGGCGGAAAAGGCGGGCAAGGATGTGCACGAGTACATGCAGCTCATGCACATCTTGGGACCGTGGAAGACCGGTCATCGGCTGATGGTCGCCGTGAGCGCGAGCCCCTTTTCGGAGCCGCTCATCCGGTGGACTCGTCGGCTGGCCGACAGCCTGGGTTGCCCTTGGGTCGCTGCTTACGTGGAACCGATTCATCCGCTCTCCACCGAGGACGAAGCGCGGCTGGGACATCATCTCGATCTCGTTCGCCGACTGGGGGGCGAGGTCGCCACGGCGACCGACGACAACCTGGTGCGCGGACTCGTTCGGGTCGCCCGGCAGCATAACGTGACCCAGATTGTCTTCGGTAAACCGGGAGGCAGCGGTCTCCTCGACTGGCTTCGGAGCCGTTCCTTGCTCCACCGTCTGGCTCGAGAGAGTGGGGAAATCGATCTCCATATCGTGCGCGTGGAGGGAGAAGCGAAGCCGGAGCGGGCGCCGCGCGGCTGGCGCATGGCGGAGTCTCCCGGCTCCTCCTACGGGGTTACGGCCGCCGTCGTCTTCGCCTTGAGCTACGTCAATCTCGCCCTTCATGCCTGGCTCGGTAGCCGGTCGATCGGGTTGATCTATCTGCTCGCGATCGTGCTTTTGGCCCTCTTCGTCGGAAGGGGGCCGGTTCTCTTCGCGGCCTTCTTGAGTGCGGTGCTCTGGGATTTCTTCTTCCTCTCTCCGCGTTTCACCCTGGGCGTATTCGAGTTCGAGAACGGGATCATGGTCAGCACCTACTTGGTGGTCGCTCTCGTTTTGGGCCAGTTCATTGCCCGCGCCCGAGCGCAGGAGAAGGCCGAGCGGCGGCGGGAGCAGAGGGTGACCGCCCTCTATCTCCTCACGCAGGAACTCTCGTCGGCGACGACCATGGACGACATCGTCTCCCGAGTCGTGGAGCATGTCGGAAGGACGTTTCACGCGGAGGTCGCCTTCTTCTTGGCGAATCCGATGGAGAAAGGGCTCTACTCGGTGCCTCACTGGGCAAGCACCTTTCGGGTGAGCGAGCGCGAGGCGGCCGTCGCCGCATGGGCGTTCGAAAACGTTCGGCCCTCGGGCCGATTCACCGACAATCTCCCCCTTTCCCAAGGACACTATATCCCGCTTGTGAGCTCCGGGAAGGCGGTTGGGGTCCTGGGGGTGCGGCTTTTAGAGGAAAAGAACCTTACCTTCGATCAGAAGACGCTCTTGCAGGCCTGTGCCAATCAGATCGCGCTCGTGGTCGATCGGCAAAATCTCTGCGAAGTGGCCGAGCATTCCCGCCTGGCCGCCGAGTCGGAGCGTCTGAGTCAAACCCTTCTCAATTCGATCTCGCACGAGATGCGGACTCCTCTGGCTGTGATCACGGCGGCCGTCTCGAGCCTCCCGGCAGAATCGCGCAGGAAACTCGGGTCGGAGGCGGTCTACTTGGAGGAGATCGCCTCGGCTTCGACCCGAATGAACCGGCTTGTTGAAAATCTGCTGGATATGGCTCGGCTCAGCTCCGGACATTACAAACTCAAAAAAGAGTGGTGCGATGCGAAGGACCTGGTGAATGCGGCGCTCGACGATACA
>JAQTUK010000208.1 GCA_028710285.1 Methylacidiphilaceae bacterium | reverse complement strand
CGCCCTGAGTTTGCGCGCCGAATCAGATATTGAAAAATAGCTCTCCTCCTCCGCTGCGCTGACCGATATCACTGGGAGACCCGCGGCCGAGGCGTATCGGGCGGCGAGGTAGATGTTCTCGAGCCGAAGGCCTGCGGATTGCACAAGACGCTCGAGACGGTCGAGCTCGGCCTGGAATCGCGAAAACAGTCGAAGCTCGCTCGATGTCGCCGGCCGCTCGATCGGCTGAGGTACTTTAATCGCGGATACCGGCATTTTGTTTTCATCTACCATTACCATGTCACCCCTGTAGACTCGCGAGAAGCGCGAGAAATGGAATTGACCACATTCCATTTCCTCCTGAGCTCTGGGTGCCCGAGCTCGCCCCGGGAGGTCCCGCCGGACCCATTGGACCTGGAGGTCCCATCGGTCCCATCGGACCTTGCGGCGGCGGGTTGGCGACAAGGTAGTCCTGGATGGACTTTTTTATCGCCGATGCGTCGACACTGCTTCCCGCCGGACCCATTGGACCGGGGGGTCCCATCGGTCCCATCGGACCTTGCGGCGGTGGGTTGGCGACGAGGTAGTCCTGGATGGACTTTTTTATCGCCGATGCGTCGACGCTGCTTCCAGGAGGTCCTGCATCGCCCTTATCGCCCTTCGGACCCATAGGGCCGACGGGACCAATAGGTCCGATAGGACCAATAGGACCCTGAGGGCCAGCAGGGCCAGGTAAATATACCGGGGGAGGTGTTCCAGGCGTTCCAATAACGTCTTCCGGTTCTCCGCCTTCGATAGGCGGTATCCAAACGGTAGGATAATCTCCTCCCGAGCCTTTCGGCTGCCGAGTTCCGGCCACGTAATCTGGCGTCGCTTGGAGACCAGAGATTTTATACGATTCCCAGCCCTTTTTCCCCTTCTGGATGTAGGCGTTCCAGCTCGAGTCATTGATCGCGTAAAGCCCCGCTTTGACATTATCCGCGCCATAAGCCCCCTTGGACACTGCCCAGTACGTATCCCCTTTTTTGAGCTGGTACCACGCCCCCGGCATGGGCACTGCGGAGATCTGTCCAGTGCCTGGAAGAAGTCTTTCATATGATTGACCAAGATATCCGAGATATCCATATCCAAGCACTACAGGACGGCGCCGCAACCCGTACTGAGCGGACCTCCGCGTCAACCACAACTGCTCCGTCCTCCTGTCTCGCTGTCCTATGTAGTACCTTGGATCCATCGTCAGTGCAATATCCTCGAGTAGTCTTCGCGAGCCTCGAACGCTTCGGGCTGTATCGCCGTCGGTCCATAGGCCCGGCGAATCTGCACAGCTCCTCGACCCGCTCCGCCCATGTGCTGGGCGATTTTTCCGCCTATCCTGAGGCCTGCGGCGATCGCGGGCCCGTATCCCGGTATCATGGCGGCGATCGGGGCGAGTTTTCGACCAAACTTTGCGAGTGGCTTTACCACCCGCATCGCTATTTTCCGCAGTTTTCCGCCGATTTTCAAAAGCATTTTTCCTCCGGGAAGCCGACGGACAACTTTTCGGATGCCCTTTTGGATCCGTTTTCTCACCTTGCGAATGCCGCGGGCAACTTTCCGTATCCCCCGGCCGATTTTCTTGAATCCGCGACGGATGCGCCTCCTTAGGCGCTTGAACCACCCCCCCAAGCCGTCGTAGTAATATACCTCCCCATCATCCCCGAGCCCGAGCATTCCGTCATATGGGCGACCATTGGCGGCCACATACTGGTAGTCGGACCCCCCGAGCTCGATCATGGGTGTCCGGACGTAGCCCGACGGGTCGAGCTGTTCATCATCGACCTCTACGCCGATGCCGCCGAGGGCGGTACCGTCGATGACACCCATGGACGGAGACAGATATCCCCAACCCGCGAGGCCAACGGTTGACCACTCTTGCGGCTCCGATCCTGGCCAATATTCCACGGCTCCGAGCAGCCCGGAATGGTCCGCCTGATACGGTTCCGGCAGCTCATATCCTATGCTCCCGAGATATCCTCCCAGATAATCCTTGGGGTACGATTGCCAATTATACGGTCGTTTCATATCGTTTCCTCCTTTGAGGTTGCCCCAATATCCTACCACGTTCCCCGATAGATCGTAGATTTTTTTTCTGCACGCCGGGGGATGATCCCCGAATTTCCCCCGTGGGTGAAGTACCGGATCGGTAGTCACCCAGCCGACACCGGGGACATTGATCTCGGGAAACACATGGTCCATCAATTGCGACGGAGCAGATCCAGGTTTCGCGATCGTGGCGATTCGCACCGGGAATCCGATCGCGTGGTACAACGCCCCGAGGGCGACGGTAGCACAATCGCAATCCCCCGCGCCCAGCCCGAGGCCCACGCCCACGCCATCACCGGCCAGCATGAGCCGATAGATCGCCTCCGGAGAGTAGGTCACGAGCTCTCGAGTGACGGGATCGCGGACGTATCGCCATCGCGACAAAAACCCGTCGAACACGCTCTGCGCCTGCTCGATATAATTCTTGGGCGCCGCCATCGAGGCCCACGCGGCAGCGAGGTTTCGGATCGGCAGATACGTCGACCCCTGGACGATGCCGCGCCCTATAACGCGGATCGTCTCTCTCATTTGGTCGAGCGCCCCCCCTGGAATCCTAATCGTCACTCCCGGGAGCTGTTTCATCGGTATCGGTATCGTCGAGGGCCTCGTCATCCGTGTCGCCATCACCATCCAATATACCAGTGTCGGCGAGGGCGCGCAACAGCGCAGCCATGGCGCCGTTGCGCCGCTCAAGGGGCATTTTGGCGAGGGCATCCTGTAGACACCCTACTGCCTGATCGGGCTCAAGTCGCGACAAATGATCGGATAATTTTACCGGCTGATACGGCTGCGATGGAGAGGATATGATCGCCGGTACCGGCGGCGCTGGCTGAGGGCGTAGAATTTCGAGCGCTCGTCCAAAGAGCTCGATTGAGCTATCCTCTGACGAGCTCGCCGGAGCTGTATTCGAGGCAAGCAGTTTTGCGAGCTCAATAGCCGTGGCAATCGTCGTC
>JAQTUK010000207.1 GCA_028710285.1 Methylacidiphilaceae bacterium | reverse complement strand
TCTTCTGGATGGCAGCGGGCTGGACATTCGCCGCCATGGCGGAACCCCTACCTCCTGCCCTCGATTCGGCGATGCCCCCCTACCTTGCGATCGGAAAGGCGCTCGCGGATGACTCTCTGAAGGGAGTTGCTTCCCAGGCGGCGGCCATGAAAAGCCTGGTCGAGCGCGAGAAAAGCGGCTTTTTCCCCAAGGAGCTTCCCGCCGACCTGGATCGGCTGGCGAAGGCGACCGATCTCGATACCGCGCGGCTCGCCTACAAGGATGTCAGCGATCGGCTCATCGCCCTTTTCCGGGATCATCATGTGCAGACTGGGCATTACTTCGTCTGCACCTGCCCCATGGCCCAGGCGAGCTGGATCCAAACCGACAAAGAGATCAAGAATCCCTTTTACGGCTCGGCCATGCTGCTGTGCGGCGATGTGACCGAAACCTTCTAGCTGTAGCGCGGTTCGTGCCGGATGGGCCGCTTCCCTTGGCAGACAGCGATCTCTCGTTGCCAGAGATTGCTCACTCCCTAGCCGTTGGCTAGGATTCCTTGTGTGATCTTCCCCGCGAGAAGATCACCGTCAAAAAGACACAAGCCGCCTGCCCGTTCCTCCCCTATTCCTAGGTTGGATGGGGCAGGCCGCCTGCTAAATCGCTCCGACCCGCATCAGGGTTACGTACCCTTGATCGCGTAAGCCGCCACGAAAATCAGCATCCAGCAAAGGACGAGCCAAATTGCGCCCATAGTTCTCTCCTCCTCTTCCTTAACCTTAGCAGGCTTGCCCCTTCCCTTTCCCACTCTGGTGGGCGGTCTTCCTGCCCGCTTGATGGGCACCACTCTGCCGAAGAGGAGGGTGGCACGCAAGCAATTTGTGCTCTTGAACAGCAACGAAGGGAATGGATCGCGCAAAAGTCCCATAGGATCACGCCGCGATCCTCCCCTAGCAATGCCGATGCCGGCTAGGCTTCCCCCCCCGGGTCCAGATTCTCTCTGGGGGGGGAAGCGCCGGCCAAAGAAACTTTCTTCTCCCGTGGTGTAATTCTTGCATTTGCAAACCCAGAAACTTTGTTAGGCTCTTTTCCATGGTCGCGAACCCGAAATGGCCGCCTCCTGGAGGGGACGGGAACGAAACAAACTTTCGCCACCTGTTGATCTTTCTCTTCGTGATGGTCACGCTGACGGTAATCCGCTTTGCGTTTAAGCTATCAAGCGGGATGGGCTTCTTTACGCCCGCCCAGTGGTAGCAGGGATAGCAGAAAGCGTCGGTAGCGGAGTAGTATCGCTCAACCCCTCGATTTCCATGGGCGAGGCGCGTCCATGGGCCGCTCAGGGATGATGGCTGCGTGCCAGAAACGCGAGGAAGGCGAGCAGAAAGCAGAGACCGAGGATCACCGCCAAGTTGGCGCGAAGCCGTTCCGGTTCCCGTTTCCAGCTGTACGCCGCCCGAAGCCCATAAGCAGCCAGGAGAAAGAGCAGGATCGCGGCGGCTCCGCTGATCAGAAAGCGCCAAAGCCTCTCGCTCATCGACACTCGCTCAACCCTGGCGGAGGAAGGATCGCTAGGGACTCGGCGCCACTGTCACGCGCCCGCCGCCGACTGCCGCCGGTTACTTGCCTTCGCTCTTGGTTGCGACTGGTCCCTTCTTGACCGACCCGTTGGCGCCAATTTCGAGCTCCTCCCCGCTACGGAGCGCATGTTGCTCCTTGTTCGCGCCGACGGCGACGATCGCCTCTCCTTCGAGGACGTCCACGATCTCCTTGCGATCCTTGAGAGAGACCGAGTAGCTTCCCGCCTGCTTGGCCGTCGTGATCGCCTGCGCGGTTGCCACCTCAATGTCCTTGCCGGTGAAACGGATCTTGCCGTACTCGAGCCGAAAACGGATCGGGTTCTCTCCCGTGAGCTCGGCGTTGCTCGCGGGCTCGAGCACGACCCGGTCCGCATTCCCGGGCCAGCCGAGCGTGCAGGTTGCAAAATCGTTGGTCCGGATGATCCTTCCCGCTTCCAAGCTGTCCCCTTCGGTGAGCTGAACCGCGTAGTTGGACGTCGCAATACCGACCCCTTCGATCGAGGTCACCTGGGCCGCGAAGAGGGCTGAGGGCGCAAGAACCAGGGCAAGAATCCCATGCCAGGAACGCGGCGGCCGCATCGCCCGGGTGCGGCATGCCGTCCGCTCCCTTCCTCCGCTCCTCTTGCTTCCCCCTTCCTTCTCTCTTTCCCTTTCCATTTCTCCTCCTTTGGTTTCGTCTGGTGCACCCGACAGCGGCCAGGCGGCGCTGTCGAGAACTGGGCGGATTCCCGATCCGGATCCCTCCTTGTTCCTAATGCATTTGCACACAGTGTGGCAATCGCTACATGCAGGAATGCCCTTCTTTTCGGGGCCTTCCCCGGTCCTTGCCGACCCTCTTCGATTCGTCGCTTCCGTTTCCGTTGTCTTCGGGCAAACACGGGCGGCCAGCTCGGCGCAGGCAGGGCTCTCATTTGCCGTCGTAGGGGGGCGGTGGAGCGGTCCCGCGGAATAAGGGGGGAGCGCGAGCACCGTACCCCGGGGAGAAAAGGCGCGCCCTTCCCTCCCCGAGGGGAGAAGAAGGGCGCACCGGGTTCGGCTCTCCGGGAGAGTCGAAGCAAACTACATCTGCGTCACGCCGAACTTCGGAATGACCAACTGATCGGCGACCGCGATGATGCTCCGCGCCCCGGTCGGGTCGCTGAAGAAGAGCAGCCCGCCAAAGCGGTTCGTCGTCTCGTGATACATCGTCAGCCGCTGGTTCTCCCACTCGGCACTCGCCATCACGACCTCGAGCACCTTGGTCTCTCCGGGCCCAATCGGCTCGGACGGAGTGATTTTCATCGCCCCTCCGTAGACCTCGGGGAAGTCCGGATTCCAGACGTTGCCCGGAACCTGCTCATTGAAGAACCGGACGTTGGCCGTCATGAACTCCTTGAGCACCAAGGGACGATCCCCGGTGTTGTGGACCTGGACCCGGAAGGCGAGCGTGCGGCTCGGCACATCGTAGGTCGCGTCCAGCACCTTCGCCTCCACGTGGGAGGGCTCCGGCGG
>JAQTUK010000206.1 GCA_028710285.1 Methylacidiphilaceae bacterium | reverse complement strand
AAGGACGCATCCCGCCCGGCAGCCGCGTCGTCATTACCTTGACCGGACACGGACTGAAAGATCCGGATATCTCCACCCAGGTGGCCGCGCCGCAACCCATCTCGATTGCCCCCGTGCTGGCGGAGCTCCAGCGGGCCTTGGAAGCGTGAAGAGGGCTGGAGCCCATTCGCATCTTTGACAGGAAGCAGGACGAACGGGTAGAGTATCCCTTCCAGGTCATGACTCTCACCGAAAAGCTTCTTGCCCGGGCAAGCGGGAAAAAGACGGTTGCCCCCGGAGACAACGTCTGGGTGAACGTCGACGTGCTGCTCACCCACGACATCTGCGGCCCAGGAACCATTGGCGTCTTCCAGCGGGAATTCGGCAAAGCCGCCCGGGTATGGGACCCGCGCAAGGTGGTGATCATCCCCGATCACTACATCTTCACCTCCGATTCTCAATCCAACCGAAACGTGGACCTGCTCCGCGAATTCTCCCGCGCCCAGCAGTTACCCTACTTCTACGACGTGATCGACGACGCGAACGGCCACTGGCAGTTCGACTCCTCCCGAGGACCGCTCACCCGTCAATACGGGGCCCGCTACGGAGGAGTCTGCCATACCGCGGTCCCGGAGCGAGGCCACGTCCGGCCCGGCGAGATTTTTCTGGGCACCGATAGCCACACCTGCACCGCCGGAGCCTTCAACCTCTTCGCCACCGGCATCGGGAACACCGACGCGGGCTTCGTCCTGGGCACGGGCAAGCTGCTCCTCAAGGTGCCCCCTACCCTGCGATTTCGCTTGGAGGGCGAGCTCCCCATGGGCGTCATGGCCAAGGATGTCATCCTCGAGATCATCGGGCGGATCGGATTCGACGGGGCAACCTATTGCGCCATGGAGTTTGTCGGCGAGGGCATTGCCAGCCTCTCCATGGAAGACCGGATGACCATCGCCAACATGGCCATTGAGGCGGGCGGAAAAAACGGCGTCTTTCCCGCCGACGAAAAGACCCTGGCCTTCGTTCGGGAAAGCTGCCGGCGAAACGAGACCCATGCGCAGTTCGAGCCCGTGGAGTTGGATCCGGGCGCGCCCGTTCTCGCGGAGCAGACCATCGATCTTTCCGCGCTTGAGCCCACCGTCGCCCAGCCGCCCAATCCCGGCAACCGGGAACTGGCGCAGCGGCTTTCCTCCGTGCGCATCGACCGGGCCTACCTCGGCTCCTGCACGGGAGGAAAGCTGTCCGATTTTCTGGCTTTCGCCCAGGTCATCAACGGGAAGCAGGTCGCCGTGGAGACCTTTGCCGTGCCTGCCACCCCTCTCGTCGTCTCCGAGCTCCATCGCCTGCAAATCGACGGGAAAAGCGTCTGGGCGATCCTGGAATCCGCCGGCGTGCGCCTCACGGAGAACGCTTCCTGCGCCGCCTGCCTGGGCGGTCCCATGGACACCTTCGGTCGACTCGATCGGCCCATGGTTTGCATTTCGGCGACCAACCGGAACTTCCCCGGCCGCATGGGTCACAAGGAATCCAAGGTTTACCTGGCATCTCCCTACACCGTCGCCGCTTCCGCGTTGACCGGACGGATTACCGATCCACGAGAGTTTCTCCCTTCGTGAACCCTTCTTTCGCTCGCTTTTCACGACCCCTGGCCGCACTTCCGTCCTGGGCACCTGTCCTCGCCTGCCTCCTCTTTGTGGGCCTTTCGGGCTGCGCTACGGTCGCCGGGGGCTACGACCTGGTCACCAAGAACGATGCGCCTCTTTATTCCCAAGGCCCTGGACAGGAAGCGCCCGACACCTACCTCGAGAAGGGAACCCGGGTGAAGATCCTCCAATCGGCGGGGAGCTATGCCCGTGTCGAGACAACCCGGGGAATACGCGGCTTCGTCCAGCTGTCCGACTTGCAGAAGGGGCCGGAGCAGGCTGGGACGGGGGCCTATGGCGGTTCGATGGGCAGTCCTGGCATGTTCTAGCCCACCCCAGGCGCGCCAAAATCTTCTTGCCATTGGCCGAAGACCGCAGTTCCCTCGATTTCATCCCGGGGACAGGTGCCAGAGCGGTTGATTGGGCACGCCTGGAAAGCGTGTGGTCGTCAAAAGCGGCCCGAGGGTTCGAATCCCTCCCTGTCCGCCACTTCCGTCCCTGAATAGGCACTGCGTTTGCGTGGAACTCCTATCGCCTCCGCCAACGCGGCCTGCGTCAGTCCCATGGGCGCATGAACTCCTCAACCAGGATTTCTCGCCGACCGTGGCCGGCTTGCGCTTCGTGATCCGCATGCTTCGCATCATCTGTCGCTGCGGTCATCCAGATAGATGCCTTCTGCCTCGCCGCGGCTGCCGTCCCATCGGAAGGCCAGCCGCCACTGACTGTGGACGCGGAACGAGTGGAACCCGGCTAGATTAGCGCGCAGCTTTTCGAAGGGATTGCCGGGCGGTACCCGGAGGTCCTGATCGGTCGCCACGTCGTCGGTCATCTGGAGCTTCCGGAAGAGTCGGTTTTCGAGGTTCGACGGAAGTGCCGCGACCGCGCATCCTCGCCAAAGAAGGCATGCCGCTATTCGTCTCGGAAGCGCAGATCATCGGGTGGCTCCATTGAGATGCCTATGGACCATCCTTCCGTACAACCCAGGCAACATCTCCACTCGTTCGATCGCCGAAACTGAGACGGCAAGCGACAAACGTGCGCCCCGGCAGCAGCCGCGCGGAATTGAGAATGAAGGTCATCTCCGAAGCGACGTGGATGAAGGCCGCAAGCAGTGGGTTGAGGAAGCCGCAGGCGGCGAGCGCGATCCCGAGAAGATCCACGCCGATCGTCCCTGCGAAGTTCGTCCATATGATCCGCCGCGTGCGCCGTGCGATCGACAGCGTCTCGGCAAATTTCCTAAGGTCGTTGCCGAGTAGGACCACGTCGGCGCTCTCGCGCGCCACGTCGGTCCCCGATCCCATCGCCACGCCGACATCGGCCTCCATAAGAGCGGGTGCGTCGTTCACGCCGTCGCCGAGCATGGCGACGGTGTGCCCCTCGGCCATCAGCCCCTTGATCCGCTCGCGCTTGTCATCCGGCATCAGCTCTGCCCCCACTTCGGC
>JAQTUK010000205.1 GCA_028710285.1 Methylacidiphilaceae bacterium | reverse complement strand
CCGATCCAGGTTGGCTCGGATCGCGGCGAGGACGCCGCTCCCACAGTGACGCACAGCGCGCCGGCGCGAGTTGAGTTTGTGATGGGCAGGCAGGAATATCGTTCTCACGGGAAACGGCAACCGACAAGGAATCAAGCGGCGAGCAGTAGATGAAGACCGAGCTATATACGATACCGAAGGCCGAGGAAGGAGCGGTCACCGCTTTCTTCCGCCGTCTGCTCTCGGAAAAGATCGCCGATGCCGCGCTCATACCCCAGCGGATGGGGAAGACGGCGGCGATGACGCTGGCCGCGACGCCGGAGTCCGTCGTTTTGGTCGATTCAGTGAGCCCCATAATGGCGGTGAACTCCGCCGCCGCGGTCGGCGAGCTCACCTCCGGGAAGTCCGCGGGCCAGATCGCGGCCTTCCTCCGCCCCTGCGAGGCGCGGGCGGTGGTGGAGCTCATCAAGCTCCAGCAGGCCGTCGCGGATAACCTCCTTTTAATCAGCGCCGACTGCTTCGGGACATTTCCGGTCAAGGATTTCGCCGATTGGGCGAAGGAGACGGACGATCCGGAAAAGGCCTTTCTCGCGCTGGCGGGGACGGCGGCGGCGGAGGCAAAGCTCCGCGCCGGCTGCCGACTCTGCGTCAGGCCCGAGCCGGCGGCGGTCGACGTGGCGATCCGGCTCTTCGGCGCGGATCTGCCGTCGGGAGTGACAGCGGAAGCGAGGACGGAGAAGGGGGCGAAGGCCCTGCAGGCCCTGAAACTCCCTCCGGGGAAAGAAAGCCCGGACCGGAGCAAGCGGCTGGCCGGCCTGGTCGAGAAGCGCCAAGCCGCCCGCGAGAAGATCGACCTCGGCGATTTCCTCTCCCTGATCTCGAACTGCGTCCGCTGTTACAACTGCCGCTCCGTCTGCCCGATCTGCTGCTGCAAGGAGTGCCTCTTCTCCGATCCGATGAAGCTCGGCTACGACGCCGGCCGCTATCTTTCCTGGGCGCAGAAGAAAGGGGCGATCAAGATGCCGGCGGACACGCTCCTGTTCCAGCTCACGCGGCTCAACCACATGGTCTCCTCCTGCGTCTCCTGCGGGATGTGCGAGGCGGCCTGCCCGAACGACATCCCCCTCTCCGCTATCTACGCCTCGATCGGCTCGGCGGTCTCGAAGCTCTTCGACTACGAGCCGGGGCGAAGCTTCGACGATCCGCTGCCGCTGGCGACTTTCCGGGAAGACGAACTGAAGACGGTCGAAGACTAGGGCGGAAACCACGGAGGCCTCGGTCCATTCGCGTAGATTCACGGTTGAAAACCACGGCCCGGCCTGGATCGCGACTCCCGCGGGTCCGCCGAGCGAGCAGACGCATGCTGATGGTGTGGGAGGGGCGTCTCGCCCCGATGCCGGGTTGGCCCGGGTCGCGGCAAGATGCCGCTCCCACAGGCACGCATAACGAGCGATCGAAAGCGGAATTGGTGGGAGCGGCATCTTGTCGCGATCCAAGCCAGCACGGATCCCCGACCGAAGGTCGGGGTGAAGGAGTTTGTCCCAGAGATCGGGAGACGTTTCATGACCAAGGCTCCATCGAAAACCGGCGTCGTCGACGCTTCCACGCTCGACCCTAACTTCAAGTACGAGGTCGCCGGCCGGCCCGGCGGCGAGCACATCGCCCGCTGTTTCGCCTGCGCCTCCTGCACCCTCTCCTGCCCGGTGAGCGAGAAGACCCCCGCCTACAGCCCGCGCAAGTTCGTCCACATGATCCTCCTCGGGATGAAGGAGGAGGTCCTCTCCTCCGACCTGATCTTGCACTGCCTGAACTGCTACCGCTGCCAGGTCCACTGCCCCCAGGACGTCCAGTTCACCCGGGTGATGGAGGTCTTGCGCGACATGGCCGTCGAGCAGGGCTACGCCCCGCCCGAGCTTCTGCCCGCCCTGGAGAAGATCGACGCCGACATGATCGATGAGAGACGGAAGAAGATCGAAGCACTTGTGTCAAAACTGGGGAAGCCCGTTCCGCATAAATAACAATAAATTCGATATTCGGATTTTATGGCCTGAATGTATGACTGAGGAGCGAAGAATCACTGGAAAGGTGCTCGTGGTCGGCGGCGGCATCGCGGGCATTCAGGCTTCCCTCGACCTCGCCGAGATGGGGGCGGAAGTCTTCCTCCTCGAAGAGGCGCCCTCGATCGGGGGGAGGATGGCCAAGCTGGACAAGACCTTCCCCACCAACGATTGCGCCCTCTGCATCCTCTCCCCCAAGCTGGTTGACGCCGGGGGCCACCCCCGGATCAAGCTTCTCACCAACTCCTCCCTCCTGGACGTGAGCGGAACCGCGGGCGAGTTCACCGCCCGCGTTCTCAGGCGTCCGCGTTACGTTTCGCTCGAAAAATGCACGGGCTGCGGGATCTGCGTCCAGAAGTGCCCGGTCAAGGTGAAGGACCCCTTCAACCAGATGCTCTGCGAGACGAAGGCGATCCGCGTCCCTTTCCCCCAGGCGATCCCGCTGGCCGCGGTCATCGACGACAAGTCCTGCCTGATGCTCACGAAAAAGCGCTGCGGCATCTGCCGGAAGGCCTGCGACGCGGGCGCGGTGGAATACGAGCAGAAACCGGAGGAGATCGAGCTTAAGGTCGGCAGCGTCATTCTCGCCGCCGGCTCGAGCGAGTTCGACCCCGCCCTGCGGCGGGAGTTCGGCTACGGCCGCTTCGAGAACGTCGTCACCTCGCTCGAGTTCGAAAGGATGCTCTGCGCCTCGGGCCCTTCCGGCGGCCGCGTCCGCCGACCCTCCGACGGGAAAGAGCCGAAGCGGATCGCCTTTCTCCAGTGCGTGGGCTCGCGCGACCGGGTTGCCGGTTCCCCCGCCTGCTCATCCATGTGCTGCATGCAGGCGGTCAAGGAGACGGTGGTCGCCGCCGAGCACGTCCCGGGCCTCAGTGCGGCCATCTTCGGGATCGACCTCCGGGCCCAGGGGAAGCATTTCGACGCTTTCGTGGAGAGGGCCGAGCGGGAACACGGCGTTCGCTTCCTCCGCTCCCGTGCGACCGGCCTCAAGCAGGATCGGGGCGGGAACCTGGTCGTTCAGCGCGTGGGGGATA